>JAILZQ010000050.1 GCA_023512415.1 Geminicoccaceae bacterium | reverse complement strand
GCCTGGGGCATCCGCGCCGTCATCGCGCCCAGCCTGGGCGACATCTTCCGGCAGAACTGCGTCAAGAACGGCCTGCTGCCGGTGATCCTGCCGGCGGCGACCGTGGCCCTCGCAGCGGATCGCGATCATCTCGGCCGGTACCACACTCGCCATCGCGCTTCTCCCGAACCGTTCGGTGCGCCTCGACCGCAACGACAAGCCGAACCGTAGCAGCGTACGACGATCCCCGTCACGAGCCCGTCGAACGGCAAGGGAAGAGCCCGAACGAAAACGATCAGCATTCGAGCGGGACCCGTGGCATTGCCTTCGAGACGGAGAGGCTTGGGGTGAAGCGGGTCACGGTTCGCGAGGCGAGCTAACCTGTCCCCTCGCGCGGCCCGCCGCGTGACGGGTCCCGCTTCGTGCGAACCGCAACGCCGATGCACAATCGATGGCGGCCCTGGCAATCGCAGGCGGCGATGGGCGTGAGCCGACGCTCGTCGGCCTTTTCGAAGAAGGCGCGCCGATCGCTGGCTTCGGCGGCCCGCTGACGGATCGGCACGCACCGGTAAGATGACTCACGCCAACTCGGGCTCCCGGGCGCTCCGGCCGGACCGATCCCTGCTCCGGCGACTGGTCTTCATGCTGGCCGGTGAGCGTGTTGGCCACCTCGATTCGGTGGTGTCGACAAGGCGAGCATCCGGCTCTGCCAGAGGAACGCGATCCCCGCGGAAACAAAAGAGGGCTGCGGAACGCCGCAGCCCTCCCCCAATCAGCGAGCCTTGTGCGCGGTTCAGAAGTCCATGTCACCCATGCCGCCACCCGCGCCGCCGGCCGGGGCAGCCGCCTTCTTCTCGGGCTTCTCGGCCACCATGGCCTCGGTGGTGATCAGGAGGCCGGCGACAGAGGCCGCATCCTGCAGCGCAGTCCGAACGACTTTCGTGGGATCGATGATGCCGCGGGCAACGAGATCGCAATACTCGTTGGCCTGGGCATCGTAACCCCAGTTCGGGTCCTTGCTCTCCAGGAGCTTACCGACCACCACCGAACCGTCGAGACCGGCATTCTCGACGATTTGCCACGCGGGCATCTGGATCGCCTTGCGAACGATCTTGATGCCGTGAGCCTGGTCGTCGTTCGCGGGCTTCAGACTGTCGAGAGCCTTGATCGAGTGCAAGAGCGCCACACCGCCGCCGGCTACGATCCCCTCTTCGACGGCCGCCCGCGTCGCGTTCATCGCGTCGTCGACGCGGTCCTTGCGCTCTTTCACCTCGACCTCGGTCGCGCCGCCCACGCGGATGACCGCGACGCCACCCGCCAACTTGGCCAAGCGCTCTTGGAGCTTCTCGCGATCGTAGTCGGAGGTCGTCTCCTCGATCTGCGCCCGAATCTGGTTGCAGCGGCCCTGGATCTCCTCCTTCGAGCCCGCACCGTCGACGATCGTGGTGTTCTCCTTTTCGATCACCACGCGCTTGGCACGCCCGAGCATGTCGAGAGTGACGTTTTCGAGCTTGATGCCCAGGTCCTCGCTGATGACCTGGCCAGCCGTGAGGATCGCGATGTCCTCGAGCATCGCCTTGCGCCGGTCGCCGAAGCCGGGCGCCTTGACGGCCGCCACCTTGAGGCCGCCCCGCAACTTGTTGACGACCAGCGTAGCGAGCGCCTCACCCTCGACGTCCTCGGCGATGATCAGGAGCGGCTTGCCACTCTGGACGACCGCCTCCAGGACCGGCAACAGAGGCTGCAGCGAGGAGAGCTTCTTCTCATGGATGAGAATGTAGGGCTCCTCCAGGACGCAGCGCATCTTCTCGCTGTCGGTGATGAAGTACGGCGAGATGTAGCCGCGATCGAACTGCATCCCTTCGACGATGTCGAGCTCGGTCTCGAGGCTCTTCGCCTCTTCGACCGTGATGACACCCTCGTTGCCGACCTTCTGCATCGCCTCGGCGAGCATCTTGCCGATTTCGGTATCACCGTTGGCCGAGATGGTGCCCACCTGGGCGATTTCGTCGGAGGTCGTGACCTTCTTCGAGCGCTTCTTGAGGTCCTCGACGACCGCATCGACCGCCATGTCGATGCCGCGCTTGAGGTCCATCGGGTTCATGCCGGCGGCCACCGCCTTGGCGCCCTCACGGACGATGGCGGCAGCGAGCACGGTCGCGGTCGTGGTGCCGTCACCGGCCACGTCGTTCGTCTTCGACGCCACCTCGCGCACCAACTGCGCGCCCATGTTCTCGAACTTGTCGCTGAGCTCGATCTCCTTGGCGACGGTCACACCGTCCTTGGTGATGCGCGGCGCACCGAAGCTCTTCTCCAAGACGACATTGCGACCCTTGGGGCCGAGCGTGACCTTGACGGCGTCAGCTAGGGTCTGGACGCCCTTGAGCATCTTCGCCCGGGCTTCCGTCGCGAACTTCAGTTCCTTGGCAGCCATGTCCTACCTCTCCGTTGGCTCGGTCGCCTCAGGCGGCCTTGGCCGCCGCCGCGGTATCCGGCTCCAGGATACCCATGATGTCCGACTCCTTCATGATGAGAAGCTCTTCACCCTCGAGCTTCACCTCGGTGCCGGACCACTTTCCGAACAGCACCCGGTCGCCGACCTTCACGCCCATCGGGATCAGCTCGCCCTTCTCGTTGCGGGCGCCGGGGCCGACGGCCAGGACCTCGCCCTGCTGGGGCTTCTCCTTGGCAGTGTCGGGGATGATGATCCCGCCCTTGGTCTTCTGCTCCTCCTCGACCCGCTTGATCACCACACGATCGTGCAACGGCCTGAACTTCATGCCACTCGGCTCCTCGTCGATCGACCTGCCGGCTGTTAGCACTCGCCGGCGGTGAGTGCCAAACCGACCTGCCATGTAGCGGTGGCGGCGCGCGGCTTCAAGGGGCTCCCTCCGGCTTTTGTCAGCAGGCGCCGCGAGCGGCTGCTAACCCATTGATATGGATACCTTTATCGCGCCTCGGCGCTTGACGGACGCTCGGTGCGGAGCATCATGGGCCGAGGTGGATCTCGAAGGAGGAGACGAACGGATGCGCCGCCAACACGACGATCTTGTGCGCCAGCTCGACGGCTACCGCCTCGCGACCGCCGAGATCGTCTACCATATGCCGGATCATCCCGGCTTGCTGCAGACTTTCATCTGGCAGCATCTCGACATCGCACCCCATTACCCCGAACTGCACCGGTTCCTCGACTTCTGGGTCAAGAATATCGAGGCCAGAATTCACTCCGTGACCGTCGGACGTACCAAGATCTTGACGCCGACCCGATACACGCGTGCGGCTGGCCTGTTTCAACTTCACTGATGCGAGTTTCCGGGCGTGTGGCACCTCAGCAATTCACGTCCGATCTTCCCTAGCTGTTGGCCTGCTGACGTTCCTCACGTTGATCGGGGCGTGACGTGTCTGCGGTGAACGGAGAGGGCTTCCCGAGCCGGCGCCGGGCTGACCATCGAGGTGCGCCGGTGCGATTTCGACGCGGTGCCGGTCGTAGCGATCGCCCCTTTGAGTGAGCAGCTCGCCAGGCCTTTCCAAAGCGACTCGCTCCTGTCTTCGCCGAGGTGGATCTTCGGGACGCCGCTCCTGCCCTGATCCCGACCGCATCCGGCGGGGTTTCATCCTTTGTCGAACAGGCGCGACCGGCGTGCTCGGCGCCACTGGTCCGCGATAAGGTGAACGTCCGGTCGCCGAAGCAGGGGCGATCAACGTGCTGTTCGTCGCACCCGGCTCTCGGAACCTGCAACCGGCAGAGCGGACCCTGGCCCCGGGTCCACATCGGGGCTATCGTTGCGTGCGGCCGACGCTTGGGGGTACCGCCATTGTCCGAGACGATCGCCCTTGCCGCTGACCACGCCGGGTATGCCCTGAAGGAGAAGCTCAAGGAGGTTTTGATCGAGCGCGGGCTGGACGTGCTCGATCTCGGTACCTACTCCGCCGAGCCGGCGGACTACCCGGATCAGGCAAACGCCGTCGCAGAGGCTCTGGCCGAGGGTCGCGCACAGCGCGGCGTGCTGGTCTGTGGGACCGGGATAGGCATCGCCATCGCTGCCAATCGCCATCGTCACGTCCGCGCGGCCCTCTGCCACGACGTGACCACGACGCGTCTCGCGCGCGAGCACAACGACGCCAATGTTCTCGTCCTCGGTGGCCGGATCGTCGGCGAAGCGACCGCCCGCGATTGTCTCACGACCTTTCTCGATACCCCCTTCGCGGGTGGCCGCCACGCGCGCCGCGTCGCGAAGCTCGGTTGACGCTCCCCGGGCACTTCCGCGCCCGCTTTGCCGCCGCGGTGCCGATGGGCTAGACCTCGACGCAAGCCCGCTCCCGCTCGGATTCGCGCATGCGCTGCCCGTTCTGCGGTTCCGAGGACACCCAAGTGAAAGATTCGCGTCCCGTCGAGGACGGCTCGGTGATACGGCGCCGCCGCCACTGCGCGAAATGCGGAGCCCGTTTCACAACGCTCGAGCGGGTTCAGCTGCGCGAGCTCGTCGTGGTCAAAAAAGACGGCCGACGCGTACCGTTCGATCGAGACAAGCTCGCTCGGTCACTGCGTATCGCCACCCGTAAGCGCGGTATCGACGAGGAGCAGATCGAGCGGCTCGTGAACCGGATCGTTCGCGAGCTCGAGCAAACCGGGGAGACCGAGATACCCTCGACCCGGATCGGCGAGCTCGCGATGCAGCACTTGGCATCCCTCGACCAAGTGGCCTACGTTCGCTTCGCGAGTGTCTACAAAGATTTCGCCACCGCTCGGGATTTCGAGGAATTCATTCGCGACCTGCCCGACCTCCAGCCGGCCGGTAGCGGCGGCCCATGAGCGGGGAGGACATCCGCTTCATGCGCCTGGCTCTGGCGCTCGGTGAGCGTGCCCAGGGAGCTTCCTGGCCCAACCCGGCGGTCGGCTGCGTGATCGTGCGCGACGGTCGGATCGTGGGCCGTGGCTGGACGGGTCGAGGTGGTCGACCGCACGCCGAAACGGTGGCTCTCGCCCGAGCCGGCTCGGCGGCCCGAGGAGCGACCGCCTACGTGACACTCGAGCCTTGCGCCCACCACGGCCAGACCCCGCCATGCTCCCAAGCTCTCGTGGCCGCCGGCATCAGCCGTGTCGTCATCGCCATGCTCGATCCGGATCCGCGCGTCGACGGTCGTGGGCTGGCTTCGTTGCGCGCCGCCGGCCTCGAAGTCGAGGTGGGCTGTCTCGAGACGGAAGCGAGACGTGCACACGAGGGCTTTTTGGCCCGGCTGCGCTCCGGCCGACCGGCGGTCACCCTCAAGGCGGCGCTCAGCCTCGACGGAAAGATCGCCGCGGCGACCGGACTGGGCCGCTGGATCACGGGCGAGCCTGCGCGCGCTTGGGCGCATCGGCTGCGTCTCGAGCACGATGCCGTGCTGGTGGGTATCGGAACGGCACTGGCCGACGACCCCGAGCTGACCTGCCGACTTCCCGGGCTAACCGCTCGCTCTCCGGTGCGCGTCGTGCTCGACCGCCAGCTGCGGCTGCCCCCTGGGAGCCGCTTGGCCCGCACGGCCTCGGAAACGCCAGTCTGGCTCGTCACCAGTAGCTCGGCCGACCCTACTCGTGCTGCCCCGCTTCGAGCTCTGGGTGTCCGAATCGAGGCGGTGGCCGCCGAGGGACCCGGCAGCCTCCCTCGAACCTTGGCGCTCCTCGCCGAACGCGGTATCACTCGCCTACTCGTCGAGGGTGGGAGGGAAGTGGCCACGGCGTTCGTGCGCGCCGGATTGGTCGATCGGCTCGTGCTGTTCCAAGCGCCGATCCTTCTGGGCGATGACGGCGTATCCTTCATGGGCAGGCTCGGTGTCGCGCGCCCCGATGCGGCGGACCGTTGGATAACGATCGAGGAGCACCGCGTCGATTGCGACCGCATGCTCGTCCTCGAGGCGGCCAAAGGAGCGAGATGTTCACCGGCATCGTGACCCACAAGGGCGTTGTCGAGCGGGTCGAGGACGGTCACGGTCGCATGCTGGAGATCGCGCCCCTCGGCGCGTTCGGTCCGGTCGCGGTCGGCGCGTCGATCGCCCATTCGGGGATATGTCTCACCGTGGCTGGGCTCACCGATCGGGGTTGGCGCGTGGAAGCTTCGGACGAGACGCTCGCGCGTACCACGCTCGCCCGCTGGCGCCTCGGCGACCGGGTCAACCTGGAGCGCTCGCTGCGCGTCGGTGACGAACTCGGGGGCCACATCGTCTTCGGGCATGTCGATACGGTGGCCGCGATCCTGGCCATAGAAGAGAAGATCGGCGGGCATCGTATTGTATTCGTGCTACCACCACAAGTTGCTCCTTTGGTCGCGGTCAAGGGCTCGATCGCGATCGACGGCGTGTCTTTGACGGTGACCGAAATCGAGCGTGACCGCTTTGCCACTGTGGTCGTACCGCACACTTGGGCCGTCACCACACTCGGCGAGCGTCGACCCGGCGATATGGTCAATTTGGAAGTCGACATGCTCGCCCGTTACGTCGCTCGGCAGCTCGACTCGCTTCCGCGCGGAGCCGATCGTGGTTGACAGCATCCTTTCCGAGACGCGAGCGGAGAGCTCGCCGATTGCGACCATCGAGGAGATCCTCGAAGACGCTCGGCGCGGCCGCATGGTCGTGCTCGTCGACGACGAGGGTCGTGAGAACGAGGGAGATCTCGTCGTTCCGGCACAGTTCTGCACTGCCGAAGTGATCAACTTCATGGCTCGGCACGGCCGCGGGCTCATCTGCCTCGCATTGACCCGCCAACGCTGCGAGCATCTCGGCTTGCCATTGATGGCCCAGGGCAACGAATCGCGGAGGAGCACGGCGTTCACCGTGAGCATCGAGGCTCGCCACGGGATCACCACGGGTATTTCTGCTGCCGATCGGGCGCGGACGATCCAGGTCGCGATCGATCCCGCAACCCGTCGCGATGATCTGTGCAGTCCAGGGCACATCTTTCCGTTAATGGCCCGCGACGGGGGCGTGCTCGTTCGGGCCGGGCACACGGAAGCAGCAGTGGACATCGCCCGTTTGGCCGGACTCGATCCGTCGGGTGTCATCTGCGAGGTCATGAACGATGACGGCACGATGGCCCGGCTGCCCGACCTCGTTCGTTTCGCGCAGCGGCACGGGCTTCGAATCGGCCGAATAGCCGATCTCATTGCCTACCGGTTGCGTCACGACCGGCTCGTCGAGCGCGAATTCGCGGCCCCGTTTCACAGCCGGTGGGGCGGCGACTTTCGTCTCGAAGTTTTCACCAATGTCCTCGACGGGGTCGAGCACGTGGCTTTGGTGAAAGGCGACGTGACGACGGCCGAGCCGGTCCTCGTGCGCGTCCACGCAGTGAACATCCTCGAGGATATTCTCGGCGCGGGCGAAAGCGGTCGCGGCGATCAACTGCATCGTGCGATGGAGCTGATCGGCCGGGCCGGCCGGGGCGTGGTCGTCGTCCTCCGCGAGCCCTCGCCGAAAAGCGTGTCGCAACGGCTCACCCAGGTTTCGACTCGCGACCCGTCCGCACCTGCCGATCTGCGCGTCTACGGAATCGGTGCGCAGATCCTCAAGGCGCTCGGCATCCGTGACATGATCCTCCTTTCGAACACCGGACGCACCATCGTGGGATTGCAGGGTTACGACCTGCGAGTCGTCGAGACCAGGCCGCTCGGATCCGAGGAACTGTCTTGATGGCTGGTCGCGCTGACGACTCACCAGTTCCCCCCGATCTCGGCCCGACCGCGGTGCTGATCGTCGCGGCGCCCTATCATCGGCGCGTGACCGATCTCCTGCTGCTGGGCGCCGAGCGGGTTCTTCGAGCGGCGGATGTTTCTGTCTCGATCGTCGAGGTGCCGGGGGCCCTGGAAATTCCGCCGGCGATCGCGATGGCGAGCCGGAGCGGCCAATTCTCGGCTTTCGTCGCTCTCGGCTGTGTGATCCGGGGCGAAACCTCGCATTACGACCTGGTCGCCGGAGAAAGCTGCCGCGGCCTGGTCGAGCTCGGGACTCGAGAACGGTTGGCCATCGGTAACGGCATCCTGACCGTGGACAACCTCGCCCAGGCGTTGGAGCGCGCCGACCCGGACCGGTTGGACAAGGGCGGGCACGCCGCCCGGGCAGCCCTCGCGCTAGCGGCGCTCAGCCGCCGCTTCTCGGGCTCGACGAATTGAGCAGTGGGCGTCCGATGAGGCCCGCCGCAAATGAGGCCATGGAACGTCGGCGTGCTGCGCGCCTCGCAGCTGTTCAGGCACTTTACCAGCTCGAGATGGGTGGCGGCGATCCCCTGGTCGTCGTCGACGAGTTCCTGGGTCGCAGTTCGAACGGCGAGGTCGGCAGCGGGACGCCCTTCGACGAGGAATGGTTCCGCAAGGTCCTACTGGGAGCTTGGTCGGAACGAGCGCGGCTGGATGCCGAGCTGAGCTCCGCGCTGGCCGAAGGCTGGACGCTCCCGCGTTGTGGCGCGGTCCTTCGAGCGATCTTGCGGGCGGGAGCCTTCGAACTTGCGGCGTTACCGGAGGTGCCAGCCAAAGTTGCCATCAACGAGTACGTGGATATCGCACATCTGTTCTCGAGCAGGGGCGAGCCAGGGTTCGTGCACGCCGTGCTCGACAAGATCGCCTCTCGGTTCCGAGCCGGTCGAGGTGGGCCTTGAGCCTGGGTGAGTTCGAACTGATCGACCGCCTTCTGCGCCCACTTGCAGCTGGATTCCCGGGTGCTCTGGCGCTTCGCGACGATGCCGCTCTCGTCGATGTGCCACCGGAGCGGCAGCTCGTGGTCGCCAAGGACGCCCTCGTGGCCGGCGTTCACTTCCTGCCCGAGGACCCCGCTGACCTCGTGGCCGGCAAGTTGCTGCGGGTCAATTTGAGCGATCTCGCGGCCATGGGGGCCGAACCGCTCGCCTACCTCACGGTCATCGGGCGCCCACCGCAGCTCTCCGAGGCTTGGCTCGAAGCATTCGTTCGCGGCCTTGAGCGGGACCAGGCGATGTTCGGGCTTCACCTGATCGGTGGGGACACCGTCTCGACGACGGGACCAGCGTTTTTTTCGCTGACGATCCTCGGGCTGGTAAACCGGAGCACAGCGTTGCGCCGCGACGGTGCCCGGCCGGGCGACCTCGTTTGCGTCTCCGGTACTCTGGGGGATGCGGCGATGGGCCTTCGCATCCTACGCGGCTTGGCAGCACCGGAAGACTTGGCGATGCCGCTCATCGAACGGTATCGCACACCGCAGCCGCGGGTCGAACTCGGCAAGGCACTTCGGGGCGTCGCAACCGCAGCGATCGACATTTCGGACGGTCTGTTGGCCGATCTCGTCCACGTGCTCGAAGCTTCCGGGGTCGGCGCTCGCATCGAGGCCTCTGCCCTACCGCTCTCGCCAGCCACGCGCGCCCTGCCGGGCGCCCGGAGCTGCGCCCTCTGCGGCGGCGACGATTACGAGCTCCTTTTCACGGTTCCGGTCGAACGGGCGCCCGTTCTCTCGACTCTTTCTCGAAAGTTGCAGCTACCCCTTACCGTCATCGGTCGTACGCACCTGGAACCCGGCCTCGAGGTCGTCGACGAGCGCGGCCAGCCCGTTACTCTCGAGCGTCTGGGATGGCGGCATTTCTGAGACGCTCCCCCGCACCGGCCTGGTGTTGCTCTAGGGAATCCCTCCCGCATCACCACCCTAGCGTTCGAGCCGGCGAATGCGGGCTGGAAACACCCAGCCAGGGGTGCAGGTGGCACCGAGGGTTGGTTGCGATTCGACTCGGCTTCGGCCTCTGATCCGGGCCCCGCGGAAGCCAATCCACACGGACGCGGAGAGTGCGATGTCGATCCGATGGCGCCGCTGCCGTCGGGCAAGCCGCGCGTCGAAGTCAAGAATGCCCGTCCCAGCGTTGCTTCGGTCCGACGAGAGCCTCGCCCCCCACGGGATCGGCTTTCCGGTTCACCGAGAGCCGACGGCTCGTTCGTTGGGCGCCAGCACGAGACAAGGCTTTCCGGCACGGCGTAGGCTGGCGCACGCCCCGAGCGCATCGGCCCGATTCAACCCGACGACTTGCGCCACGTACTTCCGGCTTCGCGACCTCGGCTCCGCGACGATCACGGTACCACCTCTCAACGTCGGGAGCGTGCGAGCAATTCGTCGGGCCGTTTCTCCCGCTGTCCGGCGGTCCCGGAACGCACCGAGTTGCACGCCGAAATCGGCCGGCGGCTGAAGGGTCGTCGGCCTTTTCGGCCGTGCAGAGGGCGCAGAGGCTTCCGCCGGAGGTCGGGTGGGTCCGCCCGTCGCCGCGGTTGTCGGCCGTGCGCTCTCAAAGGGCCCAGCCACCGGGTTCGCAGGCGGACCGATGGCGAAGGCCTCATCGAGTAGCCGCACCATCTCGCGGTTGCGCTCTCCCGAACTCGCGCCGCCGAGCACCACGGCGACCAGTCGACGGCCGTTGCGCATAGCCGACGCCGCGAGATTGTAGCCCGATGCACGAATGTAGCCGGTCTTCAGTCCATCCATACCTGGATATGTCGCCAACAATCTGTTGTGGTTGTGATAGGTTCGACCTTTCCAGACGAAGTAGGGAAGTCCAAAAAACCCGTAATACTCTGGGAAATCACTCAGCAAGCGGCTCGCGAGAACGGCCATGTCACGGGCCGTGGTCCGTTGGCGCTCGTCGGGCAGGCCGGAGGCGTTGACGAAGCGCGTTCGGGTCATCCCCAGCTCGCGCGCCCGGTAGCTCATGAGCTGAGCGAAGCGCGCCTCCGAGCCGCCGATTCCTTCCGCCAAGACGACGGCAACGTCGTTCGCCGACTTCACGGCCAGCGCGCGGATCGCCTCGTCGAGCCGGATGGTCGACCCTGGCCGTAGCCCGAGCTTGGAGGGTGGTTGCCGTGCGGCTTCAGCCGAGACGGAAAGGCGCGTCGCCATTCCGACCCGGCCAGCCCGCAATGCCTCGAAGGTCAAGTACAGCGTCATCATCTTGGTCAGCGAGGCGGGATAGGTCACCACGTCCGCACCAGATTCGGACAGCACTTTGCCCGAAGGGTACTCGACGACGATGGATGTCAGATTCTGCGCGTGGGCCGGCTGGGAAATCGCCAGCGCTACGACCAGGAGAAACCCCGAAACCGCGATCCGCTGGCCGCTGGCCACGCTGCCCCTCGCTCCGCTCGGCGCTTTCGACGGGCTACGCCGAAAGCCAATAGTTCCCCTCGCGTCTGCTCTTAGCAGGGAAACCTTAACCGAATCTCGAGCTGTTGTCGAGCGTCGGCGCGAGCGACTCCCCTGGGTCTTCTACCTTCCGTCGAGTGCCGCTGACCAGCCGCTACTGACCGGTTGGTGAGACAGGCTCGAGAAATCGTCTGTAGAGCCAGCCGCTCCTGCCATCAGCCAAATCGATCTTGAACCAGCCCTTGTTCTCCCCGCGTGCGGTGAACTCCGAACCCCGTCGCAACGAACCGATGGCTGGGCTCGCTGTTTGTGGCTCGGCTCGCACGAAAACATCTGTTGTTGTGCGGAAACGCAGGCCGATTCCTCCCCCACCGGGAGATGGGGCCGGCGCAATTTCGGGACCACTGCCCGCGACGCTCTGCGTCATCGGCACGCGAGGCACCGACATCGTCGGTAACGCTTCTCTCTCAGGCGCGGTACCGGCCCGGGGGTCCGTTGATGGGCTCGGCGCCGAGGTCGCCGGAGAGGCTTCGGCGACAGCGCTCGGTTTCGAGCGTGCCGCGAGCGCCGCTCGAGCGCGATCGAGCTGCGTTCGCGCCTCTCGGTTGTCCGGCGCGATCCGCGTAGCCGCCTCGAGATCCTCGATCGCGGCCTCGACCTCGCCGCGCTCCAGCCGGAGCTCGGCCCGCCGAACATAGGCCATCGGGTGGCTCGGCTCCAACTCGATCGCCTTGGCCAGGTCGGCGAGGGCCCGATCGATATCGCCCATCCGGGCCGCGGCGAGGCCTCGACGGGTGTGGGCGATCCGCAGGTTCCGGACACTCTTGGGGTCGCCCGGCTTCAGCTCGAGCGCCCGCCGATAGTCGGCGATGGCTCGGTCGAACTCGCCGAGCTCGCCGAGGGCGACACCTCGGTTGTTGTAGGCGAGGGCGAGGCTCTCCGAGTCCAATCCGCCGGTTTCGATCGCGCGGCTGAAATCGGCGACCGCTTGCTCGAACCTGCCGTCGGCAAAGGCCTGGTTGCCGGCCCGGATGTCGGCGAGGGGATCTGCCGATGCCAGCTCGGAACCAACCACGAGTAGCGCCGACGCTAGCAGGATCACTCGTAGCATGCTGTTTTCCCCCGACTTTGTTTCGCTATGCCACGAGCGGCCGTAAGGGGCAAAGAGTTCACGACCGACGCCGCTCTTCGGCCGACCGGAGGAGGCGGGACCGGAGCTCGCCCGCCCTTCCGGGCTTCGTTTCTTGTCGGCCGCGGGCGATCGCCAGGGCATCGTCCGGCACGTCCTCGGTCACCGTGCTGCCCGCTCCGACGATCGCCCCCTCACCGACCCGCACCGGCGCGACCAAGGCCGTGTTCGAGCCGACGAAAGCCCCAGCGCCGATCTCGGTGCGATGCTTCGCGAACCCGTCATAATTGCAAGTGATGGTGCCGGCGCCGATGTTGGCGCCCGCTCCTATCGTCGCGTCACCCAAGTAACTCAGATGGTTCGCCTTGGCACCCTTGCCCAGACGCGTAGCCTTGGTCTCGACGAAATTACCGACCCGGGCCCCGGCCTCGAGTACGCTGCCAGGCCTCAGCCGCGCGAAGGGTCCGACCACCGCTCCCGCTTCGACCACCGCTCCTTCGAGATGTGAGAAGGGGTGAACGACAGCGCCGGCTGCGATCCGAACGCCGGGCCCCAAAACGACATAGGGCTCCAGGATCGCTGCGGGCTCCACGACGCAGTCGGCCGCGAAGAAAACGGTCTCGGGCGCCGGCATCACCACACCTCCGTCGAGAAGCTCCGCGCGCCGACGCTCCTGCCAGAGCCGCTCCAGCTCGGCGAGCTGGCGCTGGCTGTTGACGCCCAAGCCCTCGACCCAAGGCCCTTCGACGGCTCGGCAATTCCAGCCGCGCGCGACCGCGACGGCCACCGCGTCGGTCAGATAAACCTCGTTCTTTTCCGGCCGCAGTGGAAGCGCGTCCAGCAGGTGAGGAAGCCGGGTGGCATCGAACGCCATGACTCCGGAATTGCAGAGGCCCTCGGCCTTCAGAGCTGGATCGGCGTGCCGTTCCTCGACCAGTTCGACGAGTTCGTCGCCCGAAAAGCGCAAGCGACCGTACCCGGTCGGATCGGGCGGCCTGAAAGCGAGCACCGCGACCGCGGCATCCGTCTTCTCCCGCTCCGCGAGGAGCCGGGCGAGCGTCCCCTGGGTCAAGAGCGGTGTGTCGCCGTAGAGGACGAGGACCGTACCGGCGGTCGGTAGTTCGCCCCGCGCTGCAGCCACAGCGTGGCCGGTTCCGAGCGGAGCGTCCTGGATCGCAATTCGCGCTTCCGGGGCGAACCCGCGGACCTCGGCCGCGACCTCGTCCATTCCGGGCGCCAGCACGACGACCAAACGGTCGAGGTCGAGAGCGCGAGCGGTTGCGAGCACGTGGCGGATCAGAGGCCAACCCGCCAACGGGTGCAGCACCTTGGGCCGGCCGTTGCGCATCCGAGTTCCCTTGCCGGCAGCCAAAACGACGATCGAGAGCGGTAGGCGCGACACGAAGCCTCCGACGGTTGGCCGAACCCGACTGCTGACCTATCTCTCGCCGCAGCGCTGCGCCCGAGCAACCCCGTCGGGAACGGCACGAGGATCGGGCAGTGCGAGGAGGGTGCATGTCACTGTCGGCCGTGGTCTTCGATCTCGATGGCACGCTCGTCGAAACCGCGCCGGACCTGCACGCCGTCCTGGCCGAGCTCCTCGAGCAGGAAGGTCTTCGGATCCCGCCGCTCCACGCCGTTCGGAGCATGATCGGCGACGGTGCCAAAATGTTGATCCGCCGTGCACACGAGTGGCAGGGGGCGGAGCTCGGACCCGATCGGCTCGAGGAGCTCTACGCATGGTTCCTGGCCCGGTACACGGCCGAACCTGCACGGTTCAGTCTTCCTTACGAAGGAGTTCCGGCCGCACTCCGGGCGCTGCGCGCTCGCGGGATCCGGCTCGGGGTGTGCACCAACAAGCCTCAAGCTCCGAGCGAACGCCTCCTCGAGGCGGTCGGACTTGCCCCCTGGCTCGACGTCGTGACGGGCGGCGACGTCTTACCGATCCGCAAACCGGATCCGGGCCATTTAGCAGCGACCATCGAGGCCTTGGGAGCGGCACCGAGCCGAGCCGTCATGGTCGGCGACAGCGCCAACGACGTCGCCGTCGCACGCGGGTTGGGCGTGAAATGCGTGCTCGTGAGTTTCGGCTACACGTCGACGCCGGCCCGAGCCCTCGGTGCCGATCGCGTGATCGACGGCTTCGACGAGCTTCTCCCCGCGCTCGATGCTCTCACCACCTCGCCTTGACAACAACGCCGCCGCCTCCCTAGATCCGCGGCTCGAAAGGGCGCTTAGCTCAGCGGTAGAGCACCGTCTTCACACGGCGGGGGTCGCTGGTTCGAAACCAGCAGCGCCCACCACCTCCGGAACGGATCGAGCCTCGAGCGAGAGAGCAGTCGAGCGCATCCGCGCAGCTGGCACGCGCGGCTCACGCGCTGCGTAGGACGCTTGCTGCCGGCCGACCGAGAAGCCGCCAAGCGCTTGCGGCTCCGATGGAAAGAGCGAGCACCGTCGCCAGGGCGAGCACGAGGACGGGCGGTGCCCAGCTGACGTTCCAATCCATGCCGAACGCGAAGCGGACCATCGCCCAGGCGACGAGCCCACCCGCGACGATCGCCGCGACCCCGGCCAAGCCGGCCAGCATCAAATGCTCGACCAGGAGAATGCGTACGATCTGCGATCGTGGCGCCCCGAGTATTTTCAACAACACGGTCTGCTGCACGCGGCGACGCCGGGCGGCGGAGAGCGCGGCCGCCAGCACCAACGCTCCGGCAAGGAGCGTGATGCCGGCTACGATGCGGATCGCGAGCGCGATTTTCTCCAGGGATGCCCCTACCTCACGGGCGATCGAGCCGACCTCGATCGGCGTTGCGTTCGGAAGTTCCCGCGCCAGCCGGTCGAGGAACTGCGGTGCCGTCGATGTGGGGAGCTCGAGTGCGGCGATCCGAACGTGCGGTGCTTTGTCGATCACGCCCGGGCTCAACACGAAGACGAAATCGAGCCGACCGGCGGCCCAGTTCACTTCGCGTCGGATGTTGGCGATGCGCGCCTCGAGCGTCCGACCGAGCACGTTGAAGGCGAGCGTATCGCCGACCTCGACTCCGTATCCGCGGGCGACCTCGCCTTCGATCGAGACAAGGGGCGGCCCGACATAGTCCGGTGGCCACCAGGAGCCCGCCAGGAGCTCGGTTCCGGGTGGCGCAATGGCCTCCCAAGTCAGGCCACGATCCCGATCGATCGTCCAGCGCACGTGCTCGGCGACCTGCGCCCGCTCGACGGGCTCCCCCTTGATCCGGGTGATCCGAGCCCGAAGCGTCGGTGCCGATTGCAAGAGTATCGCCCCCGGCGTCTCGGCGACGAGCCGCTGGAACGGCTCCCACTGGTCGGGCTGAATATCGATCACGACGTGGCTCGGTGCCCGCTCGGCCAGTCGAACACCGAGCTCGCGGCGGAGATTGGATTCGACCAGTCCGATCGTGACGAGCGCGCCGAGTCCCGCCCCGAACCCGACCAGAACGGGCAAAGAGCCGCTCCCGCTCCGCGACAGGTTGCGTGCGGCGAGCCGCAGCGTCACGGCTGCCCGAGCGCACAGCGGCACCACGAGGAGGAGAAGGATCCGCCCGAGCCCTGCCAGGAGCGTGATCGTGGCGAGCGCTCCGCCCACGAAGAGGACCCCGAGGAGGGGGCGGTCGACGCTCGCGACGACGAGGCCCGCCAGACCCAGCGCCACGAGCCCGAGGAGCCCGAGCCGGCTCCCGCGCGGCCACTTTCGGATCGGGTCGACCTCCGCGCGCAAGAGGCTCGCGGCCGATACTTGACGCGCCGTCGCGAGCGGCCAACCGGCGAAGAGGGCAGCGGTCGCGAGGCCGGTCGCCCCGGCGAGCATCAAGGGCTCGAGGTGGAAGCCGGCCTGGATCGGGATCGGCAGCAATCTCGAGAGCCCTGCGGTCAGCAGGAAAGGCACGAGCTGGCCGACAACGAGGCCGAGCCCGACACCCGAGACCGTGACCGCGCCCAGCAACACACCGTAGACCGCATCGACCTCGCCAGCGGTGGCACCCAATGCCTTGAGCAAGGCGATCGACGGTCGCCGACTCGCCAGATAGCCCGAGACGGCGAGCGCCATTCCGAGGCCGCCCACGATCAACGAAGCCACACCGGCGAGCATGAGATAGCTCGCGAGCCGATCCGAAAAGCGGGCGACCGAGGGCTCCACCGTAGCCGCGGTTCGCAGCCGCCAGTTGGCGTCGGGCTCGAGCGCGCGCAGACGGGCGAGGACGGGTTCGAGTTCCCGCTGCGGTATCAACGCGCGATGCTCGTAGCGCAACAGCGCGCCCGGACGGATCAGTCCGGCACGCTCGACCGTTCGCTCGTTCACGAGCAGGCGCGGGCCGAATCCGGCGAATCCGCCGAGCCGATCGGGCTCTCGCACGATCGCGCCGCTGATGCGCACGCTCGTCTCTCCGAGGAGCAACCGATCGCCGATTCCGACTCCGAGGCGCGCCATGAGCGGCGCCTCGACGACCGCGCCGTCCCCCTCGAGTGCCGTCGCAATCGGGATCGGCGGGTCGAGCTCGACGGAGCCGAAGAGCGGCCAAGCCGAGTCCACCGCCTTCACGGCAACGGCGAGCCTGCGGCCGTCGGGTCCGGTCACGAGAGCAGTCATGCGCACCGTGGTGGACAACCGGGCATCGGGCCCGAACAAGCGTTCGAGATCGTCATCCGGCACGGGCAAGTTCGCGCTCTCGAGTACGAAATCGCCGCCCAGAAGCGCTCGCGCATCCCGGCGGACGCTGTCGCGCACGGACTCGGCCAGCACTCCGACGGTGGCGATGGTCCCGACGCCGATCACCAGGGCCAGCCACACGACGAGCAGCGCCCGGAACGCCCCGCGCAGCTCCCGCCGGGCGATCTTCCAAGCGAGGCCGAGCCGCGCCATCAGGCCTGCGCCGTTGCGCGGTCCGAAGCCACGGTCGCAACGCCGGCTGCGGTGACCTCGGTGAGACGTCCTGCCTCCATGACGACCCTCCGCCGGCACCGGGCGGCGAGGCGCGCGTCGTGGGTGACGAGCACGAGCGTCGTGCCGTGCCGGGCCTGCAGGTCGAACACCAAATCGACGATCTCGCGGCCGGTCGCAGCGTCGAGGTTGCCGGTCGGCTCGTCGGCCAGAAGAAGATCCGGCTCGTTCGCCAGAGCTCTTGCCAGCGCAACCCGTTGCTGTTCACCACCGGAAAGCTGAGCCGGGTAGTGCTCTGTCCGATGCGAGAGGCCGACCTCTTCGAGCAGCTCACCGGCGCGCGCCATGGCGCCGGGACGCCGCGCGAGCTCCATCGGCAGGGCCACGTTCTCGATCGCCGTCATCCCCTGCACGAGATGGAACGCTTGAAAGATGATCCCGATGTGCCGGCGCCGGAACAGCGCCAGGGCGTCCTCGTCGAGTAGACCCAGATCCTGCCCGCAGACGACGACCCGCCCTGAGGTGGCCCGCTCGATCCCGCCGATGATCGCCAAGAGGCTCGACTTGCCGGAGCCCGAGGGCCCGACGACACTCAAGCTCGTCCCGGCCTCGACCTCCAGGTCGATCCCGCGCAAGATTGTGACCGGGCCGGCCGGGCTCGCGAGCGTGAGGTGGACGTCGTCGAGGTCGATCATGGGTCGTCCGGCCGATTTGCGGCAGCGAGGTCACCGGTCGGACATGGAACGCACCCTTCCTCGCCGCAAGGTGCTGATGATGCTCGCCACAGCCGGCCCCACCGGAATCCGGGTCGCCGCAGCGGCCGAGTGTCGCATCGTCGTGCTCGGCGATTCGCTCGCAGCCGGGTACGGCCTGCCGCTCGCCGAGGCGTTCCCGGCTCGCCTCGAGGGCGCTCTTCGCCGCCGTGGTTTGCCCTGCACGGTGCTCGATGCGGGCGTGTCCGGCGACACGAGCGCCGGTGGAGCGGCCCGAATCGAGTGGGTGCTGGCGGACCGGCCGAGCCACCTCCTCGTCGAGCTCGGCGGCAACGACGCCCTCCGCGCCTTGCCACCCGAACAGCTCGAGGCCAACCTGGAGCGCATCGTAGCGGCGGCCCGGACGCGCGGCGTTGCAGTGATGATCGCCGGCATGTTGGCGCCGGCCAACCTCGACCCGGAGTATGGCGCCGCCTTCGCTGTCGCTTACCAGCGGGTCGTCGATCGACACGATCTCGCCTTCTACCCTTTCTTTCTCGACGGTTTGATCGGTCGGCCTGATCTTTTCCAAGCCGACGGGATCCACCCCAACGCAGCCGGCGTGACGGTGATCGTCGAGCGGATCCTACCGACGATCGAGTCTTGGTTGCGCAATACCGGGGTCCGTCCCCAGGGTTGACGAGCCTGGACCGGGGAAGCAAGTCCGGCACAGATAATTACCCACAACCTGTTGAAGAATCCGGGGATAACGTCGGAAGACCGCTCTTGCGGCATAACGTCCCCGCGTGCTTGAGATCGGGATCGAAGTGGGGATAAGCCCCGCCCGGAGACGGGGGCCCGGAACCTCGGCGGGGCCATCGGGGAGGGATCGATGAGCGAGCTCTTCAAAGTCGACCCGGCTTGGGCGGCGAGCGCGCATTGCAACCGTGAGCGCTACGTCGAGATGTATCGCCGCTCGGTGGAAGATCCCGAAGGCTTCTGGGCAGAGATGGCCGAGCGGATCACTTGGTTCAAGAAGCCCACGAAGATCAAGAACACGACCTTCCATGGCAACGTCTCGATAAGGTGGTACGAGGATGGCGAGCTGAACGTCTGTTACAATTGCATCGATCGGCATCTGCCCCAGCGGGCCAACCAGGTCGCGATCATCTGGGAAGCGGACGATCCGGCGATCGACAAGAAGATCACCTATCGCGAACTGTACGATCGGGTCTGCCGGCTCGCCAACGTGCTCAAGAGCATAGGGGTCAAGAAGGGCGACCGGATCACGATTTACCTCCCTATGATCCCCGAGGCCGCCTATGCCATGCTCGCCTGTGCCCGGATCGGCGCCATCCACTCGGTTGTCTTCGGCGGCTTTTCGCCCGACAGCCTCGCCGACCGCATCAACGACGCCAAAGCGCAGCTCTTGATCACCGCGGACGGCGGCCTGCGCGGCGGTAAGGTCGTGCCGCTGAAGGCGAATGCCGACGAGGCTCTCCGGAAGTGCGATCCGAACGTCAAGGTCTTGATGTTCCGGCACACCGGCATTGCGGTCGACATGGTCGAGGGTCGCGACTTCGACGCTCGGGAGCTCATGGCGAGGGCCGAAGATCACTGCCCACCCGAGGTCATGAACGCCGAGGACCCCTTGTTCATCCTTTACACCTCGGGATCCACCGGCAAACCCAAAGGAGCCTTACACACCAGTGGCGGTTACATCGTCTACACGTCCCTTACGCACCAGTACATCTTCGACTACAAGGACGGTGACGTCTATTGGTGCACTGCAGATGTCGGTTGGGTGACCGGCCACAGTTACATCGTTTACGGGCCGTTGGCAAACGGCGCTACGACCCTGATGTTCGAGGGTGTTCCCAACTACCCGAGCTTCTCGCGCTTCTGGGAAATCGTCGACAAGCATCACGTCACGATTTTCTACACCGCTCCGACAGCGATTCGAGCGCTCATGCAAAAGGGCGAGGGACCGGTCAAGGCAACCTCGCGCAAAACCTTGCGGCTCTTGGGCTCGGTCGGTGAGCCGATCAACCCGGAAGCGTGGCGCTGGTACCATCGGGTGGTGGGAGAGGGGCGCTGCCCGATCGTCGACACCTGGTGGCAGACCGAGACCGGCGGGATCCTGATCTCTCCCCTGCCCGGTGCAACCGACCTCAAACCCGGCTCCGCGACGCTGCCGTTCTTCGGCGTCAAGCCCGCGATCGTCGACGGTGACGGCAAGATCCTGGACGGGCCCTGCGAGGGCAACCTCGTCATTCTCGACAGCTGGCCTTCGCAGATGCGGACCGTGTTCGGCGATCACGAGCGTTTCGTTCAGACCTATTTTTCGACGTTCAAGGGAATGTACTTCACCGGTGACGGTGCGAGAAGGGACGAGGACGGATACTATTGGATCACGGGACGGGTCGACGATGTCCTCAACGTGTCGGGTCACCGACTCGGAACGGCCGAAGTCGAGAGTGCGCTCGTCGCGCATCCGGCTGTCGCCGAGGCCGCGGTCGTGGGTTACCCGCACGAGATCAAGGGGCAGGGCATCTACTGCTACGTGACGCTCAAAGCCGACATCGAACCTTCGGATGCCCTGCGCAAGGACTTGGTCGCCTGGGTGCGGAAGGAGATCGGACCGATCGCGACCCCCGACGTCATCCAGTGGGCGCCCGGTCTGCCGAAGACTCGCTCGGGCAAGATCATGCGCCGGATCTTGCGCAAGATCGCCGAAGGGGAGTTCAAGGCACTCGGAGACACCACGACGTTGGCCGACCCGGCCGTGGTCGACGATCTGATCGCGCGTCGAGCCGAGGCGATGGCGCAACGCTGAGGCACGCGTTCGCATGGCCGGCGGCTGGCCCTCGCCCGGTGGATCACCGACCCGCAGCACCCATTGACCGCGCGGGTGATCGTCAACCGGCTCTGGCAGCACCATTTCGGCCGCGGGCTGGTTGCAACGCCCAGTGATTTTGGGCGGACCGGTGCAGCGCCATCGCATCCGGAACTGCTGGATTGGCTGGCCTGCGAGCTGGTCGAGCGCGGCTGGGAGCTCAAGCGGATGCATCGGCTGATCGTCAGTTCGACGGCGTATCGGCAAAGCTCGCGGATCGCGACGGCGTCGCTTGCTCAGCGGGATGTCAGCGGCGGCGATCCGCGAAGGAGCCGCGCAGCCCACGGTGCCCAGCACCAGACGCCCGCGCAGGTGGAAGCGCAGCAGATCGACCCGGACAACACGCTGCTGTGGCGGCAGAACCTGCGTCGGCTGGAGGCGGAAGCAATCCGCGACGCGGTGCTGGCGGCCAGCGGGGAGCTGAACCTGGCGATGGGAGGCCGGGGCATTTTTCCGACGCTGCCACCGGAGGTGCTGGCCAAGCAGTCCCGCCCCGGCAGCGGCTGGGACCGCAGTCCGCCGGCCGAGCAGGCTCGCCGCAGCGTGTACATCTTCGTCAAGCGGACGCTGGGGGTGCCGCTGCTCGAAGCGCTGGATGCCGCCAGCCCCGACACGCCCGTCGCCCAGCGCAGCGTGACCACGGTCGCTCCGCAGGCCCTGATCCTGCTCAACAGCCAGTTCATGGCCGAGCAAGCCGCAGCGATGGCGCGTCGCGTGGCTGGCGAGGCGGGAACCGATGTGCGCAGCCGGGTGCGTGTCGCCTTCCTCCGCGCTTTGGCCCGGCCCCCGACCCTGGAAGAGGAGTCTCTGGCGATGGGCTTCCTCCAGCGGCAGTCGGTGCGCTGGGCAGAGGAAGTCCGCTCTCCCGTGGAGTCCCCCAAGCCGGAGGCTATGGAATGGGAGCTTTCCGGCTGGCGGAAGTACGAGGGGCGCTGGCAGCCGCAGGCGGATGTCGGTTGCCGCGTCGAAAGGCACCCTGGCGCCAAGATCGTGCGGGAGGGATTGACGCTGGCAGACGGCGTGGTCGAAGGGCAGGTCCAGTTGCTCGAGGGTCGCGGCGACGCGGGGCTGCTGGTCCGCGTGAGCCAGGCGGCCAGCGGCGTCGACGCGATTTGGGCCTATAACATCAATCTCAAGGCGGGCCTGCTTCGTCTGGGCAAGCATCAGAACAACTGGCAGCAGCTTGTGGCGGTGCCAGCGCCGGTGGTGGTCGGGCGGTGGCACACGCTGCGCGTCGCGCTGGAAGGCGGGCGGATCCGCGTCTGGCTCGATGGGGCGTCCGAGCCGCACATCGACTTCACCGACCCCAAGCCACTGCCGCCGGGAAGTGTCGGGTTTCGGACCTACCAGGTGTCGGCGGCTGTGCGGCAGATGCAGCTCGTGCAGGGGGAGGC
>JAILZQ010000257.1 GCA_023512415.1 Geminicoccaceae bacterium | reverse complement strand
ACCCAGAACCGCATGGCGGTCGGTGCCGTAGGCCTCGGCAGCGGCCCCGCCTACCGGCGCGGGACCACGGTGGAGGCGCTCCTGGGGCCGGCCGAAGCGCGGCCGCCCGCCGCGGCCGATCTGCTGGCGGTGGCGTCGCTGTGCAGCGAAGTCGAGCTCGACGGCGACGGACCGGGTCCGACGCTCGAGGGCTCGCCGACCGAGACCGCCCTCGTCCGCCTCGCCCTCGAGGCCGGGCTCGACGTCCGCGGCCTGCGTGCCGCCCGGCCGCGGATCCGGCTCGTGCCGCGGAGCGAGGAGCGGCCCTGGATGGCCAGCATCCATCGGCTCCCGGGCGGCCGCTGCCTGCTCGCCGTCAAGGGCAGCCCCGCGGCGGTGCTGGAGCGCTGCGGCGCGGTGCGCGAGCGCGACCGGCTCGTCCCGCTCGATCCGGAGCGCCGCCGGCGCGCGCTCGCCATGAACGAGTCGATGGCCGCCGAGGGGCTCCGCGTCCTGGGTTTCGCGATCGCCGAGCGCGCCACCACCGAGCCCGAGGCGATCGAGGACCTGGCTTGGCTCGGCCTCGTGGGCCTCGCCGATCCGATCCGCCCCGGCATGAGGGAGCTGATCCGGACCTTCCACGGCGCCGGCATCCGCACCGTGATGATCACCGGCGACCAGAGCGCCACGGCCTACGCGATCGCCAAGGAGCTCGAGCTCGCCGGCGCCGAGCAGATCGAGATCCTCGACAGCACGCATCTCGACCGGCTCGAGCCGGCCATGCTCGAGGCCCTCGCTCCGCGAGTCCACGTCTTCGCCCGGGTGAGCCCCTCGCACAAGCTCGCGATCGTCCGCGCGCTGCAGCGCAAGGGCCTCGTGGTCGCGATGACCGGCGACGGGGTCAACGACGGCCCGGCGCTCAAGGCCGCCGATGTCGGCGTGGCGATGGGCAAGAGCGGCACCGAGGTGGCGCGCGAGATCGCCGACATCGTGCTCGCCGACGACGAGCTCGCGACCATGGCGACGGCGATCGCCGAGGGCCGCACCACCTACGCCGACATCAAGAAGGCGGTGCACTATCTCCTGTCGACCAACCTCTCGGAGATCGCGGTCACCGCGACCGGGGTGGTACTCGGCGCGGGGGCGATCGTGAGCCCGATCCAGCTCCTTTGGCTCAACCTCGTCTCGGACATCTTGCCGGCGCTGGCCCTCGCCCTCGAGCCCGCCGAGCCCGACGTCCTCGAGCGGCCGCCGCGCGATCCGCGCGCGCCCTTCACCACCGGCCGCGAGCTCGCCCGCTACGGCCGCGAGGGCATGGCGATCAGCGCCGGCGCGCTCGCCGCCTGGGCCGCGAGCCGCACGATCCACGGCCCGGCCTCGGCCTTGTCCGGCGCGGTCGCCTTCCAAACGCTCACCACGGCCCAGCTCCTGCATGCGCTGTCCTGCCGCAGCGAGCGGCGCAGCCTCCTGCCCGGCGGCCCGCTGCTTCCCCGCAACCCCTGGCTCGAGATCGCGTTGCCCGCGAGCGGGGCGCTGCAGCTCGCGACCCTCTTCGTGCCGCCGCTGCGCGACCTTTTGCGCCTTACGCCGTTGGGCCCGCTGGAGATCGCCCTGGTTGCCGCCGGCGGCATCCTGCCGGTCCTCCTCAACGACGCCCTCAAGCCGTCCGCCCGCGAACCCGAGCGAGGTGCGTCCCCATGATGCAGGATTTCGTCTTCACCTCGGAATCGGTGACCGCCGGTCACCCCGACAAGCTCTGCGATCGGATCAGCGATGCGATCGTCGACCGGTTCGTGGCCCTCGACCCGTTCGCGCGGGTCGAGGCCGAGTGCGCGGTCGCGACGGGCACACTCTTCCTCGCCTGCCGTTTCGCTTCGGCCGCGCGGCTCGACCTGCCGTCGATCGCCCGCGAGACGATCGCACGGACCGGCTATGTGGGCGGGGCGTTCGACGCCGCGACCTGCTCGATCCTGACGAGCCTCGCCGAGAGCACGACCGCGGCCCGGCTCGAGCTCGACGAGGCCGAGCTCGACGATGCCGGGATCGAGGCGATCCCCGCCACGCATCAGGTCACCGCGTTCGGCTTCGCCTGCCGGCAGACGGCCGAGCTCATGCCGCTGCCGATCGTCCTCGCCCATCGGCTCGCCCGCGGGCTCGAGCGGGCGCGCGGCGAGCTGCCCTGGCTCATGCCCGACGGCAAGGTCCAAGTCGCGGTCGAGTATCGGAGCCGACGCCCGGCCCGCATCCACGCGGTGGCGCTGATCGCCGCTCTCGACCCGGATCGGCGGCCGACGCCGACCGAGCTCGAAGAGGCGTTGCGGACCCGGGTGATCACGCCCGCCTTCGCGGCCGCCGAGCTCCGCCCCGATCCGCGCACCCGGATCCTGATCAACCCGGGTGGCCCGTTCCTCGTGGGTGGTCCGGCGCGCCATGCCGGGCTCACTGGCCGCAAGACCGGGATCGACTCCTACGGCGAGTATGCCCGGCACAGCGGGGCGGCGCTGTCGGGCAAGGATCCCGCCCGGATCGACCGGATCGGCGCCTACGCCGCCCGTTGGGCGGCCAAGAACGTGGTCGCGGCCGGCCTCGCCGAAGCTTGCGAGGTCCAACTCTCCTGGACGATCGGCCTCGCCCGACCGGTGAGCCTCGTGGTGGAAACCTTCGGCACCGGGAAGCTTTCCGAGGACGAGATCGCCCGGCGCCTCGAGCGGCTGTTCGACTTCCGCCCGGCGGCCATCGTCCGCACCTTCGACCTGCGGCACTTGCCCGCCCGCAATCCGGACGGCTTCTTCGCCGAGCTCGCCGCCTACGGCCAGGTCGGCCGCGGCGACCTCGATCTCCCCTGGGAGCGGCTCGACCGGGCCGAGGCCCTGGCCGACTGACCAGCCTCAGCCAGCCTCGCCCGGCTCCTTGCCCGTGGCCGCGACAGGTGTCGCGGTCGGGGCGACCGGCTCGGCCTCGGGC
>JAILZQ010000049.1 GCA_023512415.1 Geminicoccaceae bacterium | reverse complement strand
GGGTTACGGAGCCCACCGAGCACGTCGATCTGCTGCCGACGATCCTGGACGCCCTGGGCCGGCCGGTTCCCCTCCAATGCGACGGGCGATCGCTGTCGGTTTTCCTTACAGGTGACCGGCCTGCCCGCTGGCGGCGGGCGGCGCACATGGAGCTCGATTTCCGCGACGGCGAGCAGCCCGGGCTCGCCGCGGCGCTCGGCCTCGCGGCCGAGGAATGCGGCCTCGCGGTCGATCTCGACGAACGCTGGGGTTGCGTGCGGTTCGCGGGCCTGCCGCCGATCCTGGTCGACCGGCGCGCCGATCCGGCCTGGATACGCAACCTGGCCGAGACGGGCGAGGGCCGCGAGCCTTTGCTCGAGGCGACCGCCCGGCTGCTCCAGCTTCGCCTCGCCAAGGCCGATCGGCGGCTCGCGGGTTGCCGTCTCGGCCCGGGAGGCGTCGGCGGCGCTTACGATCCCTTGCCGCCCTTGCCGGCCGGTGCCGTGCCGCCGGCCGTCGCGCCCGCGCGGGCATAGTGGTCGCAGAGGTCGGCGATCGGGCAGCGCTCGCAGGCCGGCCTGCGCGCCGTGCAGATGTAGCGGCCGTGCAGGATGAGCCAGTGGTGCGCGCCTTTGCGGAAGCGCTCGGGGACGATCTCGAGCAGCTTCTTCTCGACCTCGAGCGGGGTCTTGCCGGGAGCGAGCCCGGTCCGGTCGGCGACCCGGAAGACGTGGGTGTCGACCGCGATCGTGGGTTCGCCGAAGGCCTCGTTGAGGACCACGTTGGCGGTCTTGCGGCCGACTCCCGGCAGGTTCTCGAGGGCCTCGCGCTCACGCGGGACCTGCCCGCCGTGCCGTTCCAGGATGGCCCGCGACAGGGCCACGACGTTCTTCGCCTTGTTGCGGTAAAGGCCGATCGTCTTGATGTACTCGCGGACCCCCTCCTCGCCCAGGGCGACCATCGCCGCCGGCGTCGGCGCGACCGCGAACAGCTTCTCGGTCGCCTTGTTCACACCGGCGTCGGTGGCCTGGGCGGAGAGGACCACCGCCACGAGCAGGGTGAAGGGATCCCGGTAGGACAGCTCGGTGTGCGGGTCGGGCCGGGCCGCTGCGAGGCGGGCGAAGATCGCCTCGGCGCGGGCCCGCGGGTCGAGGCCGGTCGGCGTTCGTTCCGGGGTTGGACGACGCGGCCGGCTCGGCATAAGCTCGCTCCCGTGGTCTCGATCGGGGTCCGGAGATGACGAGCGGCGCGGAGTCGACGCCACCGCCCTTCGAGGCGGTCCTCTACCCGAACAATTCCCTCGGTCCATGGGGGGCGGCTTCGGTTCTCCTCGCCTTCGCCGCGGTGAGCGGCGCGCTCGGCTGCCTCTTCGCGCTCGTGGGCGCTTGGCCGGTCGCGGGTTTCCTCGGCGCCGACATCCTGGCGCTGGCCGGGGCCTTCGCCCTCGTGCGCCGGCGCGGCCGGCTGCGCGAGGAGATCCGGCTCGATTCGGGTGGGCTGCACCTTCGCCGCATCTCGCCCGACGGGCGCGAGGAGCACTGCCGCTTCGAGCCCTATTGGGTACGGGTCCAGCTCGAGGAGACCGGCCCGACCGCGGCCCGGCTCTGGCTCCGCTCGCACGGCCGGCGGATCCGGATCGGCGCCTTCCTCACCGCCGAGGAGTGCCGCGGCCTCGCGCTCGCCCTCGATCGGGCGCTCGGCGCCTATCGCTGAAGGCGTCCACGACGCCCGGCCCCTGTCGCCGGCCTTGACAGGTCTCCGGCGAGGGCTCGTGACCGAACTCGACGGACGTCGAGGTTTTTCCCGTTAGCCCTTGAAAGACAAGGCTGGTCGATCGTTCACCGTGGGGTTGGCACGGGGGTTGCGCTCGGTCTCCTGCCGGTACCGATGGGGTGCCGGCCGAGATGGAGGCGACGATCGGATGATGAACCATGTGGCGGGGGCCGGCGAGCGGCAGCGCGGTGGCGCGGCGGTTCCCGCGAATTACGCCCTTCCGGTGAGCAAGCTGCGCGGCGTGCCGGCGACCGCGCGGATGGCCCTCAAACGCCAGGGCATCAACACCTGCGCGCGGCTCTTGGAGCAAGCCGGCAAGGCCGCGGCACGGCGGGCGCTCGCCGAGCGCACCGGGATCGACGGCGAGCTCCTGCTGCGTCTCGTCCAGCGCGCCGACATGGCCCGGATCAACGGGATCGGGGCGGTCTTCGGGATGATGCTCGAGGAGCTCGGCATCCGCCAGGTCGACATGCTCGCGCGGCAGGACCCGCTCGAGCTGCACGCCGCGCTCAAGGAGCTCAACACCCGCGAGCGCTACGCCCGCCGTTCGCCGACCCCCGAGGAGGTGGCCGACTGGATCGCCCAGGCGCGCGCCCTACCGCGCCTCGTCGAAAGCTGAGCGCGCCGACCGGTCCGGGCGCACGGGCGACCCCGGCCGGCGGGCGGCGAGGCGGGCGAGGATCGCCCGCCGCTCCTCGGGCGACGCCGCGGGCCAGCGGGCGATCTCCTCGATCGTCCGGCCGCAGCCGAGGCAACAGCGGTCGACCGGGTCGAGCCGGCACACGCCGATGCAGGGCGAGGCCGGTCCGGTCTCGGGCGGAGCCGTGGGGTCGCCGCTCACGGGCGGGCGAGCCGGGCCAAGAGCCCGCCGAACACGCCCTGCGGGAACAGGAGGACGACGAGCAAGAGAAGGAGGCCGAGGGCGAGCGGCCAGCCGGCACCGAGCCACTCGCCGAGCAGACCTTCCGCGGTCTTCACGAGGAGCGCGCCCACGAGCGCGGCGAGTGGCGAGCCGCGGCCGCCGACCGCGACCCAGACCAGGACCTCGGTCGAAAGCCCGAGGCCCAAGAGCGGCGGGGCCACGAAGCCGAACTGGGCGGCGAACAGACCGCCCCCGAGGCCGGCTACCGCGGCCGCCAGCATGAAGGCGCGCAGGCGCACGGCGACCGGGTCGATGCCGAGATGCGCGGCGCGCAACGGGTCCTCGCGGACCGCGCGCAACAGGCTGCCCGAGGGGGCGGCGATCTTCCGCGCGAGGGCCAACTGGACGGCGCCGGCGACGAGGAGGAGGGCGAGGAACGAGGGTAAGGGATCGACGAGCTCGAGCGGGCCGCCGGGCAGCGGCAGGGCGAGGGGCGGCAGCCCGGCGAGCCCGTTCGAGCCGCCAAGGAACGGGCTTGCGACCGCGAGGCGCTCGCCGATCACCCCGAGCACGAGCGTCAAGACCGCCCAGGCCGGTCCGGTCGGCACCCGGGCGGTCACGAGGAGCAGGCCCGCGAGGGCCGCGAGCGCGGTCGGCACGGCCACGGCGAGCAGGAGGCCGAGCGCGGGCGATTCGGGCAGGAGCGGCAGCCGGCCGAGGCCCGCGAGCGCGTAGGCGTAAGCACCGGCACCGAAGAACAGCGCCTGGCAGAAGGAGAGCAGGCCGCCCTGGCCCCAGAGATAGGCGAGGCTCATGGCCAAGAGGCCGTAGCCCAGATGCTGGGCGAGCTGGCCCAAGAGCCAGCCCGGTGCCCAAAGCGGCAGGAGGGCGAGCACGAGCCAGAAGACGAGCGCGGGCAGGAGCGGCTCGCGGCTCATCGGCGGGCCGGGTCCGGGCTCAGCGCTCGCGGCCGGCCCGCCGGCCGGCGACCCGACGCAGCAGCACGGCGGCTCCGCCGAGTACGGCGAGCTGGGCCACCACGGGTGAGGCGAAGGCCGAGACCAGCGATTCGCCACCGCCCACGAGGGCGGCGCCGACCGCCGTGCCGACCGGTCCGCCGGCGGGTGCCACGAGCACGGCGAGGAAGGCCGGCAACAGGTAGCCCAGGCCCATTTGCGGATCGATGCTCAAGAGCGGCGCGGTGGCGGCCCCGGCGAGGCCGGCCAGGGCGGCGCCGAAGGCGAAGGCCGCGGCGTCGAGCCGGCGGACGGCGAGCCCCGAGGCGGCGGCCAGGGTCCGATCGGCGACCGTGCCGCGGATCATGAGCCCGACCCGGGTGGCGAACAGGAGCCAAGTCAGGAGCCCGGTCACGAGGAGCGCGAGTGCCATGACCAGCAGGCGATAGGCGGGATAGGGGGCGCCGAGCACGAGCACGCTGCCCTCGATCGGCGGCTGGATCGTGTGCGAGGCGGGGCCGAACAGCGCCACGACCGTCTGGCGGATCACCAGCGCCGCGGCCCAGGTGGCGAGGAGCGTATCGAGCGGCCGCTCGCGCAGGCGGCGGACGACGAGCAGGTCCAAAAGAAGGCCGAGCAGGCCCACGAAGAGCGGCGCGAGGGCGAGCCCGGCCCAGAAGCCGAGCCCCGCCCGGTCGAGGGCGAGGGCGGTGTAGGCGCCGGCCATGAGGAGCTCGCCGTGGGCCAGGTTGATGACGCCCACGAGGCCGAAGGTGACGGCGAGCCCGGAGGCGACGAGCAGGAGGGTGAGCGCCTGGGCGGTGGCGTCGAGCAGGAGGAGGACGGGGTCGACCGGCACGGCTCAAAGCCCGAGATGGCGCTCGATCCGGGCCGGCTCGTCGGCCAGGACCGCACCCGGCAGCCGGTCGATCACCCGGCCGTCCTCGAGGACGAGGCACTCGTCGGCGAGCCGGGCGGCGAGCTCGAGGTTCTGCTCGACGAGCAGGATGCCGATCCCCTCGGCGGCGACCAGGGCGGCGAGCGTGGCGCCGAGTGCGTCCACGAGCGACGGCTGGATCCCCTCGCTCGGCTCGTCGAGCAAGAGGAGGCGCGGTGCGCCGGCGAGCGCGCGGGCGATCGCGAGCTGCCGCTGCTCGCCACCCGAGAGGCTCGACGCGTCCAGATCGCGGCGTTCGGCGAGGACCGGGAAGCGCGCGTAGAGCGTCGCCGGTGGGACGGGCCGGTGATGGCCGAGCCCACCGAGGCGCAGATTCTGCTCCACGGTTAGGCCCGGGAAGACGCCGCGGCCTTGCGGCACGAAGCCGATGCCGGCGCGCACGATCCACTCGGTCGGCCGGGTCTCGATGCCCCGCCCGTCGAGCCGGATGCTGCCCGCCTCGCGCCGGGCGAGCCCCAAGATCGCCTTGAGGAGCGTGCTCTTGCCGGCGCCGTTGCGGCCCATGAGGGCGAGCACCCGACCGGGGGCGAGCTCGAGGTCGACACCCAGGACGACGGGGGCGCCCGCGTGGTAGCCCGCGACGAGGCCGCGGACCTCGAGCATCAGCCGCGGCTCCCGAGATAGGCGGCCCGCACCTCGGGGTCGGAGGCGACCCGCGCATAGGGTCCGCGGGCGGCGATCCGCCCCCGCAGCATGACCGCGACCTCGGCACCGAGGGCCCGGACGAAGGCGAGATCGTGCTCGACCACGAGGGCCGCCACGCCCTCCGCGGCGACCAGCCTGCGGAGCCGGGCGGCGACCGCGAGGCTCTCGGCGAGCTCGAGGCCGGCCGTGGGCTCGTCGAGGAGCAGGAGGCGGGGACGCTGCAGGAGGACCATGGCGAGCTCGAGGCGCTGCTGCAACCCGTGCGGCAGCTCGCCCGCGGCGCGCTCGGCGAAGGCCGCGAGGCCGGCCCGCTCGAGCGCCTCGTGGGCCTCCCGCCGCGGTCGGCCGGCCGCGGTTGCGGCGACCTCGAGGTTCTCGCGCGCCGAGAGCGCGGCGAACACGCCCGGCACCTGGAAGGTGCGGCCGATGCCGAGCCGGACCCGGGCTTGCGGCGGAAGCCCGCCGATCTCCCGGCCGGCCAGGCGGATGGCACCGGCCTCCGGTCGCTCGATGCCGGTGACCAGGTTGAAGAGCGTGGTCTTGCCGCAGCCGTTCGGGCCGATCAGCGCGAGGAGCTCGCCCTCGGCGAGCTCGAGCGAGGCGCCGGCCACCGCCAGCACCCCGCCGAAGCTCTTGACCAGATGACGGAGCTCGAGGAGCGGTGCCGACAAGCCCGGGCTCCCCGCGCCCGCCGGGTCAGGCGCAGCCGGCCTCGGGCGCCTGCGGCCCGAGCGCCTCGACCGTGACGAGCTGATCGCCCTGGGTCTTGGCGAGGAACATGGCGAGCGTGACGTGGTGGTCCTTGGCGCCGATCGTCACCGGCCCCGTGGGCGCCTCGACGGTCAGGCCCTCGAGGCCCTCGACCACCGCCTCGCGGTCGATCCGGCCGACCTTCTCGAGGGCGCGGGCCAGCGCGGTGAGCGCGAGCCAATGGGTCATGACGTAGTGCGAGACCACGGCGTCGCGGCCGGCGCGGGCGCGGATCCGGGCGACGAACTCCTTGGGCCCGGTGGCCTCGGCCGCGGCCACGAAGGGGACCGCCACGTACATGTCCTGGCCCCGGCCCGGCCCGAAGGCGCCGAGATAGGCCTCGGAGAAGCCCAAAAAGCCGACCGTGAGCTTCTTCAAGAGGCCCAGATCCTCGGCCTGGCGGATGAAGGTGATGCCGTCGGCGCCGGGCAGCGCGAACAGCAGCACCTGCGCCCCCGACGCCTCGATCCGCCGGATCACCGGGGCGAACTCCTTGACGCCGAAGGGTGCCAGCTCCTCGCCGAGGATCGTGCCGCCGAGCCCTTCCACGAGCTTGCGGGCGTGCTGGAACATCCGCTGCGGCCAGACGTAGTCGGCGCCGAAGCAGTAGAAGCGGGCGCCCTTGGTCCGCGCCAGATACGGCACGAGCTTGGCGAGCTCCTGGTTCGGGACCGTGTTGAAGCAGAAGATGTACCGACCGCAGGCGCCCCCTTCGTAATTGGTGGCGTAGAGCAAGGGTGTACGGCCACGCGCCATGGTCGGCGCCATGGCGTCGCGCGCGCTCGAGGTGATCGGCCCGCAGATCGCCAGGACCTCGTCACGGGCGATGAGCCGGCTCGCCTTCTCGACCGCGGTCTTGGGGTCGGTCTTGTTGTCCTCGTAGAGGAGCTCGACCGGCCGCCCCAGGATGCCGCCCGCCGCGTTGATCTCGGCCGCGGCCAGGTCGAGGCCGAGCTTGGCCTGCTGGCCGAACAGCTCGAGCCCGCCCGAGAACTCGAGAACCGCGCCGACCTTGACCGCCGGCCCCTGGGCCCGAGCCGGGCGCGCGGTGGCCGGAGTGCGGGTTGCGAGAACGGTCGTGGCGAGGGCGCCAGCGAGCGCCCGCCGTCGGGTCGTGGGCATGGGGGTTTCCTCCGCGCGTCGCCCGCGAAGTCTTGCCGCCCGAGGGACGTTGTGCAACCGCGAGATCGGGAGATGCGACCGGCTGTCGCCGCGCCCGTCGGGGGATCGGCCGCACAGCAGGTTCTCCCGGCGCGCCCGACGACCGGCGACGAGAGGCGGGGCTCGGATCCTGCGCGAGCCGGCCTTCTCGCGGCCGAGAGGCGGCCCCACCGAACGCCGAGGACGGCGTCGCCGAGATCGTTCGGCGGCTTCCGCGGGATCGTCGGTCGAGGCGGTCGCGGCCGGACCCGCCGCGGGCCGGCCGGCGCCCGGGGCGCCGGCCCCGGCTCAGAGCTCGTCTCGCTCGGCCCGCTTCTTCAAGAGCTTGCGGTAGCGGCGGATCGCCTCGGCGCGCTCCCGCGCCCGGCGTTCGGACGGCTTCTCGTAATGCCGCCGCATGCGCATTTCGCGATAGAGGCCCTCGCGCTGCATCTTCTTCTTGAGCGCGCGGAGCGCCTGGTCGACATTGTTGTCGCGGACCTGGACCTCGATCAGGGTGCTCTCTCCTCTTCTTGGCCCGACGCACGGGACACGAAACCTCGCGCGCTCCTCGCGGAGCGCGTGCCCTCGCTCTAGCATCGACATGGGCCCGCGCCAAGCCGCCGCGCCGAACCCGCGGCCCCTTTCCGCGGCCCGGACGCGCGGATACATCCCCTTCATGACCGTTCTCGAGATCGCCCGGCTCGGGCACCCGATCCTGCTCGCCCGGGCCCGGCCGGTCGAGGATCCGAGCGCGCCTGCGATCCGGACGCTCGCCCGGGACATGATCGAGACGATGCGCGAGGCGGGCGGGATCGGTCTCGCCGCGCCGCAGGTCCATGCGAGCCTCAGGCTCGTGGTGGCGCTGCCGATCACGAGCCGCGAGACGTGTCGCGAGGTCGAGCCACTGGTCCTCGTCAACCCCGAGCTCGAGGCGCTCGACGGCGGGATCGAGGAGGCGCTCGAGGGTTGCCTCTCGATCCCGGGGCTGCGCGGCCTCGTCCCGCGCGCGCGCCGGGTCGGTTTCCGTGGCTTCGACCTGGCCGGCCGGCCGATCGCGGGTGAAGCCGAAGGCCTCCCGGCGCGCATCCTCCAGCACGAGCTCGACCATCTGGACGGAGTGCTCTTCCCGATGCGGATGACCGACCTGCGCAGCCTCGCCTTCGAAAGCGAGCTGCACCATCTCGAAGGCGGCTCGGAGCCGCCTTCGGTGGCGGCCATGCCGAGTGCCGTGGGGCTCGGGCGGTGAGCGGCGAGGCGCTGCGCGAGCGCCGCGAGCAGCGCGACCGGATCCTCGAGACGGCGTTGCAGCACGCCGCCTTCGACGGCTGGTCGACGCGCACCTTGCTTGCCGCCGCCGACGATGCCGGGATCGACCGGGCGACCGCCCGCCGGCTGTTCCCGCAGGGCGGCGACAGCCTCCTGGCCTGGCTCGACGACTGGGCCGATCGCCGGATGCTCGAGGCCTGCCCGGCCGACGAGCTCGCCCGCCTCTCGATCCGCCGGCGGATCGCCCGGCTCGTCCGCGCCCGGCTCGAGCCTTTGACCCCGCACCGCGAGGCGGTCCGCCGGGCCCTCGCTGCGCGCGGCCTGCCCGGCAACCTGCTCGAGGCCGGCCGCACCTTCTGGACCACGCTCGATCGGATCTGGCAGGCGGTGGGTCTGCCGGCGGAAGCGGATTCCGGCTTCGACTACTACTCCCGCCGCTTGACCTTGGCGGGCGTGCTCTGGGCGACCACGCTCTTCTGGCTCGACGACACCTCGGAAGGCTGCGCCGAGACCTGGGCGTTCCTCGATCGGCGGATCGAGGACGCCCTCAAGGTCGGCCGGCTGGCGGGCCAGGTGCTCGACCTCGCCGCCCGGATCCCGGGGCTCGGTGGGCTCCGCCGCCCGGCTCGCGCCTGAGCCGGCCGGCCTCCGCCGGTCGAGCCGTCTCGGCGGGGGAACGGCCCGGCCGGCTCAATAGGGCAAGAGGATGTCGAGCACCTGGGCGCCGTAGCGCGGCTGCTGGACGTCGGTGAGCTGGCCGCGCCCACCGTAGGCGACCCGGAGCTCGGCGATCTTGTCGTGCGGCACCGTGTTCCTGGGCGTGATGTCCTCGGGCCGCACGACACCTGCCACGATCACCTCGCGGACCTCGAAGTTGACGCGGACCTCTTGGCGGCCCTCGACCACGAGATTGCCGTTCGGCAGGACCTGGGTGACGACCGCGGCCACGTCGAGCCGGATCGTCTCCTCGCGCTCGGTCTCGCCGAGCCCGCGGTTGAGCATCGAGCTGTTGGCGTCGACCAGGCTCGACGGGTCGATCGGGGTGGGCAGGATCTTGTCGAGCTTGTTCTCGAGGCCGAGGATGTCGGTGAGGCCGAGCTCGTCCCGGTTGGTCCGGGTGCGCCGGCTGGTGTTGGAAAGCTCGGCCCGGTCGTCGATCGTCACGTTGACGGTCAAGATGTCACCCACCCGCCGCGCCCGCTGGTCGCGGAAAAAGCCGCGGGCACCCGAGCGCCAGAGCGAGTTGGCGCCGGCTGCGACCTGCGGTTCGGGCTCCGGCATCGGCATGGTCACCGGCCGCCAGCCCGGCCGCTCGACGGGATTGGCGGGCCGCTCGAGCGTGGGTGTCCGGCCGACTTCGGCGAGCCGCTCGGCCACCGTGCAGCCGCCGGCGAGGAGCAGGAGGGCGAGGGCGGCGGGGCGACGCAGCGCGGGGCTCATCGGCCGGCCTCCGGCTCGCCGACGAGGAGCCGCCGGCGGCCGATCACGATCCCGCTCACCGGCCGCTCGCTGTCGACGTTGACGGCGCGGATCCGCTCGCCCTCGACGCCGTCCTGCAGGGCTCGGGCCTGGGCGGTGAGCTCGATCGGGCCGCGCTGGAAGACGAGCGTGACGACCTCGCCCTTGCGGACCAGCCGCGGCGCGCGCAGGTCGGCCTCGCGCAACGGTCGGCCGGCCGGCAACCGCCGCCCGGCCTCGCGGCCGAGCACGTCGTCGGCGACCAAGAGCGCGTCGGCCGGCAGCGTGCTCTCCGGCACCCACACCGTGCCGAGCAGGGCGGGCTCGATCAGCTGGCCCTCGCGCAAGGGCTGCAGCGGCACCGGCACTTCGATCAGCGGCCGGGCCGACCCCGCGAGCCCCAGCACGCCCGTGACCGCGCCGTCGACCCGGACGACGAGCTTGCCCGTGAAGCGCTGGCGCGCCTCGTCGAGCTCGAGGCCGTCGAGCACGAGGGAGACCGGCCGGTCGGAGGGATTGGCGAGCGGCAGCCGCGGTTCGGCGAAGGCGAGCTCGACCCGCCGGCCGGGGGCCGGGGCGGGCAGCGCGGCGGCGACCAACCCGCGCAAGAGGCCGGCGGTCAAGGGCTCGCCCGGGGCGAGCGTCGCGGGCTCGGCGCCGGCCGAGCAGGGCGCCGAGAGGAGCGCCACCCCGAGGAGGAGGGCGAGGAGCGGCGCGGTACGGCGGGTCACGGCACCTCTCAACGCAGCTGGGTGACGGTGGCCATCATCTCGTCGGATGCCTGGATCACCTTGGAGTTCATGTCGTAGGCCCGCTGCGCGGTGATCAGCTGGGTGATCTCCTGCACGGGGTTGACGTTCGCGCTCTCGAGATGGCCCTGGAGCACGGTGCCGAGCCCTTCCGAGCCGGGCACGCCGGTGACCGCCGGGCCCGAGGACTCGGTCTCGAGCAACAGGTTGGAGCCGATCGCCTCGAGCCCGGCGGGGTTGACGAAGGTCGCGAGCTCGAGCTGCCCCAAGATGACCAGATTGGTCTGGCCCTGCAGCTTGGCGGTCACGAGACCGGTCTGGCCGATCGCCACCTCGACCGCGTTCGCCGGCACGGTGATGCCGGGGCTCAAGGGATAGCCGTCCTGGGTGACGACGACCCCCTGGGGGCTGAGCTGGAAATTGCCGGAGCGGGTGTAGGCGATCTCGCCTTCCGGGGTTTCCACCATGAAGAAGCCCTCGCCCTGGATGGCGAGGTCGAAGCGGTTCTCGGTCACGATCAGATTGCCTTGATCGTGGATCCGGTAAACGGCCGCGGTCTTGACGCCGAGGCCGAGCTGGACGCCGGCCGGGACGATCGTGCCGGCCTCGGAGCTGGCCGAGCCGATCCGCCGCTCGCTCTGGTAGAGGAGATCCTGGAACTCCGGCCGCCTCCGCTTGTAGCCGGTGGTCGTCATGTTGGCGATGTTGTTGGAGATGACCTCGACATTGAGTTGCTGGGCCATCATGCCGGTGGCGGCGACGCTCAGGGATCGCATGCGCTCCTCGTTGGCTCGCTGGCCGGGCGGGCGGCTCAGGCGTTGACCGAGCCGAGCCGCTCGACGGCCCGGCGGGTGAGCTCGTGGTGGGTGTCGAGCATCTTCTGGGTCCCCTCGAAGGCACGGGTGATCTCGATGAGCCGGGTGATCTCGAGCACCGCTTTGACGTTGGAGCCCTCGAGCGCGCCCTGGACGAGGCTGCCCGGGGCGCCGGGGATCGGCGGCTCGTCGGCGGCCAGGAGCCCCGAGCCCTCGGGCCGCAACCGCTCGGGGGCGGTGAAACTCACGAGGCGGATCCGCCCGAGCATGCCCGTGCGGCCGCTGATCGTGCCGTCGGCGGCGATCGTCGGGGCCCCTTCGCTCGCCGGCACGACGATCGGCCGGCCGCCTTCGTCGAGGACCGGGTGGCCGTCGGGCGTCACGAGCTCGCCCTGGGCGTTGCGCAGGAGCTGGCCCGCACGGGTGTAGCGCTCGCCGGCCGGCGTCTGCACGGTGAGCCAGCCCGGGCCCTGGATCGCCAGGTCGAACGGCGCACCGGTCGGCAGGATCGGGCCCGGGCTCGGATCCTGCACCGTCGCCACGTCTTGGACGAAGGCCACGGTGCGCGGCTCGCCCGCCCGCTCGAGCACGGTCTCGAACAGGACCGACTGCGCCTTGAAGCCGGTCGTTCCGAGGTTGGCGACGTTGTTGGCGACCACGCCCAACGCCCGTTGCAAGGCGATCTGGCGGCTCAAGGCGATGTAGGATGTGGTGTCCATGACCGTCTCCCTGCCGACCCCGGCGAGCATCCTTCGTGCCAACCCCGACGCTCGCGGTTGCAGCGGGGTGCGGGGCGGGCGCGTTCGCCGACCGCGGCAGCCCTTGCCCGGCAGATCCTGCCGAGCGGCCGACTCGCGATCGAGTGGGGAAACCGAATCTTAACGTTCGCTCCGCTAGGAGATCGGCGGGCGCGATGCGGCGCGCTCGAGCGCAGCGGGGGGTGCGATGGCGGCAGCGAAGAAGGCCGAGGAGGCGGCGGAGGGCGCGGCCGAGAAGGGTGGCGGGCGCAAGCTCGTGCTGATCCTCGCGGCGGTCCTCGTCCTGGCCGGGGGTGGCGGGGCGGCGGCTTGGTTCTTCGGCCTGTTCGGCGGCGGCAAGAGCGAGGCGGCGGCACCGGCGCAGGGCGGTGCGCATGGCGACGGGCATGGCGGCCCGCCGGCCGAGCCGGTCGGCCCGCCGGTCGTCTTCGTCGACCTCCCGGACATCTTGGTCAATCTCAAATCGACCAACAAACGGCCACGGTTCCTCAAGCTCAAGGTCGCGCTCGAGGTCAAGGACGCACGGACGGCCGAGCAGGTGAAGCTGCTCACCCCGCGGATCCTGGACGGCTTCCAGCTCTATCTGCGGGCCCTCGACGCCGACGAGATCCAAGGCTCGAACGGCATGCTGACCCTCAAGGAGGAGCTCTTGGCGCGGATCAACCAGGCGGTCGCGCCGAGCCGGATCGCCGACGTGCTGCTCAAGGAAATCTTGGTGCAGTGAGCGGGCCGGGCCCGAGGGGAGAGGTGCGGTGAGCACGGCCCGACCCTTGCCGGAAGAGACCGGCGGAGCCGAAGCCGAGGTCGGGCTCGGCTGGGGCGAGGCCGTGGGCCCGGCCGCGGCCGGGCCGAGCGAGCCGCTGCTCGGCCGGGCCGAACGGGCCGCCCTCCTGCGCGCCGAACGCGGCGAGCCGCGACCCGCGGTCCTCGCGATGGTCGGCGGCGGCAGCGCCCGGTACGAGCGCTGGCCGGTGCTCGAGCTGGTGCTCGAGCGGTTCCGCGAGCGGTTGCGGACGAGCCTGCGCGAGCTGAGCACGGCGGACGTCGACCTCGCCCTCGAAGGGATCGGCGCCCGTCGCTTCGCCGAGCATCTGGAGAGCCTGCCACGGCCGATCCCGATCGCCGTCCTCCGCGCGATCGAGTGGGAGGGCTGCGGCCTCGTGATCCTCGACCGGGCGCTGGCCTTCACCCTCGTGGACCTCCTGCTCGGTGGCGGTCGGGCCGTGGCGCCGACCACCGGCCAGGCACGCGGCTTCACGAGCATCGAGCGGGCCCTGATCGAGCGCTTCGTCGGACTCCTCGGGGCCGATCTCGGCCGGGCGTTCGAGCCGGTGGTGCCGGTCCGCTTCACGGTCGAGCGGATCGAGACCGATCCCCGCTTCGCGACCGTGGCCCGGCCGGCCGAGAGCTGTGTCCTCATGACCCTGCGGATCGCCCTCGCCGGACGGGGTGGCACGCTCGCCCTTCTCTTGCCCTACGCGACGCTCGAGCCCGCCCGCGAGGTCCTCCGAGAGATGGTCACCGGCGAAAAGCTCGGCCGCGATCCGGCCTGGGAGCGGCATCTGGCATCGCGGATCCGGGGAGCCCGCATCGAGCTCGTGGCCGTGCTCGGCGAGCGGACGACGAGCTTGCGCGAGGTCGTGGAGCTGCGGGTAGGCTCGGTCCTGGTCCTCGGCGCGCGACCGGACTCGCCGGTGGTCCTGCGCTGCAACGGGCTGCCGGTCCTGACCGGCAAGCTCGGCCGGGTGGGCGAGCGGGTCTCGGTGCGGATCGAGGACCGGATCGGCGGCGCGCGGGAGGACTGAGATGGTGCAGAACGCCCTCGACCTGCTGCTGATCGTGCTCCTGCTCGCCACCTCGTTCTGGTGCGTGCGGGTCCACCGGAGGCTCGTGGCGCTGCGGGTCGGCCAGGACGAGATCGCCGGGTTCGTCGAGGCACTCGCCACGGCCACCGCGCGGGCCGAGCGCACCGTCCAGGAGATGAAGGCGGCGAGCAGCGAGGCGGCCGCGGCGCAGGAGGCGCAGGCGGCGTCGGTCGAGAAACGCCGGGAAGAGCTCGCGCGCACGATCGAGGCCGCGCAGAAGATGACCCGCAGGCTCGAGGACGTGCTCTGCCAGGGAGCCAAGCTCGCGGCGGAGTTGCGCGCCCGGCAGGATGCCGCCGCGACGCGCGGGGCCCGGACCGAGCCGCCGCCGGTGCCGCCCGCGGGCCCGGTCGAGTCGGCGCCGACCGCGCCGCGCCGGCCGGTCGGCGGCGACCTGCTCGAGGCCCTGCAGAAGCTCCGATGAGGGTACCGCGCCAGCATCGGGCCGGCGCGGGCTGCCTTGCCGCCCTCCTTCGACGCCTGCTCGGACGGCCGAGCCTGTTGCTCGTGACCGCGGCCCTCGCGCTGCTCCTCGCCTCGGTCCGGCTCGGGGGGCTCGTCGGCCGGATCGAGCCGAGCGCGCCCGCGGCCTCACCGGTCGAAGGAGCGGGACCGAGCGTCGCGGCGGGGGCCGGCGGCGGAGGCGAACCGCCCGCGTCCCTGCTCGATGCGCTCTTGCCGTTGGGGGCGATCGAGCCGGCGGCCGGGCCGGGCCCGAACCCGCCGCCGGTGGCCGCGCAGGCGCCGCCCGCGCCGGCCTCGAGCGGCACCCCGTCTTCGAGACTGCCGCGGCTCGCGCCCGGCGATCCGCTCGCCGACGTGGCCGAGGAGCTCCAGCGGCTGGCCGCCGAGCTCGACCGCCGGGAGCAGGAGGTGGAGCTGCGCGAGGCCGCGCTGGCCGCGCTCGAGGCGCGCCTCGCCGACCAGCTCGAGTGGCTGGCGGCGCTCAAGAAGGAGGTCGAGGCGACCGCAAAACGGATCCGCGAGAAGGACGAGGCCGAGGTCGCCCAGCTGGTGAAGACCTACGAGGCCATGAAGGCCAAGAGCGCCGCTCAGGTGTTCGACCAGCTCCCGCTCGACGTGCTGTTGCCGATCGTCCGGCGCATGCGCGAGGCCAAGCTCGCCGCGGTGCTGGCCGCCATGGAGCCGGCCAAGGCCAAGCAGGTGACCACCGCACTCGCCCAGAATACGCCCTTGCCGCGTCTGCCGTGAGCCCCGCGGGCGCGTTCCGCCCCGGCGGCGGCGCTCGGTTGCGCGAGCCCGGCGCCCGATCACCCCGGCTACGGTCGGCCCGGGCTCCCGGGTCCGCTGCCCTCGGGCCGCGAGCCCCACGGACGTGAGGGAAAGCGCACACGACCTCGGCGATGCCCGGGAGCGGGTTCGGCGGGTGGGCCAGCCGGCAGAAAGCCCGGCTGGCGACCGACGTCGCGGGCGCGGCGGGCCGAGGCCGACGAGCCGTGCCGGCGCCGCGCGCCGATCGAGCGGACCGGCGAGCCGCTTCGGGCTCGTGCTCGGTTCGTCGTTGGCGCGGATCGAGGGTCGCGTCGCCCGCCCGGGCGCTTGCCGTGGCGGCGTGGCGAACGACCGGCCCGAGCGGTCGTCAGCGAAAGGCGGTCGGGTCCCTCGGGGGAGGGGGTCGATCGAGCCGCACGATGCGGCCGGTGGCGAGCGATTCGTAGGCGGCATCCGCGAGGCGCAGGGCCGCCCGCCCGTCGGCGAAGGAAACCGGTACGGGTCTTTTCTCCAGCACCGCGGTCACGAACGCGTCGAGCTCGGCTTCATAGGCCTCGCGGTAGCGCTCGATGAAGAAATGCAGCACGGGATCGCGGGCCGCGGTGCGCTCGGCCGTCCAGGCCTCGACCGTGGTCGGGTGCCGGTTCTCGGCCTTGAGCATCCCCTTCTCGCCCACGACCTCGACCCGCTGATCGTAGCCGTAGACCGCCCGCCGGTAGTTCGTGATCACCGCCTGCTTGCCCGAGGCGGTGGTCAAGACCACGACGGCGGTGTCGTGCTCGCCGAGCCGCCGCACCCGCTCGTCGATCAAGGCGCTCGCGGTGGCGAACACCGCCACCGGCTCCTCGGGCAGCAAGAAGCGGGCGAGGTCGAGGTCGTGGATGGTCATGTCGCGCAGGAGTCCGCCCGCCACCTTCATGTAGGCGTCGGAGGGGATATCCGGGTCGCGCGAGGTGATGATGACCTGGCGCGGCTCGCCGATCTCGCCGGCCCGCAACCTTTGCGCGAGACTCGCGAAGGAGGGGTCGAAGCGCCGATTGAAACCGATCTGGATCGGCACGCCCAGATGGCCGATCCGCCGCCAACAGGCGTCGACCTTGGCGATGTCGAGGTCGATCGGCTTCTCGCAGAAGATCGCCTTGCCGGCTTCCGCGCTGCGGGTGATCAGATCGACGTGGGTGTCGGTCGAGGAGGCGATCAGCACCGCCGAGACGGCCGGGTCGGCGAGCGCCTCCTCGACCGTCGCGGCGAGCTGCGCCCCGGTCTCGGCGGCGACCGCCTCGGCCACGGGGCGGTGCACGTCGAACACCCGGACGAGCTCGGCGCGCGGATGGGCCTTCACGTAGCCCGCGTGCATCCGGCCGATCCGCCCACAACCGAACAGCGCGAAGCCGAGCATCTCGTCCTCCCCCCGCGGCCCGGGCCAATCGAGCCGATCGGGCGGAGCCTGTCAAAGCATCCGCCGCGCAGCCGGCCGGTGACGGGGGTGCCGCGGGCCCGCCTTGCCGGAGCCGGCCCGGGCTGTATGGTCCGGACCGCGGAGCGGGGAGGGAGGCCCATGCGGACCGTCCGGGTGACGATGGCACGAGCCCTCGTGCGTTGGCTCGTGGCCCAGCGCACGCGGCTCGAGGGGCGCGAGGTGCCGCTCTTCCCGGGCGTGTTCGCGATCTTCGGGCACGGCAACGTGACCTGCCTGTCCGAAGCGCTCGAGGCGGCCAAGGAGGAGCTCCCGACCTGGCGCGGCCAGAACGAGCAGGGCATGGCACTCGCCGCCCTCGGCTACACGAAGGCCGTGCGCCGCCGGCAGATCATGGTCGCGACGTCCTCGATCGGGCCGGGGGCCGCGAACATGGTGACGGCAGCCGGCGTCGGGCACACCAACCGGCTGCCGATCCTGATCCTCTCGGGCGACTATTTCGCCTCGCGGGCACCCGATCCGGTGCTCCAGCAGGTCGAGCAGTTCGGCGATCCGACGATCTCGGTCAACGACGCCTTCAAGCCCGTGGTCCGCTATTGGGACCGCATCACCCGACCCGAGCAGATCCTGGCCTCGCTGCCGCAAGCGCTCGCCACGATGCTCGACCCGGCGAGCTGCGGCCCGGCCTTCCTCGGCCTCTGCCAGGACGTGCAGGGCGAAGCGTTCGACTGGCCGGCGGCGTTCTTCGAGCCGGTCGTGCACGAGCCGCCGCGACCGCGCCCCGACCGGCGCGAGCTCGAGGCGGCAGCGGCCCTCCTGCGGGCCGCCCGCCGGCCGCTGGTGATCGCCGGTGGTGGGGTGCGCTACAGCGAGGCCGAAGCGGTGCTCGCCGCGCTGGCCGAGCGGCGCGGGCTGCCGGTCGCCGAGACGATCGCCGGCCGCACCGTGCTCCTCCACGACCACCCCTGCAACGTCGGGCCGGTCGGCATCTTGGGCTCGAGCTCGGCCAATGCGATGGCGGGCGAGGCCGACCTCGTCCTCGCGGTCGGCACGCGCCTGCAGGATTTCACGACCGCCTCCTGGTCGCTGTTCCATCCCGAGGCGCGGATCGTCGCGATCAACGCCGCCCGCTTCGATGCCACCAAGCACCGCGCCCAGCCGGTGGTCGGCGACGCCCTCGTGGCGCTCGAGGAGCTCGATGCCGCCCTCGGCGACTGGCGGGCGCCCGAGGACTGGCTCGCCACCGGTCGGAGCCGCTACGCCGAGTGGAACGCCTTCATCGACCGGCGGACCGGGCCGACCAACGCGGAAGTGCCGAGCTACGCCCAGGTGATCGGGGCGATCAACCGGCTCGCCGAGCCGCGCGACCTGGCGCTCACCGCGGCGGGCGGCCTGCCGGGCGAGCTGTGCATGGCTTGGCGGGCGCGGGCGACGTCGACCTTCGATTGCGAGTTCGGCTTCTCCTGCATGGGCTACGAGATCTCGGGCGGGCTCGGCGCCAAGATGGCCGACCCGTCGCGCGACGTGATCGTCATGGTCGGCGACGGCAGCTATCTCATGATGAACTCCGACATCTATTCGAGCGTGCTCACCGGCCACAAGCTGATCGTCGTGGTGTGCGACAACGGGGGTTTCGCGGTGATCGACCGGCTGCAGCGGGCCAAGGGGATCCCCTCCTTCAACAACCAGCTCGAGGATTGCCGGCGCGTGGGCGAGCTCGTGCGGGTCGACTTCGCCAAGCACGCCGAGGCGATGGGCGCCATCGGCATCCGCGCGCGCGGGATCGGCGAGCTCGAGGAGGCGTTCCGGCGCGCCAAGGCCGCCGACCGGACGGCGGTCATCCACGTCGAGGTGCAGCCGCACGACTGGACCGAGGGCAACGGGGCGTGGTGGGAGTGCGGCACGCCCGAGGTGAGCGATCGACCCGCCGTGCAGGAGGCCTTCGCCCGACACCGGACCGGCAAGGCGCGCCAGCGGGTGGGGGTCTGAGCGATGGCGGAGCAGCCGAAGGCGCGGGTCCGGCTGGGCATCAACCCGATCGGCTGGTCGAACGACGACCTGCCCAAACTCGGCGGCGACATCCCGCTCGAGCGCTGCCTCGCCGAGGCCGCCCGTGCCGGCTGTTCGGGCATCGAGAAGGGCGGCAAGTTCCCGAACGATCCGAAGCTCTTGCGCCCGCTGCTCGAAGCCCACGGCCTCGTGCTGGTCTCGGGCTGGTTCTCGGGCGGGCTCCTCGATCTGACCCTCGACGAGGAGAAGAAGCGGCTCGCACCGCATCTCCACCTCCTCCAGGAGATGGGCTGCCCGGTGCTGATCTATGCGGAGACCACCGGGACGGTGCAGAACCGGATGGCGGTGCCGCTCGCCGACCGGCCGAAACTGAAGCCCGACGATCTGCGCCGCTACGGCGAGAAGCTCACCAAGCTCGCCGACTGGCTCGCGGCCGAACGGTGCCCGATGGCCTACCACCACCACATGGGCACGGTGGTCGAGACCGAGGCCGAGATCGACCTCTTGATGGCCAACACGGACAAGAGCGTCGGTCTCTTGTTCGACACGGGCCACCTCACCTTCGCGGGCGGGGAGGTGGCCGCCACCTTCCGCCGCCACGCCGCCCGGATCGTCCACGTCCACGCCAAGAACGTGCGGCCCTCGGTGCTCGAGAAGGTGCGAAGCGAGCGTTGGAGCTTTTTGAAGGGCGTCGTCGAGGGTGTCTTCACCGTGCCCGGCGACACCGAAGGCTGCGTCGACTTCGAAGAGCTCGCCCGCCTCTTGGCCGAGACCGGCTATCGCGGCTGGGTGGTGGTCGAGGCGGAGCAGGATCCGAACAAGGCCGAGCCCCTGCGCTACGCCACGATGGGGATCGAAGCGATCCGCGCCGCTTGCGCGGCGGCCGGCGTGGCGGTCGAGCGCTGAGCGCCGTCGGCCGCCTGCGTGCCCTTCAGCAAGGGACCCACCGGCAGCGGTAGTCACCCCCGATCAGCTCGCAGCAGAGGCGCTTGCCTTTGTGCGGCCCGCTCGTCTTGCACGGACCACACGTGATCGAGAGCGTGTAGGTCGCCGAGCGCACGATCGGCTCCTCGGCCTCGCAGGGATCGACCTCGGCCCGCTCACCCCAGGGTAGCAGAACCGGCCGCCCCTCGCCGTCGATCAGCAGGAGGGCGCGGATGCCACGCTCGGCGACCGTGTCGCGGAGCGTGCGGGCGAGACGGTCGAGCGCTTCCTGGTCGAGCTCGGTCACGGGCTTCTCCCCGGGCTTCAACAACGTACCCACTGGCAGCGTTGCTCGCCGCCGATCATTTCGCAGCATTGCTTGTAACCGGCACGTGGACCGCTCGTGCGACACTGGTCGCAGCTGGCGACCCGCCGGACGACGGTGAGTCCGTCGGTAGTCCCGGCGAGCGACCAGCAGGCCCCGGGAACGGCCGCCAGCCCGGCCGGCCAGGACGAGGCGAGGGCGGTGACGATCAGCGCGAGCGAGAGGCGCGAGCGGGACGGACGAACGATCGATCGCACGGGTTTCCTCCTCCATGGAAGTGCCGGCCGGAGGCGCGCCCGTCCGGTTCGGCGAGGGCGATCCTCCCCCCCTCAAAAGCGCACGGTGCCCCGCACGAGCACCGTCGCCTCGGGCACGAAGGCGCCGAGTCGAACCTCGTTCGTGCGGTAATTGTCGTCGAGATATTCGAACTGGTTGTCGAGGATGTTGGTGGCGACGAGCGCGACGCTGCCGCGCTGGCCGGGGAAGCGGTAGCCGAGCGCGGCATCGAGCGTGACGAAGGTGGAATCCCCCTCCTCGACGTCGGCCGGCCGGTAATCTTCGACCCGTTGGTGGACCAGGCTCACCCGGGCCTCGGCGAACAGCCCCGAGGGGGCCACCCAGCGCAGCCGCAGCGGCAACAGGAGCGTATCGGCCCGCTGCGGGTAGCGCAGGCTGTCGCTGCTCGCCACGTCGAAGCGCTCGAGGGTGGGCTCGAGCGAAAGGCCGAGATCGGGCAGGACCTGCCAGGCGAGATGGGCCTCGAGCCGGTACTCGTCGTGATCGCTGAACACCGGCTCGCTGCCGATCAGCCGCGGCACGGTGAGGGTCCGCCAGGTGAGCTGCGCGCCGGCGTGCCAAAGGCGATCGAGCCGCCAGTCGATGCCGAGCCCGAACAGCCAAGCTTCCGTGCCGTTCACGTCGTCGAGCAGCTGGGTGAAGCCCGCCACCTGGGTGGGCTCCAGGGTCTGGTCGACGATCAGCGGGCGTTTGACGGTCCGCAACGCCGCGCCGCGGAGGGTGAGGGAGTCGCTCGGCCGCCACTCGAGGCCGATCTTCGGATCGATCGTGTCGATGTCGTGCCGGAGGTTGCGATAGGAATCCAACGAAAGACCGAGGCTGACCCGAACGGTGTCCAGAGGTTCGCCGACGGTGTAGAGATAGGCGTTGCGGGCCTGCCGCTCTTCGGCCCGAGTGACGCCGAACAAGGTGCTGTCGAGATCGATCGCGGTGAGCCCGGCCCCGGCCACGAGACGGACCGGCCCGAGCCGTTCCTGGAGCTGAATTTCGCCGAGCCAACCCCGGCTGTCCTGGGTGGAATTGGGCCCCTCGAGCCGGCTGTTCTCCTCGCGCTGGTCGATCACCAGGAACGAGCCCAAAGCGAGCGTCTCGGGGCGCGGCCGCCAGGCCGCGCCGAACCGGCCGAGCCCCTGCCGCAGCCGATTGTCGGCGTCGCGCTCGAAGACGTCCGGGTCGAAGCGCTGGACGAAGTCGCCGCGCTCCGTCTCGCGGTGGCGACCCTCGATCTGCAGCTGGAGGGTCTCGTCGACCTGGAAGCGGCCCACGAGGTTGGCGAGGTCGTTGTCGATCCGAGCGTCCTCGCGGAAGCCGTCGGTCCGGCTCGCCAAGAGCCCGGCACCGAGCGCGGTCCGACCCACGAGGGCCCCAAGGAGCGCCTCGCCGGCGAGCGTCTCGGAGCTGCCGACCACGCCCGTCCCGAGGGCCGTGACGCGCTCGCGCTCGAAGGCGAAGCCGTATTCGCCGTAGCCCGGGAAGAGTGCCGCCGCACCGGGGGCGATCGAGATGTCACCGAAGCCGAGCCGCGGCGAGACCGGCTCGGCCTCGAGCGGCCCCGCGAGCTGCGCCTGGAGCTGTTCGCTCGTCCGCGCGACCTCGTAGCGGCGCCGGTCGGCGAAGAGATCGGCCAGGAAGCGGTGCGCCGCGGCGTTGCCGGGATCACGGGCGAGCGCCTCCTGGGCTTGCAGCCGAGCCGGCGTCTCGAGGCCGAGGTCGCGATAGATCCGGGCGAGCGCGGCCGACTGGCTCGCCCGGTCCTGCTCGAGGAGCGTGCGCGAGCGGAACGGCTCCCGCCCGCGGTTGCGGGCGATCGCTTGGTCGAGTTCGGCGAGTGCCGCGGCCGGCCGGTTGGCCTCGAGCTCGAGCAGGGCGGTCGCGAGCCAGGGGGTCGGGTCGTCGGGGTCGAGCCCCTTGGCGAGCTCGAGCTGCTCGCGCGCTTTCTCGGGGCGACCGGTCGCGGCGAGCGCCCGGCCCAGATAGCTGCGCAGGAGCGCGCCCGTCGGATCGAGGGCGGCGGCCGCTTCGAGCGCCGCGCGGCCCTCCTCGAGCCGACCCCGGCGGATCTGTGCGAGGCCCAGCCCCAGATGCGCCGTCGGGTTGCTCGGGTCCCGCACCCGCGCCGTCTCGAAC
>JAILZQ010000048.1 GCA_023512415.1 Geminicoccaceae bacterium | reverse complement strand
GGAGCGAGCCGCGCCACGCGGCAGCGCCCACCTCCGGTTCGGCCGAGCCGCGCCCGGCAGGCGAGCGGCCTCGCGCGTGGGGGCGCTCCCGGTCTCGGCGCGCGCTCGACGGGGCCCGAGCCCACGGCCGGCTCCGTCGCGGCGCCCTCAGCCGAACCGGCGGAAGGCCATCGCCTTCTCCACCCGCTCGCGGGCGAGGGCTTCGGCCGCGCGACGGGTCGGGATCGCCTCCCCGCGAGCGCGGGTCAGCACCGCCTCGGTGTTGGCACGGATCTTCTCGGCGATCGTCGCGAGCGCCTCGGACTCGTCGCCGCCCGCGTACTCGACCGCGGCGCAGATCACCCCGCCCGCATTGGCGATGAAGTCGGGCACGAGCAGCACGCCGCGGGCTTCGAGGATCGCCTCGGCGCCGGCGGTGATCGGGATGTTCGCCCCGCTCACCACGATCCGCGCGCGCAGATCGTCCGCGTTCCCCTCGTGGATCACGTCCGGTCGGGCGGCCGGGATCCAGATCTCGCAAGGGACCCCGACGATCGCCGCGGGATCGGCCGAACGGCCCCCCGCAAAGCTCGTGACCGGCTCGCCACGCGCCTTGTGGGCGAGCAGGGCCGCGACGTCGAGACCGCTTTCCTCCAGGATCGTGCCCTTGCTGTCGCTCACCGCGACGATCCGTGCACCCCGCTCGGCGAGCCGGCGGGCGGCGTGGCGGCCGACCGCACCGAAGCCCTGGATCGCCACGCGCGCGCCCTCGAGCGGGATCCCGGCGTGCCGGCAAGCGACCTCGCAAGCGACCGCGAGGCCGAGGCCCGTGGCACCGATCGCGTCGAGCGGGATGCCGCCGAGCTCGCGCGGCAGCCCGACCGCCCGGCCGATCTCGTCGCGGATCCAGGCCATCGCCGTCTCGTCGGTACCCATGTCCGGCCCCGGCACGTAGGCCTCGAGCGCGCGGATGGCGCGGGCGAAGCCGCGCACGAGCCGCTCCTTTTCGGGCGCGGGCATGGCCGGGTCGGCACGGATCACCGCCTTGCCGCCGCCGTGGCGCAGGCCGGCGGCGGCGTTCTTGAAAGTCATCGCCCGGGCGAGCCGGAAGCACTCCTCGAGCGTCACGTCGGGGGCCATGCGGATGCCGCCGATCGCGACCCCACAGGCGGTGTTGTCGACCACGACGATCGCCTCGAGGCCGAGCTTCCCGTGCCGGAGATGGAGGATCTGCTCGGGCCCCAGCACGTCCTCGAAGCCGAACCAGCCACGCCCCATCGCAACCCCCTTCCTTCGTGCCCCGCTCGCCCCGCGTCGCTCAATCGGGCAGCTCGAGATCGCCGATCACCGCCTGCAGGAACCGCGCGGCTTCGCCGCCCGTGACGGCGCGGTGGTCGAAGCTCAAGGAGAGCGGCAGGAGCCGGGTGATCCGGATGGCCCCGGCCACCACGCGGACATCCTCGCGGATCCGCCCGGCGCCCAAGATCGCGACCTGCGGCGGGACGACGACGAGCTGGGCGAAGCGCCCCCCGAGCATGCCGAAATTGGAGAGCGTGATCGTCGCACCGCGGAGTTCGGCCAAAGGGATGGTCCGGGCGCGCACGTCGCGCTTCAGGCGATCGACGCCGGCGCGCAGATCGGCGGCCGTCCGGTTGGTCACGTCGCGCAGCACCGGCACGATGAGCCCGTCCGGCAGGTCGACGGCGATGCCGAGATCGACCCGGGCTTCGAGCACCCGCCCCTCGGCCTCGGAGAGGAACCGGGCGTTCAAGGCGGGTTCGGCCCGGCAGCCCGCGGCGATCGCCCGGACGAGCCGGAGTGTGACGTCGGTGCCCTCGGGCCAGCGGCCGACATCGGCCTCGTCGACCACGGTCGCGGGCACGACCTCGGCATGGGCCCGCGCCATGGTCCGCGCCATCGCCCGCCGTACCCCGCGCAGCGGCAAGAGCTCGGCGGCCGTGGACCCGCCCGCGAGCGGTCCCCCGCCCGTAGGCGGCCGGGCGCCGGCCGCCGCGGCTTCGACGTCGGCCATCGTCACCGTGCCTTCGGGCCCGCTCGGCACGACCCGGGAAAGGTCGACTCCGAGCTCCTGCGCCCGCCGGCGGACCGCGGGTGCCGCCTTGACCGCGCCTTCCGCGGCGCCGGGAGCAGGGGGCGGCGGGGGAGCCGGCTCCTCGGCCCGGACGAGGGTACCGACGACCGAGCCGGCATCGGGCCGCTCGACGTCCGCGAACTCGACCAAAGGCGCGCCGACCTTCACGATCGCACCCGGTTCGGCCAGGAGGGCCGCGATCCGCCCGGAGCGGGGTGCCGGCACTTCGACCACCGCCTTGTCGGTCTCGACCGAGAGGAGCGGCTGGTCGGCGACCACGTGGTCGCCCACGGCGACGTGCCAGGCGACGATCTCGGCCTCTTCGAGGCCTTCGCCGAGGTCCGGCAGCCGGAAGGTCGTCATGTTCCCTCCACGGGCTCGCCCGCCGCCGGCAACGGGTGCGGCACCGGAGGCGGCCCGCCTCCGCTGAGGATCCTTCGCGCCGGCCGCGGCCGGTGGGCCGCGGCCGATCGGGCCCGGACCGGGGGGCTCATCGGTGCACCAGAGCCGCCCGGCACGCCGCCAGCACGTCGGCGAGCGCCGGCAGGAACACGTCCTCGAGCTTCGGCAGCGGTGTGGGCACGTCGAAGCCGGTCACCCGGGCCACCGGGGCCAGGAGCGAGAAGAGCCCCTCGCTCGCCAAGAGGGCTGCGATCTCCGCACCCGGCCCGTAGCTCGGCGGCGCCTCGTGGACGATCACGCAGCGGCCGGTCTTGGCGACGGAATCGAGGATCGTGCCGGTGTCGAGCGGCTTCAACGTCGCGACGTCGACCAGCTCGGCCGACACCCCCTCCTCGGCGAGCCGCTCGGCGGCCTTCAGACAGAGCGGAATCATGGCTCCCCAGGCGACGAGCGTGAGGTCGCGGCCCTCGCGGAGGAGGAAGGCGCGGTCGAGCGGCAGCGCCGTGCCGTCGTCGGCGACCTCCTCGCGGAAGGCGCGGTAGATCCGCTTGGGCTCGAGGAACACGACCGGATCGGGGTCGCGGATCGCCGCCAAGAGCAGGCCGTAGGCCTTGGCCGGTGAGGAGGGGATCACCGTGCGCACGCCCGGAACGTGGGCGAAGAAGGCTTCCGGGCTTTCCGAATGGTGCTCGGGGGCGCGGATCCCCCCGCCGTAGGGGGCGCGCAGCACGATCGGGCAACCGAGCCGGCCGCGGGTGCGCGCCCGCAACCGGCCGGCATGGTTCACGAGCTGGTCGAGTGCGGGGTACATGAACCCGTCGAACTGGAACTCGACCACGGGGCGGAAACCCTGGGCGCCGAGCCCGACCGCGAGGCCCGTGAAGAGCGCCTCGGAAAGCGGCGTGTCGAGCACGCGCTCGGGGCCGAACCGCTCGAACAGGCCCTCGGTCGCCCGGAACACACCGCCGTCCTTGCCGACGTCCTCGCCGAGGACGAGCACCGTCGGATCCTCTTCCATGGCCCGGGCGAGCGCCGTCCGCACCGCCTCGACGAGGGTCAGCGCGCTCACGGCCGGCCGCTCCCGTTTTCGGCGCGGGCCTCGGCGCGCTCCGCGGCGCGCCGGAGGATCGCCGCGCGCTGGCCGGCCATGGCCCGCGGGAGCACGGCGAAGACGTGGTCGATCATCTCGCTCGCGGGCGGCGGGGTGCGGGCGAGATAGGCCTCGACCGCCCGGTCGACCTCGCGCGTGCACTCGGCCAAGAGCTTCTCCTCGCGGTCCTTGTCCCAAGCGCCGCGGCCGACCAGGAAGGCGCGCAGCCGGGCGATCGGCTCCTCCTTCCAGCGTGCGCTCACCTCCGCGTCGTCGCGGTAGCGGCGGGCGTCGTCGGCTGTCGTGTGGTCGGAGAGCCGGTAGGTCGTGGCCTCGACGATCGCGGGGCCTTCGCCCGAACGCGCCCGCTCGATCGCCCGGCTCACGACCTCGCGCACGGCGATCACGTCGTTGCCGTCGACCTGGATGCCCGGCATGCCGCAGGCGATCGCCTTCTGGGCGAGTGTGGTGGCCGCGGTCTGGGCGGAGCGGGGCACCGAGATCGCCCATTGATTGTTGGCGACCACGGTGACCATCGGCAGCCGCCACACGCCCGCGAGGTTCCAGGCCTCGTAGACGTCGCCCTTGGAGGTGGCACCGTCGCCCACGACGCAGACCGCGACCCGCGGCTCGCGGCGGAGCTTGAAGGCCGTGGCGACCCCGGCGGCGTGCGGGGCGTGCGTGCCGACCGGCACGCAGATCGGGAAATCCTCGCGCGGGCCGCTCCAGTTCGAGCCGCGCTCGTCGCCGCCCCAGAAGGTCAACAGCTCCTCGATCCGCACGCCGCGCCAGAGCATCGCACCCTGCTCGCGGAAGGAGGGCAGGAACACGTCCTCGGGGCGCATCGCGGCGGCCGTGCCGACCGCGACGGCCTCCTGGCCGAGCGAGGAGGCCACCGTGCCGAGCCGGCCGGTGCGCTGCAGATTGACCGCCTTGGTATCGTAGAGGCGGGTCAGGACCATGGCCCGGTAGAGCCGAACGAGTTCGCTCGGGTCCTCGGCCCAGGCCGGCAAGGGTGCGGCGAGCGTGCCGTCGGCCCGCAGGATCTCGACCCGCTCGATGCGGAAGCTCGCGATCTCGACCATGCCCGCCTCCGCGCGACCCCGCGGCGAGGATAGCACCGCGGTCGCGCGGATTGTCGAGCGGAAAGGTTAATTCTTCGTCGACAGGAAGGCGATTTCGACGCGGGCAACGGCCGGGTCGGCGGCCGGTCGTCGGTTGGTAGCGGAGGAGGGATTCGAACCCCCGACCAAGGGATTATGATTCCCCTGCTCTACCGCTGAGCTACTCCGCCACGCTCCAGCCGTGCGCGTCACCTAAGGAGCGGCGAGCACCCCGTCAAGCCGCGCGGCCGCGGCGTCCCGTACCGGTTCGGTCGCGGCGATCCAGCCGCCACCCAAGAGCCGGGTGCCGCGCCAGACGACGCAGGCCTGGCCCGGAGCGACGCCGGCCTGCGGCTCGAGGAACGCGACCCGCGCCCGGCCGTCCGGCTCGCGCGCGACCCGCCCGGTCACCGCCGGCTCGTTGTAGCGGTGCTTGACCGCGACGACCTCTTCGGGGTGTGGGGCGGCGAGCCAGGAGCAGCCTTCGAGCCGGGCGGCGGCGACCAGGTTCGCCCGCCGCGGGCCCACCACGATCCGCGCCCGCGTGGCGTCGATCGCGGTCACGTAGAGCGGCTCGCCGACCGCCACGCCGAGCCCTTTGCGCTGGCCCACGGTGAAGCGGGCGATGCCCGCGTGCCGGCCGAGCACGCGGCCCGTGCCGTCGACGATCTCACCCGGGCGGAGCGCGTCGGGCCGGAGCGCGCCCACGAGCCGGGCGTGGTCGCCGTCGGGGACGAAGCAAATGTCCTGGCTGTCGGGTTTCTCGGCCACCGGCAGGCCGAGCCGCGCGGCGATCGCCCGCACCGCCGGCTTGTCGAGCTCGCCGATCGGGAAGCGCAGGAAGTCGAGCTGTTCGGGTGTCGTCGCGAACAAGAAATAGCTCTGGTCGCGGTGGGGATCGGCAGCACGGTGGAGCTCGAAGCCCGCAGGGCCGCGCAGCCGGCGGACGTAATGGCCGGTCGCGAGCGCGGCCGCACCGAGGTCGCGGGCGAAGGCCAAGAGGTCGGCGAACTTGACCCGCTCGTTGCAGCGCACACAGGGGATCGGCGTGCGGCCGGCGGCGTAGGCCGCGGCGAACTCCTCGATCACGGCCGCGCGGAACCGCGCCTCCATGTCGAGCGTGTAGTGGGCGATGCCGAGCCGGTCGGCGACCGCGCGGGCATCCTCGAGGTCGCGGCCGGCGCAGCAGGTCTTGCCGTCGCGCCGGCTCGCCCGCTGGTCGTAGAGCTGGAGGGTCACCCCCACGACCTCGAAGCCGGCCTCGGCCAGCATTGCCGCGGTGACCGAACTGTCGACCCCGCCGGACATGGCGACGACGACGCGCGCACCCGCCGGCAGGTCGAAGTCGATCGGCGCGGTCTCAGCCATCGGACAAGAGGCTCGAGCGGGGGACGCGGACGGTGAGGCCGTCGAGCCCCGGCTCGATTCGGATCTGGCAGCCGAGCCGCGAGGTCGGCGCCCAGTCGGCGGCGAGGTCGAGCATGTCCTCCTCCTCGGGCGTGGCCTCGGGCAGGCGGTCGAACCAGTCCTCCGCGACCCAGAGGTGGCAGGTGGCACAGGCCATCGACCCGCCGCACGCCCCCTCGATGTCGACGCCGCCGATGCGGGCGGCCTCCAGCATGGTGGTCCCCGGCTCGACCTCGACCGCCACGCGGCGGCCGCTCGGCAGAACGAAGACGACGGTCGGCAAGCGGCGTGGGCTCAGACCTTGAAGCTCTCGCCGCAGCCGCAGCGCGCCTTCTCGTTCGGGTTCCGGAAGACGAACTGGGCGCCGAGCTGGTCTTCGACCCAGTCGACCCGGGTGCCGGCCACGAGCGGGAGCGCCTTCGCGTCGACCACGACGGTCACACCGTCGCTCTCGACCACATGGTCCTCGGGGCCGATCGAGCGGGCGAAGTCGAGGTGGTAGGAGAAGCCCGAGCAGCCGGTGGGCTTGACCGCGAGGCGCAGGCCGCACGCCCCTTCCCCCCGCGTCGCGAGGAGCTGCCGCACCCGGTTCACCGCCGCCGGGGACAAGGTCACAACCGTCTCCGCCATGTCCGCTCGCTCCGGCCCGCGTCGCAACGCCGCGTCCGCCTGTTAGGTTGGCCCGGCCGAAGGGAATGGCAAGGGTTCGCCCGGCGAACCGGCGGTCAGGCCGCCCGTCGCTGCCGCCATCGGCGGTAGAGCGCGGTCCACGCGCCGACCAGCCGGTCGACCTCGGCGTCGCTCGTGGACCAGCCGAGGCTCACCCGGATCGCCGCGCGCGCTTCCGCTTCCGACAAGCCCATCGCGCGCAGGACGTGCGAGGGGGCGAGCTTGCCCGAGCTGCAGGCCGAGCCGGCGCCGACCGCCACGCCGTCGAGGTCGAGGGCGACGAGCTGGGTCTCGGCCGGCAGCCCCGGCGTCAGCAGACAGGAGATCGTCGGCAGGCGCGGCACCTCGGCGGCCACGGCCCGGAGCTCCGGCGCGATCGCCCGGAGTTCCCGCTCGAGCCGGTCGCGCAACGCGGCCACGGCCGACCAGTCGAAACCCGACAGGCATTCGAGCGCCGCGGCGAAACCCACGGCACCCGGGAGGTTCGGGGTGCCGGCGCGTCGACCGCCCTCCTGGCCACCACCCGGCTGGCGCGGGCGCAACGGGAGGCCGGGGCGGACGAGCAGCGCGCCGATCCCTGCGGGGCCGCCGAGCTTGTGGGCCGAGACGGCGACCGTGTCGGCGCCGAGCGCCGTGGGCGCGCTGGCGAGCTTGCCCGCGGCCTGGACGGCATCGACGTGCAGATGCGCCCCGATCGCGCGGACGAGCCGGGCGAGCTCGGCCACCGGCTGGATCGCCCCGGTCTCGTTGTTGGCGAGCTGGCAGGCCACCAGGCTCGGTCGGTGCTCGGCCAGGAGCCGCTCGGCCGCGGCGAGATCGAGGATGCCGGCGGGTGTGACGGGCAGGCGGATCGCCTCGGGCACGGCCTCCAGGATCGAGGCGTGCTCGATCGCCGCGACCGCGATCGGTCCGCGGGCCTGGTGGAGGGCGAGCTGGTTCGCCTCGCTGCCGCCGCTCGTGAAGACGACCGCGTCCGGCTCGACCCCGAAGAAACCCGCGACCGCCCGGCGGGCCGCCTCCAGCCGGGCCCGCGCCCGCCGGCCGAAGGCGTGGACCGAGGCGGGGTTGCCGACCTCGCGCAGCGCCGCGGCCGTGGCCGCGATCGCTTCGGGACGAACCGGTGCCGTGGCCGCCCAATCGAGATAGACGGGCTCGCCCTTCACCGCCCTCTCACGAGCCCACCTTGCGCAGCGGGGGTGCCTCGGCGCCGCGCCGCTCGAGCTCCTCGACGCGGGCTTGGAGCTGCTCGAGCTGGACGCAGACCCGCTCGAGCGCGCGGCTCACCGGGTCGGCCGCCACGCCGGGCCAGGTACCGTAGGCCGGAAAGGCCCGCTCGCCCTCGGCGACCGGCTGGGGACCCACGGGCTTGGCCGGGATCCCGACCACCGTGACGCCCGGCGGCACCTCCTTGACGACCACGGCGTTCGAGCCGATCCGCGCACCCTTGCCGACCGTGAAGGGCCCGAGCACCGCGGCACCGGCGCCGATCACCACCCCGTCCTCGATCGTCGGATGGCGCTTGCGCTTGTCGAGGCTCACCCCGCCGAGCGTGACACCCTGGTAGATCGTCACGTCGTCGCCGATCTCGGCGGTCTCGCCGATCACCACGCCCATCCCGTGGTCGATGAAGCAGCGGCGGCCGATCTTGGCGCCCGGGTGGATCTCGATCCCGGTCAAGAACCGGTTGAACTGCGAGAGCAGCCGGGCGGCCAGTCGCCAGCCGCGCTGCCAGAGCGCGTGCGCGATGCGATGCAAGGCCACGGCGTGGACGCCCGGGTAGCAGAGCAGGACCTCGAGCCGCGAGCGGGCCGCCGGGTCGCGCTCGAGGACCGCCTGGATGTCTTCCTTCAGCGCCTTGAACATCGCACCGCGCCCCGTATATACACCACGCTCCGCTGACGGACCCGGCAGCGGGTCGGAGGAGTGTTGCGCGCGGACGATGCGGCGTCGTGCCGGCATCTCGCGACGCCATGACCCATATAGGCCGGGCCGGACCGGTGCGCAATCGACCGCCGGGCGCGGGTGCGCCGGCGGCTTCCGCGGTGGGGAGACGAGGTAGGACGCGATGCCGGAAGTCATCTTCAACGGCTCGGACGGACGTCTCGAGGGGCGCTTCGCGCCCGGGCACGGGGCGGCACCGCCTCTGGCGATCGTGCTGCACCCGCACCCGCTCTACGGCGGCACGATGAACAACCGGCTCGTGCACATGATGTTCCAGGTCTTCGCCCGGCGCGGCTTCGCCACGCTGCGCTACAACAGCCGCGGCGTGGGCCGCTCGCAGGGCGTGTTCGACCACGGCCAGGGCGAGCTGCGGGACGCCGCCGCGGCGCTCGACTGGATGCAGCTCCACCACCCCAACAGCACCTCCTGCTGGGTGGCGGGCTTCTCCTTCGGCGCCTGGATCGCCATGCAGCTCTTGATGCGCCGACCGGAGGTCCAAGGCTTCATGTGCCTGAGCCTCCCGGCCAACCTCTACGACTTCTCCTTCCTCGCCCCCTGCCCCGCCTCGGGGCTGATCGTCCACGGCGAGAAGGACGTCGTGACGCCCACCGACTCGGTCACCCGGCTCGTCACCAAGCTGAGCCAGCAGCGCGGCATCACGATCGATTTCCACGAAATCGAAGGTGCCGACCACCATTTCACGGGCAAGGTCGACCAGGTCGAGGCGATCTGCGAGGCCTATCTCGACCGCCGGCTCAAGCCGGCCGGCGAGAGCCTGGCGCTCGCCCGCTGAGTCCGTCGAGCCCGGCCGGGGCCGCCGCCGCTCGGGGCGGCCCGCCCGCTCCGTTGCGACCGGCCCGCCGCGGCGGGCCCCTGTGCGAGGAACGCCCATGCGTCGGTTCCGCTCGGATTTCCTGCACGAGCTCGACAGCCGCGGCTACATCCACCAGGTGAGCGAGCCCGAGGCGCTCGACGAGCTCCTCGGCCGCGAGCGGGTGACCGCCTATGTGGGCTTCGACTGCACGGCCGACAGCCTGCACGTGGGTCATCTCGTCTCGATCATGATGCTCCGCATCCTGGAGCGCACGGGGCATCGCCCGATCGCCCTCGTGGGCGGCGGGACCACCAAGGTGGGCGACCCCTCGGGCCGGGACGAGAGCCGCCAGCTCCTCTCCGAGGAGCAGATCGAGCGCAACAAGGTCGGCCTGCGCCGCTCGCTCGCCAAGTTCCTCGACTTCGACGAGGGCTCGGTACTGCTCCTCGACAATGCCGAGTGGCTCGACGAGCTGCGCTACATCCCGTTCCTGCGCGAGGTCGGCACCCATTTCACGATCAACCGGATGTTGACCTTCGATTCGGTGCGGCTGCGGCTCGAGCGCGAGCAGCCGCTCACCTTCCTCGAATTCAACTACATGATCATGCAGGCCTACGACTTCCTGGAGCTCGCCCGCCGCTGGGATTGCCGCTTGCAGATGGGCGGCTCGGACCAGTGGGGCAACATCGTCAACGGCATCGAGCTCGCCCGGCGGATCGACGGCCGGCACCTGTTCGCGCTCACCACGCCGTTGATCACCACCGCCTCCGGCCAGAAAATGGGCAAGACCGCAGCGGGCGCGGTCTGGCTGAACGCCGACCGGCTGCCGCCGTTCGACTATTACCAGTTCTGGCGCAACACCGAGGACGGCGACGTCGGCCGCTTCCTGCGGCTGTTCACCGAGCTGCCCCTTCCCGAGATCGAGCGGCTCGAGCGGCTCCAGGGGGCGGAGCTCAACGAGGCCAAGAAGATCCTGGCGGTCGAGGCGACCGCGCTGTGTCACGGGCGGGCCGAGGCGGAGAAGGCCAAAGCCGCGGCCGAAGCCTTGTTCGAGCACAAGGGGGGTGCGCTCGAGGGCCTTCCCGTGGTCGAGCTCGACCGCACCCGCCTCGCCCAGGGCATCCCGGTGATCGAGCTTTTCCAACTCGCCGGCCTCGTGCCCTCGAACTCCGAGGCCCGCCGGCTCGTCCGCGCGGGCGGCGCCCGGCTCGACGACCGGCTGGTCGAGGACGAGACCATGGTGGTCGATCTCGGCAGCCTCGCGGGCGAGGTGCTGAAGCTCTCCGTCGGCAAGAAGCGGCACGTCTTGGTCCGCCCGGTCTGAAGCCGGAGCCGCGCGTCCGAGCGGGCTGCCCCTCGCCCCGGCTCCGCGCGACCGGCCGGTAGCTTGACCGTCCGGTTCGTGAGGGACAGTCTCGCCGCCCCGACGACCGCTGCACGATCGGGCCCCGGCTTGGACCCTTTCCCGCTCGCCCCGCCCCTGCCGACCGATGCTGCGGCCGTCGAGACCGGCCTGCAGCGCCTCGCCACGCTCGCCCGGACGACCGGCGATCGCGGGCTCGCCGCCTTCCTCGAGGCGGCACCGGGCCTTCCCGTGCTCGGCTCGGTGCTGCGCGCCGTGTTCGCCGGCAGCCCGTTCCTGACCGAATGCCTGCTCGCCGAGCCGGACATCCTGCGCCGCCTGCACGAGGCCGGGCCCGATGTCGCCTTCGCCGAGCTCTCGGCCGCGCTCGAGGCGCTCGATCCGAGCGACCGGACCCGGGTCATGGCGCAGCTGCGGCGGTCCCGCCGGCGCACGGCCCTGCTCGTGGGGCTCGCCGACCTGGCCGGGCACTGGCCGCTCGAGCGGGTCAGCTAGGCGCTCACCGCCTTCGCCGATCGGGCGATCGAGCGGGCCCTCACCCATCTCCTTTTGGACGCGGCCAAGCGCGGCGAGCTCGCCTTGCGCGATCCGGCCGACCCCGCCCGCGAGAGCGGCCTGATCGTGCTGGGGATGGGCAAGTACGGCGCTCGCGAGCTCAACTACTCTTCCGACATCGACCTCGTCGTGTTGTTCGACGAGGCGGTCCTGCCCTGCCGTGCGGCCGACGGACCGATGGCGCTCGCCGCCCGGCTCACCCGCTCGCTCGTCCACCTCCTCGAGCACCCCTCGCGCGAGGGCTACGTCTTCCGCGTCGACCTCCGCTTGCGCCCGCATCTCCCGGGCCACCCGCTCGTGATCTCGGCCGAAGCCGCCGAGCTCTACTACGAGCGGCACGGCCAGAACTGGGAGCGAGCGGCCTTCATCAAGGCCCGTGCCGCGGCCGGCGACCGGGTGGCCGGCGGGCGTTACCTCGCCACCCTGCAGCCCTATGTTTGGCGGCGCAGCCTCGACTACGCGGCGATCCGCGACATCCACTCGATCAAGCGGCAGATCAACGCCCATCGCGGCTTCGGCAGCATCCGGGTCCACGGCCACGACATCAAGGTCGGCCGTGGCGGGATCCGCGAGATCGAGTTCTTCGCCCAGACCCAACAGCTGATCTTGGGCGGCCGGGACCGCCGGCTGCGCAGCCCGCGGACCTGCGAGACCCTGGCGGCCTTGGCCGAAGGCCGCTGGATCGAGCCGCGCACCGCCGCGGAGCTGACCGAGGCCTATCGGCTGCTGCGCTGCCTCGAACACCGGCTGCAGATGGTCGCCGACAAGCAGACCCAGATGCTGCCGGCCCGCGAGCAGGAGTTCGCCCGGTTCGCCGCCTTCGCGGGCTTCGCCACGCCCGAGGCGCTCGCCGAGCGGGTGCTCGCCACGCTGCAGACGGTCGAGCGGCATTATGCGGCGCTGTTCGAGCGGGAGCCGGACCTCGGGGCCGGCGGCAACCTGGTGTTCACCGGCACGGGCGACGATCCCGGCACGCTCGAAACCCTCCGGAGCATGGGCTTCACCCAGCCGCAGCAGGTGGCGGCGCGGATCCGCGCCTGGCACCACGGCCACATCCGCGCGACGCGCAGCACCCGGGCGCGCGAACTTTTGACCGAGCTCACGCCCCGGCTCCTGTCGCTCTTGACCGCCCAGCCCGACCCCGACCACGCCTTCCGGCTGTTCGACGAGTTCGTGAGCGCGCTGCCCGCCGGCGTGCAGCTCTTCTCGCTCCTGCGCGCCAACCCCAAGCTCCTCGACCTGTTGGCCGATCTCATGGGCGCCGCACCCCGGCTCGCACGTCACCTCGCGAGCCAGAGCGATCTCTTCGAGCAGCTCATCCAGCCCGACTTCTTCGAGCCCCTGCCGGAGCCCGAGCGGCTCGCCGAGGAGCTCGCCTCGCGGCTCGGCGATGCGCGCGACCTGCAGGACACGCTCGATCTCGCCGCCCGCTGGGCGCGCGGCCGGCAGTTTCAGGCAGGCGTGCAGGTCCTGTTGGGCCTGGCCGGTGCGGAAGAGGCCGCCGCCACCTTGACGGCGATCGCCGAAACCGTGCTCCGCGCGCTCCTGCCGCGCGCCGAGGCTTGGCTCGTCCCCCAGCACGGCCGGGTGCCGGGGGGCTCGTTCGTGGTCCTGGGCCTCGGCAAGCTCGGCTCGCGCGAGCTCACCGTGGGCTCCGACCTCGACCTCGTCTTCGTCTACGACGCGCCCGAGGGGGCGCGCTCGGACGGGCCCAAGCCCCTCGATGCCGCGACCTGGTACGGCCGGCTCGGCAATCGGCTCGTGGCGGCGATCACCGCGCGGACCGCCGGCGGCCAGCTCTACGAGATCGACACCCGGCTGCGGCCCTCGGGCAACGTAGGTCCGCCCGCTTGCGCGCTCGCCAACTTCGCCCGCTACCAGCTCGAGACCGCCGAGGTCTGGGAGCAGCAGGCACTCACCCGCGCCCGGGTGGTGGCGGGCGATCCCGAGCTCGCCGCGCGTGTCGAGGCGGCGATCGCAGCCGCAGTGCGGCGGCCGCGCGAACTCGGCCCGCTCGCCGCGGCCGTGCGGGCGATGCGCGAGCGGATCTGGCGCGAGCACGGCAAGGAGGATCCTTGGTCCCTCAAGCACGCCCGGGGCGGGCTGATCGACCTCGAATTCTCGGCCCAGTTCCTCGTGCTCGCCCACGCCCACGCCGTGCCGGCGCTGCACCGGACCGCGACCTTGGCCGTGTTCGAGGCCGCGGGCGAGGCGGGCCTCCTCGAACCCTCGACCGCGCGCGAGGCGGCCGCTGCCTTGCGCCTCCTCCACGCCCTCCAAGCGGTGCTCCGGCTCTCCACGAGCGACCGGTTCGACCCCGCTGCGGCACCCGAGGGTCTGCGGAGAGCGCTGCTCGCGGCCGCCCGGCGGGCGCTACCGGACGAGCCCTTGCCCGACTTCGCCGCGCTCGAGCGGCGGCTCGTTGAAAGCGAAGCGGCCGCGCGCCAGCTCTTCGACCAGCTCTGCCCGCCGGGCGGAGCCGACGAGCGAGCGAGCTGGAGAGAGGCATGAGCGTCAAAGAAGGTGATCCGGCCCCGGCCTTCGAGCTGCCGACCGACGGGGGGGGTCGGATCGGCTCGGCGAGCCTCGCGGGCAAGCCCTACGTCATCTATTTCTATCCCAAGGACGACACGCCCGGCTGCACCAAGGAGGCGATTTCCTTTTCCTGCCTCAAGGCGGAGTTCGACAAGATCGGCGTGCCGGTGATCGGCGTCTCGAAGGACGGCGTCGCGAGCCACGGCAAGTTCCGCAAGAAGCACGATCTCGCGATCACCCTCGCTTCCGACGAAGAAGGCAAGACGATCGAGGCGTTCGGCGCCTGGGTCGAAAAGTCGATGTACGGCAAGAAATACATGGGGATCGACCGCTCGACCTTCCTGGTCGACAAAGAGGGTCGGATCGCCAAGGCCTGGCGCAACGTCAAAGTGCCGGGCCACGCCGAGCAGGTGTTGGAGGCGGCGAAGGCGCTCGCGACCAGCTGACCGCACTCGGGCCGCGGCAGGCCCGTGCTCGGCTTCTGGGCGCTGCTCGACGCGGCTCGCAAGGCCCAGGCCACGGCGCTTTCGGCTTGGCTGCCGTCGCCGCCCCGCCATGCCCGCAGCGCGATCGTGCAAGGGCCGCTCTGGCGGCTACTCGACGCCGAGCCGGGCTCGCGCGCGCCGCCGGCTCTCCTCGTCCCGGCGCCGATCAAGCGCGCGACGATCCTGGACCTCGCCCCGAGGGCGAGCCTCGTGGATCGCCTCGCGACCCTCGGCTGGCGCGTGTTGCTGCTCGAATGGCGTGAACCCGCGGCCGGTGAGGGCGAGCTCGGGCTCGAGGCCTACGCGGGTCGAGCCTTGCCCGACGCGGCCGCCGCGGTCGCCGCGCGGACCGGTGCCGCACCGTGGCTCGTGGGCCATTCGCTGGGTGGGACCTTCGCGACGATCGCCGGGCTCCTCCGGCCCGAACTCGTGCGCGGGCTCGTCCTGGTCCACGCCCCGCTCGCCTTCGCGCCGGGTTCGAGCCCGTTCCGCGACGCCCTGGTCCGCTCGGCTCCCGGGCTGTTCCCGGCCGACGGGCTCGTGCCGGGCTCGCTGCTCTCCTTCGTGAGCGCGGCTGCGGCACCCGCGACCTTCCTCGGCGAGCGGGTGGCCGACGCGCTCGCCTGCGCAGGCGACCCCGAAGCCCGCGCGCGGCATCTCGCGGTCGAGCGCTGGACCCTCGAGGAGGCGGCCTTGCCGGCGGCCCTGGTCCGCGACGTTCTGGGGCGGCTCGGGCAAGAGGACGCTCTGACGCGCGGGACCCTCCGCGTGGCCGGCGAGCGGCTCGCCCCCGACCGGCTCGCGGTCCCGCTCCTCGCGATCGCGAGCCCGGCCGATGCGATCGCCCCGCCGGCCGCCGTCGCCCCGTTCCTCGAAGCGGTGCGACGGTCCGTGCCGACCCGCCTCGTGCGCTGGCCCATGGAGCGGGGCACGGTCTTCGCCCATCTCGCAGCCGTGCTCGGCCCCCGCGCGCACGCCCGGCTCTGGCCGGCGGTGCGCCGCTGGATGGCGGCGCGGACGCCTCGGGAGTTCGGCCCCGCTCAGCGATAGGGCCGGCCGTCGAGGGCGCGGAACAGGCCCCGCACGGACCGCCAGAGCACCCACAGGAACAAGAGGCCGAGGACGGCCCAGCCGATCAAAACGAGCGTGAGCACGAGCCCGAGGAGCCCGACCACGAGGCTCACCCAAAAGACGAGGATCAGATTGTCGAAATGGCTCTCGTAGACGGTGCCGCGGGCGAGGCCACGCTTCCAGTAAGCGAGGATCGCCGCGAACAGCATCGGGAAGGCGGTGAACGCGGCGAGCAGATAGAGCCCGTAGAGGAGGAGCGTCCAGCTCCGGGCGGCGCCGACCCGGTCGACGGCCCCTGCCATCACACGCAGCCGAGCTCGGCGAAGGAGAGGAAGCCCACGGGCTCGCCGGGCTCGACCCGTGTCCGCTCGGCCTCGACGAGGGCCAGACCCTCGCCCTCGACCAGCGAGGTCAAGATCCCCGAGCCCTCGCGCGGGATCCGCCGGACGAGAAGGCGCCCGTCCGGCTCCGCGTCGAGCCGGGCGCGGAGGAGCTCGGTGCGGCCGGGCCGCTTGGTGAAGGCGAAGCCCGCCGGCAGCGGTACCGGCTGCGGCCAGCCGAGCGGCGCCCCGGCGAGCGCCAAAAGGAACGGCCGGGCGAGCAGGAGGAAGCAGACCGTGGCGGCGACCGGGTTGCCGGGCAGGCCGATGTAGACCGCCCGGCCGAGCCGGCCGACGGCGAAGGGTCGGCCGGGCTTCAAGGCGATCTGCCAGAAGTCGAGCGCGCCCTCGCGGGCCACGGTGCCGGTCAGATGGTCCGCGGCGCCCTTGGAGGCACCGGCCGAGCTCACGATCACGTCGTGTCCGGCCGCCGCCTCGTGCAGGAAGCGGCGCACGGGCTCGTTCTCGTCGGGCAGGATCCCGTGGTCGACCACCCGGCAGGGCAGGGTCTCGAGGAGCGCGCGGAGGATGGTCCGGTTGGCGTCGTAGACCCGGCCCGGGGCGAAGGGGGCGCCGGGCTCCAAGAGCTCGTCGCCCGAGGAGACGAGTGCCACGGAAAGCGGCGCCCGGACCGGCAGGCGATCGAGGCCGAGCTCGGCCGCGACACCCAGATGCTGCGGTCCGAGGCGGGTGCCGGCCGCGAGCACGGTCGCCCCGGCGCGCACGTCCTCGCCGGCCCGACGGCGGTTGGCACCGGCCCGGAAGCCCGCGGGGATGAGGACCGTGCCGTCCTCGACCCGGGACTCCTCCCACATCGCCACCGTGTCGGTGCCGGCCGGCATGGGCGCTCCGGTGAGCGCCTCGACCGCGTGGCCGGGCGGCACGGTTCCCGCGAAGGGGTGGCCCGCCGCCGCGCGGCCCGCGACGATCGAAAGCCGCGTCGGCCCCGCCGCGGCGAGCGAAGCGGCGGCGAAGGCCCAGCCGTCGACCGCCACATTGTCGAAGGCCGGCACGTCGCGCGGGCTCACGAGGGGGGCCGCGAGGATCCGGCCGCGCGCTTCGGCGAGCGGGACGGTCTCGACCGGGGGCCGAGAGGTTCGGGCGACCGCGGCCTCGAGCCGGGCGCGGACCTCGGCGAGCGGCAGGAGCCCGGCCTCGGGATCGAAGCAGGCCTCGGCGGTCACCGGCGGCTCAACCGGGTGCGGCGCGCTCGAGGACGAGCGCGGCGATCGCCGCGACGTCGTCGAGGTGCAGGACCGGCACGGGCGCATGGGGCAAGGGCTCGTCGGAAGCGACGGCGACGATCGTCGGGTCCTCGTGGGCCAAGAGCGGTGTGCCGCGCTCCCGGCGGTGGACCTCGATCTTGGGGTGCGGGAAGCGCTTGAAGCCTTCCACGATCACGAGGTCGACCGGCTGGAGCTTGGCGAGGATCGCCTCGAGCGGCGGCTCGGGCTCGTCGCGCAGCTCGTGGATCAGCGCCCAGCGCCGGGCGGTGGCGAGCACCACCTCGCGGGCACCCGCCTCGCGGTGGCGGAAGCTGTCCTTGCCCGGCTGGTCGATGTCGACCGTGTGGTGGGCGTGCTTGACCGTCGAGACCTCGAGGCCGCGGGCCACGAAGTGGGCGACCAGCCGGCAGACCAGCGTGGTCTTGCCGTTGTTCTTCCAACCGACCACCCCGATCACCCGCCGCCGCCCGGCCGCCGGATCGGCCATGCCCGCGCCCCCTTGTTCGCCGCCCGGCGGCGCTTAGCATATCGCTCGGTCGCGGGGCAGCGGGGGAGCGATGACCGATCGACGGCTCGACGTGCGCGGGCTCAATTGTCCCTTGCCGGTCCTCAAGGCCAGGAAGCAGCTCGCCCAGATGGCCCCCGGCGAACGGCTCGAGGTGCTCGCGACCGACCCCAAGGCCCCCGCCGACATCGCCGAGCTCTGCACCGCCCAGGGCCACCGGCTGCTCGCGAGCGAGCGGCAGGAGGGCGCGTTCCGCTTCCTGATCGAGCGGGCCGGCGCCGGTTGAGCGCGCTTGTGCAAACCGGGGATTACCGCTCGGCGCGGGCTTGTATGGACAGCGCAATACCGTAAGTTGAGGGCCGCGTGACGCGGCGGCACGCCGTGGCACGGCTCCGGGAAACGCGCACGAGGCCGGCCGCCGCGCGGCGGCGCGGCTCGGCCCGACACGGGGGAACGTCGTTCGGTGCGATCGGTCGAGACCATGGGCGGGGCGGCCGTGCCGGCCGGCCGCGGGGGCGCGTCGGGTGGCCCCGGCGCGACCCTCGCCCGGCTGTTGCGCGCGGGTGCGCGTCGGCTCGGTCTCGCCCGCCGGTCGACCGATCCCGCGCCCTGGGCAGAGCCGGAGCGGCTCGTCGACTTCCTGCGCGCCGCCGCCGACTTCGTGTGGGAGATCGACGGCGCGCTGCGGTTCGTCTGGCTCTCCGAGCCGGCCGAGGCGGTCCTCGGCCGACCGCGCGGCGAGCTGCTCGGCCGGCGCTGGTCGGAGCTCGCCGAGCCGTGGCCGCGCGGTCCGCTCGAGCCCGGCGAGCCGCCGCCGCTGCCCGGCGCGTCCGGCTTCCGCTCGGGCGAGCCGTTCCGCGACCTGCGCTGCAGCCTGCGCGGCGGCGACGGCCGGCTGCGCATCCTAGAGACGGCCGGGGTGCCGCTGGTCGACCGCAGCGGCCGGTTCGCGGGCTACCGCGGCATCGCCCGCGAGGTGAGCGCCCGCGTCCATGCCGAGGAGCGGCTGCGCTTCCTCGCCGGCCACGATCCCTTGACCGGGGCCGCCAACCGGAGCGCGCTCGCGGCCGCCCTCGCCCGGGCGGTCGAGCGGGCGGCGCGCGCCGGCCACCGGGTGGCCCTCGTGATGATCGACCTCGACGGCTTCAAGCAGGTCAACGACGCCCTCGGGCACGGCGCCGGCGACAGCGTGCTGCGCGCCGTCGTCCGCCGGCTGCGCGAGGCGGTCCGGGCGGGCGACCTCGTGGCGCGCCTCGGCGGCGACGAGTTCGCGCTCCTGTTCGCCGAGGTCGAACGGCCGGAGGAGCTGCCCGGTCGCCTCGCAGCCCTCGAGCGCCGGCTCGCCGAACCGATCCGCGTGGGCGAGGTGGCGCTCACGCTCGGCGCGAGCTGCGGCCTGGCGCTCTGGCCGGACCACGGCCAGGGGCTCGAGCCGCTCCTGGAGTGGGCCGATGCCGAAATGTACCGCGCCAAGCGGTCACGCCGGGCGGCCCGGCTCGGGCCGCGTCGGGCGGGAGAGCCGGTGCCCGCGCCCGGCTGAGCGGCCGGCCGCGCGACCGGTCCGCCCGGCTTCGCGCGCGCGGCCCTTTCCCCGCCGAGCCGGCTCGCCTAAAGGCCGAGGTCCCCAGCGAAAGGCCCCGCCATGCGCGCGATCCGCCCCGAGATCCTCGCCCTCGAACCGTCCGGCATCGGCAAGGTCGCGGCCGAGCATCTCGACGATCCCGAGGTCATCCCCTTGTGGTTCGGCGAGAGCGACCTCGTCACCCCGAGCTTCATCGGCGAGGCCGCGAAGGCGGCACTCGACGCCGGCAAGACCTTCTACGGGCCGACCCGCGGCCACGTCCCGGTGCGCGAGGCGATCGAGGCCTATCTGCACCGCATCTACGGGCTGCGGGTCCACCCCGACCGGATCAGCCTGCCCGGCTCGACGATGCTCACGGTCATGATCACCTGCCAATGCATCGTCACGCCCGGCGACGAGGTGATCCTCGTCTCCCCCTATTGGCCGAACATCCGCACCGTGGTCGAGGTCCTGGGCGGGGTTCCGGTCGACGTCCGGCTCGAGGAAGGCCCCGAGCGCTGGCACCTCGACCTCGCCCGGCTCGAAACCGCGATCGGCCCCAAGACCAAGGCCGTCTACGTCAACAGCCCATCCAACCCCACGGGCTGGATCATGCAGCCGCACGAGCAGCGGGCGCTGTTGGACCTCTGCCGCAAACACGGGCTCGCGCTGATCGCCGACGAGGTCTACCACCGCAACGTCTTCGAGGGACCCGACCCCGCCCCCTCGTTCCTGGCCCTCGCCGAGGAGGACGAGCCGGTCTTCGTCTTGAACGGCTTTTCCAAGGCCTGGGCGATGACCGGCTGGCGGCTCGGCTGGATGGTCCACCCCAAGCGCCTCGAGACCCCGATCCGGGTGCTCTCCGAGGTGAACAACACCGGCGCCACCGCCTTCGCCCAGTACGGTGGGATCGCCGCCCTCGAGCGGGGCGAGGGGTTCGTGGCCGAGTTCCGCGAGCGGACCCGGCACAATCGTGACCTCGTCATGCGGATCCTGGGCACCCACCCGCGGGTCCGCCTCTTGCGCCCGGAGGGGGCCTTCTACGCCTTCCCGCGGATCGAGGGGCTCACCGACAGCTTGGCCTTCTGCAAGCGGCTCGTGGCCGAATGCAAGGTCGGCACGGCCGCCGGCTACACCTTCGGGAAGGGCAACGAGAGCCACATCCGGCTCTGCTTCGCGATCCACCCGGAACGGCTCGAGATCGCCCTCGAGCGGATCCGCGGCGTGCTCGACCGGATGAACTGAGGGGGGCGGCGGCCCGCTTCGCCGGCTAGTCCGCCGACGCCTCGGCGGGCGGCGGCTCGAGGCTCTCGGGCTCGACGACCTCCTGGAGCGTGCCGAGCACGGTCCAGCCCTCCTCGAGCCCGAGGCGTCGGGCGATCACCCGCCCGTCCCGATCGAGCCCGGCGAGGACGACGTCGCCCTCCTCGAGCGGCGCGAGGCCCACGAGCGCCGCGACCTCGCCCGGGACCGGCGCGAGCTCGGGCTTCGCGCCGAGCGGGCCGGCCGTGATGCGCCCCGCCCGGTCGCACCAGGCGATCCGGGCGGCACCGCGCCCGTCGCTGCCGAGCACGATGTCGTCGCGAACCCCCTCGGCGAGCGCGATCGGTTCGCCGAGCGGCCGGGCCTCGCGGTCGAGCCGTTGGAGAACGAGCCGGCCGGCAGGATCGCGGCAGGCGAGGAGGAAACCTTCGGCCTGCTCGAGCAGGGCGGGCGCGCGCCCGGTATCCTCCGCCTGGACGAGCGCGGTCTCCCGCCAAGCGAGCGCCTCGGGCGGGACGCGGTCGAGGAGTGCGGTCGCGATCCGCCCGTCCCGACCGACGGCCACGAGCAGGCTCGGCGCCTGCTCGCGCGCGAGGAGGTGGAGCCGGCGCAAGGGTGGGCTCTCGAGCACCTCCCACCTGCCGGCGCCACCGCCCGGCTCGCGCCGGAGGAGCTCGCCCGTCTCGCCGAGGGCCAGCGCGAGCCGGCTCCCGCCGAGATCGAGCCCGCCCGCGCGACCGGCTGTGAGCGCGAGCATTTTGGGCTTCAGTTTCCCGGCGATCCGCGGCGGCTGGCCGAGCACGTCGCGCACGCTGCAGTCGATCGCGCCGATCATCTCGAAGAAGAGCACGGCGATCGGCGTCGCGCCGGTGATCCGGACCTGGTGCCGGCCGACGATGACCGGCAGGGTCGCCACCACCTCGAGGTCGTTGCTGTCCCGGTAGCGGTCGGAATAGGGCCCGCGCAGCGGCGGGCGCCGCTCCGGCGGCAAGCGCCCGGGGATCTGCAGCCCTTTCCATGGGGCTTCGAGGAAGCTCACGAACGCGTTCTCGTCGTCGTCGGTGCCCCAGAGGTGCACAGCCACCCGATCGGGCACCCGGCCGAGATCGAGCACCTTCGCAAAGGGCGTTCGGACGAACCCGCCGCTCTCGACCGTGAACGCGCCGGAAAGGGCGAGGTCGAGCCGGCCGTCGCCGCGCGCCGCGTCGTAGGCTGCGACCTCGAAGGTGAGATCGCCCGCACTCGCGCTGTCGCTGTCGCTCAGGATCTTGATCACGTCGATCCCGCACGTGGCGGTGCGCCGGAAGGTCGAGAACCAGCCGCGGTGGCGGATCTTCTTCTGGCCGAGGGCGGTCCCGGGTCCCTCCCCGGGTACCGAGATGCGGAACCAGAAGCGCCGTTCCTGCGGCAGGTCGAAGAACCGGATCCGGTGCGAAAGCTGCGCGTTGCCGAACAGCTCGACCTCGATGCGCTCGCGGTTCGCCTTCTCCATGTCGAGATCGACCTTGCCGGTGACCATCCGGAACAGCTCGACCGTGGCGAAGCAGGGCCGCGTCGTCGCGAAGGTGATCGTGGCGTTCTCGGGCTCCGGTGTGACCACGACGTCGTGGATCGCCTGCGCGGGCTCGATGTCGAACAGGATCGGGCGGAGCGTGGAGCGCACCGCCGTCACCCAGCTGCTGGCGTTCGGCACGAGAGTCCTCCCGGCTCGGCGGCCGACGCGGCCGACGCGGCCGACGCGCCAGAGAACGCCACCTTCGATCCTCGCACAAGCCCGGCCCCGAACAACGAGCGGTTGCCCGGGGCGAGGCGCGCGCCTCAGGCGGCTTCGAGGCAGAGGGCGATGCCCTGGCCGCCGCCGATGCACATCGTGACGAGGCCGTAGCGCTTCTTCGCGCGGCGGAGCGCGTAGGCGCACGTGATCGTCAGGATGGCGCCCGTCGCGCCGAGCGGGTGC
>JAILZQ010000047.1 GCA_023512415.1 Geminicoccaceae bacterium | reverse complement strand
ACGCGACCCGCCAGGCGGCCGGCCCCTTGCCGACCCGCTCGCGCAGCTCGGCGGCCAGGAAGTCGTCGCCCTTCTGCTTCTGTTCCTCTTCGCTCAGGCCCACCACCCCGGCCTCCGGCGTGAAGCTCCAGCGCACCGCCCGGCGCTCGCCCTTGGCGTCGGTGAGGTAGAAGGTGTTGATCGCCCAGTAGGGCGTGGTGGCGTAGCTCGCGGTGATCGGCGCTTGCGCCATCCAGGCGGGCAGAACCTTGGTGTCGGGGTGCGCGTCCATGAAGGCCTTGGCCTTCTCGGGGTCGGGCTTGCCGGTCGCCGGGTCGGGTGCGCGGGCGCGCAACAGGCCGAGGAAGGTCTCGGGGTCCTTGGCCTGGAACACGGGTGCCGAGAGCAGGACGAAATCGTGCTCACCCCCGCCCGGCAGTTGGACGCGGAAGGCGAGGCCGCGCGGCGTGCGGCTCTTGTCGGAGACCTTGGGGTTGCCGCCGGCCAGCGAGAAGCGGGCGACGACCGGGGCTTCGCCGGCGAAGAGCGGGCTCGGCGCGAGCTCGCGACCGGCGGCGGTGGGCATCCAGCGCCCGGCGGCGCACACGCCCTTGGCGTGCGAGGCCCTGAGGCCCTTGTGCTTGCCGAAGACGGCGTTGAGGGCGTCGACCAGCGCTTCGGGCGTGGCCTGCGCGGCGGCGGGTGCTGCGGCGCCCACGAGCAGGGATCCGGCGAACAGAAGGGCGGCGAGCCGGCTTCGCATGACGGTTCCTCCCCGATCGGTCACGATCGCCGGCGTAAAATGATCGAAGCTGGAGAGATTTTAAAGAGGGCGGCGGGGGGGAAGGCTCCCCCACCAGGCCGTGCCACATTCACAAACTACAGACCTTCTGCGCGAAAAGGAGGAAGGAGTCGCTCCGCGCCCGGGGTCTCCCACAGAGGGCCAGTTCGCGCACTTTCCTCGCGATGCCCGGTGAGTCCGACTCGGTGTAATCCCGAACCTTCGAAGTGGCATGTGGCCGCAGATCGCGGCGAAGTATCTCCTTGGCGTTCAGCAGCTTCCCCACGTCCTGCCCGTTCCGCGCGAGGCGACGCCAACCGGGCCGGTAGGCGGCAACAGCGTCGGGGAAGAGAAACCACCAGGTCTCGAGCTCGAACGCGGGGGTGGCAGGAACCACAGGAGTCGGTGCGAGGGCCTTCCCGGCTTCCTTCTCGATCCCCTCGGATACCTCGATGTGACGCGGCTCGATCGCATCGCAATCGCGATGCAGGATCACGGCGTGCACGGGACGGCGCACGCGCTCGGCGCGCACGACCCCTGCGATGTCGGCGAACATCTTCTTCCGCTTGACTGCGGCGGCACCACGATCGAGGATGATCGGCTGCCGCCTCGTCTCGACGTGGAGCTCCGACTTCAGGCATTTGACCAGCTCGGCAATCGCGGCCGTGTCGTTCTGGCTCTCGCCGAAGACGAGAACCGTCTTCCGGTCAGGCATCCGGCACCCCGCCGAGCGTTCCGGAGAACCACAGCTCACCGAGGCGCAGCTCGCTTTCTTTCATCGCCCGCGCGAGCTCTTTGGGATCGCGGGCAACGATCCGCGTGCAGCCCTGCTCGACGTCACGCTCGAAGATCCGCAGCTCCTCCGGCTCGAGCCGGTTGACCAACGCGGGCGAGTGCGTCGCCACCAGGATTTGGGTGCGTTCGCTCGCCTCCCGCAGCCGCTCGACGATCCGGTCGAGCGCATAGGGGTGGAGCCCGTGGTCGATCTCCTCGATGCAGGTGAGGGCCGGCGGATCGGGATCGTGCAGAAGCGCGAACAGAGCGAGTGCCCGGATCGTACCGAACGAAGCCGCGGAGAGCGGTGTGGATCCGGGCAGACCCCGCTCGCGGATCCGCACCTCCACACCTTCTTCGGCACCGGCGATCGGGCGTAGCTCCAGGCCCTCGAAACCGGGGAGCACCGTCGCGACGTCCTCTTGGAGCACCTCGAACGTCTCGGGCTCGTGCTCTTTGAGCTCGGCCAGCACGTTGGCGAGGTTGGCGGCATCGGCTCGCAGGCGCTCGTCCTTGCGACGTGGCGCCGGGCGCCGCGCCGCCCGGTCGTCGATCTCGACCAAACGGACATTCTCGAGGATCGAGGCGAGCTGATCGACTTGCGGCGCTTCGTATCGCTCTCCGAGCTTACGCAGTGTCGCGAGCCCCGAGGTGCGCTCGCTCAACTGGAAACTGCGTCCCCGCCCGCTGATGGTGAGTTCGGAGCCGGTCAATGTGATCCGGCGGCCCCTGCCTTTCACGCGCTTGAAAGTGAAGCTCTCCTCGCGTTGGATGAATGGCCCGCGTTCCCTGAAATGGAGCTCGTACTTGTCCGGCGCGCGAGCACTGGCGTGCTCGGTCAACAAAGCGTCCAACTTGATCACGATGTTGTCGAACGGACGTGCTGCGCGCCAGCGGAGCGCGGCGACGCCGCCGAACTGCTCCACCGCGGCCGGCAGATCGATCCGCGCCACCTCGCCGAGGAACGCGAATGTCTTGAGGAGGTTGGTCTTGCCCGAACCATTCGGGCCGACCAGCACGGTCAGACGCCCGAGCGCGATCTCGGAGTCCCTGAAACTGAGGAAGTTTTTCAAGGTGACGCGCAGGATCGTGGGACGCCGTTCGTCGGCCTCGTCGCGCATCGACCTTCACCTCACCGAACGCAAGTGGTTTCATACGCGCGACGGTGCGCAACTGGTAGAGTGCCAGCGCCACATGAGCGAAGCTCCCACACCCTCGGCGATCGCCTTCCGCCGGCTGCCGCTCGAAGGGCCGCGCCGCGAGCGGGCGCTCGGCCGCGCGTTCCTGCTGGTCGAGCCCGAGTTACTGGCGCGGCTCGCCGAAGAAGCGTTCGCGGAAGTCCAGCACTTCTTCCGCGCCTCGCACCTGGCCCAGCTCCGCGCCATCCTCGACGATCCCGAGGCCTCGACGGGCGATCGCTTCGTGGCGATGGAGCTCTTGAAGAACGCGGTCGTGGCTTCGGGCGGGCTCTTCCCGAGCTGCCAGGACACCGGCACGGCCATCGTCCACGGCTGGAAGGGCGAGACGGTGCTCGTCGAGGGCGACGCGCGCGCGGCACTCGAGGCCGGGATCGCCCGCTGCTGGGCGACCCGCAACCTCCGCTCCTCCCACCTCGCGCCGCTTTCCATGTACGAGGAGAGGGACACCGGCACGAACCTGCCCGCGCAGATCGAGCTGCATGCGACGGGCGGCGACGAGTTTCGTCTGTTGTTCGTCGCCAAAGGTGGTGGGTCGGCCAACAAGACCTTCCTCTTCCAGGAGACCAAGCGCCTCCTCGACCCGGAGCGCCTCCTGGCGTTCCTCGACGAGAAGATCCGCACCCTCGGCACCGCCGCCTGCCCGCCCTATCACCTCGCGATCGTCGTGGGCGGGCTCTCGGCCGAACAATGCCTCACGACCGTCAAGCTCGCCTCGACCCGGGCACTCGACGAGCTGCCGAGCTCGGGCGACGCCTCGGGCCGGGCGTTCCGCGACCTCGAGACCGAACGCCGTGTCCTCGAGCTCACCCGGCGGATCGGCATCGGCGCCCAGCTCCTGGGCAAATATCTCTGCCACGACGTGCGGGTGATCCGCCTGCCGCGGCACGCCGGCTCGCTGCCGGTGGGTCTCGGGGTCTCCTGCTCGGCCGATCGGCAGATCTGGGCGCGGATCGACCGCGAGGGCGTGTGGCTCGAGGAACTCGAGCACGACCCGGCGCGCTTTTTGCCCGAACGCCCCGTCGATCTCGGCGCGGCGGTGATCATCGACCTCGACCGGCCGATGGCGGCGATCCGCGCCGAGCTTTCGCGCCTGCCGGTCGGCACGCCCGTTTTGCTCTCGGGAACCATGGTGGTGGCGCGCGACCAGGTCTTCGCGGCGCTTGCCCGGCGCCGCGCGGCCGGCGCAGCCTTGCCCGACTGGCTGCGCGATCACCCGATCTACCATGCCGGGCCGGCGCGCGCGCCCGAGGGCTGGCCCGCGGGCTCCTTCGGGCCCACCACGGCCGCGCGGATGGACGCCTACATGCCCGAGTTCCAAGCCGAAGGGGCGGCCCTCGTCACGGTCGCCAAGGGCAACCGCTCGGCCCTCGTGCGCGATAGCTGCGAGCGCCACGGCGGCTTCTACCTGGCGGCGATCGGCGGGGCGGCCGCGGTGACCGCCAAGGAGTGCATCCGCTCGGTCGAGGTGATCGACTTTCCCGAGTTCGGCATGGAAGCCGCCCGCCGCATCCGCGTCGAAGGCTTCCCCGCCTTCCTCGTCGTCGACGACAAGGGCAACGACCTCTACGCGCGCCCCGCACCGCCCTAGGCCGCGGCGAGCCGGCGGGCCGCCTCCGGGCCCCAAAGTGCTGCGAGGAGCGCATCGAGCCCGTCGCCGAGCGCGGCCGGGCCGGGCTGGAGGATGAGGGGCGAGGGGATGGCGTGGATGCGGCCGTCACGCACCGCCGGGATCGCTTCCCAGCCCGGGCGGGCGGCGATCTTCTCGGGGCGGACCTTCTTGCCGCACCAGGAAGCGAGGATGACATCGGGGGCGGCCTCGATCACCCGCTCGGGCGGCACGATCCGGTCCTTCGCGGATTTCTCGCGGGCGAGTTCCGGAAAAATCGGCTCGCCGCCCGCTACTCGGACGAGCTCCTCGACCCAGCCGATGCCGGAGATCAAGGGTTCGTCCCACTCCTCGAACCAGACCCGCGGCCGCGGCAGCGAAGCGGTCGCCCGGGCGATCCGCTCGACCCGGCGCTCGAGGTCGCGGGCGAGCGCTTCCGCCTTCTCGGGCACGCCCACGAGCGCGCCGAGCGTGCGGATCATCGCGAAGATGCCCGCCAGATCACGCTGGTTGAAGGCGTGCACGGCGATTCCCGCGCGGACGAGCTCGCGGACGATCTCGGCCTGGAGGTCGGAGAAAGTGAGCACGAGGTCGGGCTCGAGGGCGAGGATCTTGGCGATGTCGGCCGAGGTGAAGGCCGAGACGCGCGGCTTTTCCCGGCGCACCCGCGGCGGGCGGACGGCATAGCCCGAAACCCCGACGATCCGCCGATCCTCGCCCAAAAGGTAGAGCGTTTCGACCGTTTCTTCGGTCGTGCAAACGATCCGCTCGGGCGGGAAGCGACGCAAGGGCCGCTCTCAGTCGAGTGCGAGCGGCAGGCCCACATAGTTCTCGGCGAGCACGGTCTGCTGGGCGCGCGAACCGAACAAATAGTCGAGCTCGGCGCGCTGCAGCCGGTCGCGGAACGGATCGCCTTCCGGGAACTTGTGGAGGAGCGAGGTCATCCACCAGGAAAAGCGCTCGGCTTTCCACACCCGGGCGAGCGCGCGCTCCGAATAGTCGTCGAGCGGGCGCGGATCGTTCCCGCGCAGGAACGCCACGAGCGCGCGCGCCAAGAGCCCCACGTCCGCGGCGGCGAGGTTGAGGCCTTTGGCGCCGGTGGGCGGGACGATGTGCGCGGCGTCGCCCGCGAGCACGAGCCGGCCGTGGCGCATGGGCTCGGCCACGAAGCTGCGCATCTGGGTGACGCTCTTCTCGATCGAGGGGGCCCGCTCGAGCCGGGCCGCGACCTCGGGGCCGACCCGGAGCGCGAGCTCCTCGTAGACCCGCTCGTCCGGCCAGGCTTCGACCGGGTCGCTCGGCGCGCACTGCACGTAGAGCCGCGAGACGGTCGGCGAGCGCATCGAGAAGAGGGCGAAGCCGCGCTCGGAATAGGCGTAGATCAGTTCGTCCGAGACCGGCCGTGCCCGCGTCAGGATGCCGAGCCAGCCGAAGGGATAGACCCGCTCGAAGGTGCGCAGCCGGCTCGCCGGGATCCGGCTCCGGCAGATGCCGTGGAAGCCGTCGCAACCGGCGACGATCTCGCAAGAGAGCTCGAACGCCTCGCCCCCGCGGCGGAACAGGACCCGCGGCCGCTCGCTCTCGAGATCGACCGGCAGGACGTCGCTCACCTCGTCGAGGAGGGGGAGCCCCGCCGCACGCCGTGCCTCGACCAGGTCCTTGGTGACCTCGGTCTGGCCGTAGACCACGACCTGTCGGCCGGTGAGCGCGCGGAAGTCGATCCGCCGTCGCTCACCCTGGACGGCGATCTCGATGCCCTCGTGGACGAGGCCCTCGCGGTGCAGCCGGTCGGCCACACCCGCTTCCTCGAGCAGGCGCACCGTGCCCTCCTCGAGGACGCCGGCGCGGATCCGCGCCAGCACCCGGGCGATCGGCCGGCGCTCGAGGACGAGATTGTCGATGCCGGCCCGGTGCAGGAGCTGGCCCAAGAGGAGCCCGGCCGGGCCGGCGCCGACGATGGCGACGCGGGTCGAAAGGAGCTTGGCCATGGGCACGGTCCGTCTTGGCGATCACCGGCGCGATCTGCCACACTCCGCGCGCAGGGTCGAGAACGGGAGGCCGGGGAATGGCTCGACGGGACTTGCTCTTGGGCGCGCTCGCTGCCGCCTTGCTCGCCGCCGGGGGCGCGAGCACGGCGCGGTCGGCGGAGGTCACACTCACCCTCCACCACTTCCTGGGCCCCAAGGCGCCCGCGCAAGTGGCGTTCTTCGAGCCCTGGGCGAAGAAGCTCGAGGAAGCCTCGAAGGGCCGGATCAAGGTCGAGATCTTCCCGTCGATGGCGATGGGCGGCAAGCCGCCCGAGCTTTACACCCAGGCGCGCGACGGCGTGGCCGACATCGTCTGGACCGTGCTCGGCTACACGCCCGGCGCCTTCCCGCGCAGCGAGGTCTTCGAGCTGCCGGGCGTGCACCGCGGCAGCGCTCGCGCGACCACGCTCGCCATCCAGGAGCTCATGGACCGGATCGGTGCCGACTATGCCGACACCCATCCGCTCTTGATCCACGCCCATGCCGGCCAGGTGCTGTTCACGGTCAAGAAGCCGGTCCGCACGCTCGCCGACGTCCAGGGGATGAAGATCCGGGTGCCCTCGCGCAGCGGCGCCATGCTCATCGAGGCCTGGGGCGCGCAGCCGGTCACCATGCCCGTGCCCGAGCTGCCGACCGCGCTCTCCAAAGGCACGGTCGACGCCGCCATGATCCCCTTCGAGGTCGCCACACCCTTGAAGGTCCCGGAGCTCGTCAAGTACGCGACGGTCGGCCAGGGCGGCCAACGCTTCGGCACCTCGGTGTTCATCTTCACCATGAACAAGAAGCGCTACGAGAGCCTGCCGGCCGACCTCAAGGCGGTGCTGGATGCCCATTCCGGCAAGAACATCGCGGGCTGGATCGGCCAGGTCTGGGACGACATCGAGCCGCCGGGCCAGGCGGCGCTCGAGAAGGCGGGCGGCCAGATGATCACCCTCGAGGCTGCCGCGCAGGCCGAGTTCGACGCGCGCGCCGCGCAGGTCGTCGAGCGCTGGATCGCCGAGGCCAAGGCCAAGGGGCTCGACGGCGAGGGCCTGGTCGCCGCGGCCCGCGCCGCCGTGGCGCGTCACGGCGGCGGTGCCTGAGGCGCTGCTCGAGCGACTGGCTGGCGCGTTCGCGATCGCGGGCGGGACGATCCTGCTCGCGATCGCCGCCCTCACCGGAACCGACGTGCTCCTCCGCGTGGCCGACCTGCTGGCCCCCGGCCGGCTCGGGATCGTCAAGGGCTACGAGGACCTCGTCCGGCTGTTGGTGAGCGCCGCCGTCCCGCTCCTCTTCCCCTGGTGCCAGCTCCGCCGCGGCCATGTCGCGGTCGATCTCTTGGCCGAGCGGCTGCCGGCCGCGGCGCGGCGGGTGCTCGAGGGAGCCGGCACGGCGGCGACCGCGGCGATCGCCCTGTTCCTCGCGTTCTGGATGGTCCAGGGCCTCGCCGAGAGCCGGGCCGACGGGCGGATCGCCGGCGTGCTCGGCTGGCCCGAATGGCCGTTCTTCGGCCCGGGCCTGCTCGCCCTCCTGTTGTGGGCGGTGATCGCCGCCGACCAAATCCGCAGCGGGCGGCGCGCGTGAGCGAGCGCGAGCTCGTGGGCCTCGGGGCCCTCGCGGTCCTCCTCGTCCTGCTGCTGCTCCGGCTGCCGGTCGCGGTGGCGATGCTCGTGACCGGGATCGGCGGCAGCTGGGTGCTCTCGCTCCTCGTCCCGTTCCTGCGCTTCGAACCCTACCTCAAGCAGTTCAAAACGCTTTTTTGGAACACGGTCGCTTCCTACGACCTCTCGGTCGTGCCGCTGTTCGTCTTGATGGGCTATCTGGCGAGCCACGGCGGGCTCGCCCGCGACCTCTTCGCCGGTATCCAGGCGCTCGTCGGCCACCGGCGGGGCGGGGTGGCGATGGCGGCGATCGGCGCCTGCGCCGGCTTCGGTGCGGTCTGCGGCTCCTCGCTCGCCACGGCCTCGACCATGGGCCGGGTGGCACTCCCGGAACTCGCCCGGCTCGGCTACCACCCTCGGCTTTCGACCGGGACGCTCGCCGCCGGCGGCACGCTCGGCATCCTGATCCCGCCGTCGGTCCCGCTCGTGATCTACGCGATCGTGGTCGAGGCTTCGATCCTCGAGATGTTCCAGGCGGCGATCGTCCCGGGCCTGCTCGCGGTCGTCTTCTTCCTCGCGGTGATCGCCCTCGCCGTCCGTCGCGATCCCGCGCTCGCCCCGCCCGCCGCACCCATGGAGCCGGCCGAGCGGCGGCTCGCGCTGCTCAAGCTCCTCCCGGTCCTCCTCCTGTTCGGCGCGATCATCTTGGGCCTCGGCATGGGGCTCTTCACCCCGACACCGGCCGCCGGCGTCGGCGTCTGCCTCATCCTGCTCTACGGGCTCCTCTTGCGCACTCTCGGCCTGGGCGGGATCGGCCGGCTCGAGATCGGCCGGGCGGTACTGGATACCGCCGTCACCTCCTCGATGATCTACTTCATCCTGTTCGCGGCCGAGGTCTTGAAGGGCTTCTTCGCCCGCACCGGGCTGCCGACCGCGATCGCCGGCTGGGCCGCCACGTCCGGGCTCGACCCGTGGCTCGTGCTCTCGGCCATGCTCGTGCTGCTGATCGTGCTCGGTTGCTTCCTCGAATCGTTGTCGATGATCGTGGTCGTGCTGCCCTTCTTCTGGCCGGTGCTGGTCGAGCTCAACGGCGGCGAGGACGTGGTGGCGGCGGCCGCTGCCTACGGGCTCGGCAACGAGGAGCTCAAGGTCTGGTTCGGCATCCTCGCCCTCGTCGTGGTCGAGCTCGGCCTCGTCACCCCACCGGTCGGGCTCAACCTGTTCATCATCGGCTCGCTCGCCCCGAACGTGCCGATGCGCGAGACCGTCCGCGGCGTGCTGCCGTTCCTCGCGAGCGAGGGCGTGCGGATCCTGCTGCTCTTGGCATTTCCTTTGCTGACCTTGGGCTTGCCCCGGCTCTTGGGCCGCTGAGCGCCGCTTGACCGCGGATCCGAGAGGCTTCTAGCCTCCTGCCGTGGTCCGGTGCCCGCCGCGCCGGCCGGGATCGGGAGGGTCGCATGGCGGACGCGCCGGACGTGCGCGCGGGCCGGCTTTCGCCGGCCGAGTACCGACGGAACTTCGACGACGCCCATCCGCCCTTGACCGCGCAGCAGGCGATGGTCGAGGCGGCGCGCTGCCTGTTCTGCTACGACGCCCCCTGCATCGAGGCCTGCCCCACGGGGATCGACATCCCGCGCTTCATCCGCGGCATCCAAAGCGGGAACTTGCGCGGGGCGGCGGAGACCATCCTCGAGGCCAACATCATGGGCGGCACCTGTGCCCGGGTCTGCCCGACCGACGTTTTGTGCGAGGGGGCCTGCGTCCGCCTCGCCGAGGGCAAGAAGCCGGTCGAGATCGGTGCCCTCCAGCGCCACGCGGTCGATTGGCTCTTCGAGCGCGGCATCCAGCCCTTCACCCGGGGAGCCCCCACCGGCGAGCGGATCGCGGTCGTGGGTGCCGGGCCGGCGGGGCTCGCCTGCGCCCACGCGCTCGCCCGGCACGGCCACGAGGTCGTGATCTTCGAGAAGCGGGCCAAGGCCGGCGGCCTCAACGAGTACGGGATCGCGGCTTACAAGATGGTCCACGACTTCGCCCAGCGCGAGGTCGCGTTCATCCTCGGGATCGGCGGGATCGAGCTCCGGACCGGGATCGAGCTCGGCCGCGACGTGACGCTCGGGGAGCTGCGGCGCGACTTCGCCGCGGTCTTTTTGGGCCTGGGGCTGCAGGGCGTGCACGCCCTCGGCCTCGCGGGCGAGCGGCTCGCGGGCGTCCACGATGCGGTCGCCTTCATCGAGCGGCTGCGGCAGACCAAGGACCTCTCCACACTCCCGGTCGGCCGCCAGATCGTCGTGATCGGCGGCGGGAACACGGCGATCGACATCGCGACGCAGACCAAGCGGCTCGGCGCCGAAACCGTGACCATCGTCTACCGGCGCGGGCCGGAGCAGATGTCGGCCTCGCCCGCCGAGCAGGAATGGGCCAAGTCGAACGGGGTGGCGATCCGCCACTGGGCTCGGCCGGTGGCGATCGAGGGGGTCGAGGGGCACGTCCGCAGCGTCACCTTCGAGCGTACCCGGCTCGATCGCGAGGGGCGGCTCGAGGGCACGGGCGAGCGCTTCACCCTCCCGGCCGACCAGCTCTTCAAGGCGATCGGCCAGAAGCTCGTGCCTTCGGCCTTCAACGGCACGGCCGAGCTCTTGGACGTGGAGAACGGCAAGATCGTGGTGGACGCGGAGCGGCGGACCACGCTCGATCGGGTCTGGGCCGGCGGCGACTGCATCGGCTCGAGCGTGGATCTCACGGTGGCCGCGGTCGAGGACGGCAAGCTCGCCGCCGCCTCGATCCACCGCTATCTCATGGCCGGGTGAGGCGTTTCGGGGGCGGGTGAGAGGGAGAGCGAGGATGGCCGACCTGCGCTGCGAGATCGCCGGGGTGAAGGCGCCCAATCCGTTCTGGCTCGCCTCGGCGCCGCCGACCGACAAGGAGTACAACGTCGTCCGGGCCTTCCAGGCGGGCTGGGGCGGAGTCGTCTGGAAGACGCTCGGCGAGGACCCGCCGGTGGTCAACACGAGCTCGCGCTACGGCGCGTTGCATTATCGCGGCTATCGGATGATGGGCTTCAACAACATCGAGCTCATTTCCGACCGGCCGCTCGAGGTGAACTTGCAGGAGATCAAGCGGGTCAAGCGCGACTGGCCCGATCGGGCGTTGCTGGTCTCGCTCATGGTCCCCTGCACCGAGGATTCCTGGAAGCGGATACTCGAGCGGGTGGAGGAGACCGAGGCGGACGGGGTCGAGCTCAATTTCGGCTGCCCGCACGGCATGAGCGAGCGCGGGATGGGCTCGGCCGTGGGTCAGGTCCCCGAGTACATCGAAATGGTCGTGCGCTGGTGCAAAGCCGCGACCCGCATGCCGGTGTTCGTCAAGCTCACCCCCAACGTCACCAACATCCTGGCCCCGGCGCGGGCCGCCAAGGCCGGCGGCGCCGACGCCGTCTCGCTGATCAACACGATCAATTCGGTGATGGGGGTCGACCTCGACAGCATGGCGCCCTTGCCGTCGGTCCACGGTAAAGGCGCCCACGGCGGCTATTGCGGGCCCGCCGTGAAGCCGATCGCGCTCTGCATGGTGGGCGAGATCGCCCGCGACCCGGACTGCCGTGGGTTGCCGATCTCCGGCATCGGCGGGATCGAGACCTGGCGGGACGCGGCCGAGTTCATCGCCATGGGCGCGGGCTCCGTCCAGGTCTGCACCGCCGCCATGCACTACGGCTTCAAGATCGTCGAGGACATGATCAGCGGCCTTTCGAACTGGATGGACGAGAAGGGCTACCGCCGGCTCGACGACTTCCGCGGCGCGGCCGTGCCGAACTATGTCGACTGGGGCCAGCTCGACATGAACTATGTCGTCAAGGCTCGGATCGACCAGGACAAATGCATCCGCTGCGGCCTCTGCCACATCGCCTGTGAGGACACCTCGCACCAGTCGATCCGGGCGATCAAGGAGAACGGCAAGCGGCGCTACGAGGTGATCGAGGAGGAGTGCGTGGGCTGCAATCTCTGCGCCCATGTCTGCCCGGTCGAGGGCTGCATCGAGATGGTCGAGATCGACACGGGCCTGCCCTACGTGACCTGGGCGGAGGACCCGCGCAACCCGCAGCGGCTCGCCGAGGCGGCGGAGTAGGGGGCACCGGGACGATGCCGCGCAGCCGCGAGGGCGGCGCACTCGCGGATCTCTACGAGCGCGATTTCTACAGCTGGACCCGCGCGCAGGTCCGGGCGCTCAAGAAGCTCGCGGCCACCCGGCCGAACCTCGACCTCGACCTGCCGCACCTGATCGAGGAGGTCGAAGACATGGGCCGCGAGCAGCTCGACAAGCTCGCCTCGGCCTACCGCGTCTTGCTGCTCCACCTCTTGAAGTGGCGCTACCAGCCGGAAGCGCGGAGCGCCTCGTGGCGCGGCAGCATCGTCGAGCATCGGCGCCGGGCCTTGCGGCTGATCCAGCAGAACCCGGGCATGAAGCCGAAGCGGCCGCGGCTCTTCGCCGAGGCCTACGAGGATGCACGATTGCAGGCCGCGGCCGAGACCGGGCTGCCGCTCGAGCGCTTGCCGCAGACCTCGCCCTTCACCCTCGAGCAGGCTCTCGACGAAAGCTATTGGCCGGAGCCGGCGGAAGAGGGGCGCTGAGTCGGGGACGGCACCCGGCTCCCCTGCGCGGCGACCACCGCCGCTCCCGGCTCATCGTGCCGGAACGGCGCCGGCGAGCGCCCGTTCCTGCCGCGGCTCGACGCGGAGCGAAACGTGGGCCGCGGCGATCGCGGTCCGCCGGGCGAGATGGAGGGTCGGGACGCCTCGAGCCTCGCGGGCGATCCGCTCGGCGAATCCGTCCGGCAAGCCGGCGAGCAGGAGGAGGTCGGCGCCCCCCTCCTCGAGGGCACGGGCGAGCGTGCCGAGCCGGGCGTCCGCGAGCGCGTGGACCGAGGCCACGAGCGGCTGCCAGAGCCGGACCGTCTCGACTGCGGCCGGGCAGGTCACGAGCCGCGGCCGCTGCGCGGCCTCGAGCCGGGCCAAGAAGGCTTCCGCTGCGTCGACGGCCTCGGCCGCTCGGCCGTCGAGGAAGGCCGCACCGGGGCGGGCGTCGGCCTCGCCCAGGGGCTGGACGAGCAGGTCGAGCCCCGGCCAATCGGCGGGGTCGAGCCCCTCGGGGAAGCGGGCGAGCCACGCCGCGGGCTCGGGCCCCTCGTAGGCGACCCAGACGCCAGGCTCGGCGATGCCCGCGATCGGCCGGAGGTCGCTTTCGCCGAGACTGTGGTTGAGCGCGAGCGCGCTCGCATACTCGGCGCACTGCACGAGCCCCTTGACCCGCAGCACGCCCTCCGGTGCGCCCGCGAGCCAGGCCACGAGGTGGCACCGGCGTGGCAGCCCATGCGGACGGAGCGTCGTCGTGCGGACATGGTCGTGCCCGGGAGCCCTTCGGCCGACCGGCGCGGCGCCCGGCGCGAGCAGTGGTGCGAGCTCGGCGCGCACGCGGCCCTCGAAGGCCGGCACGATCGGCCCGCGAGCGAGGCCCGCGAGCCGCCGCCGGGCAACGTCGAGGCCCGCGCGGTCGAGCCGGTCGGCGCGGCTCAGCACGACCGCCCCGGCCGAGCCGAGCTGGGCGCGCAGCACGGCATCGCGGTCGAGGCGGGCGAGCTGGTCGGCCGCGACGACCGCGAGCGTGCCGAGGTGGACATAGCCCTCGCCCGCGAGCGCCGCCACGAGCGGGTCGGGCGGCGAGACGCCCGAGCCTTCGAGGATCAGGAGGTCGGGTGCCAGGCGGTCGCGGATCTCGGCCAGGGCCTCGAGCAGCCGGCCGCCGGCATGGCAACAGAAGCAGCCGGCCGCTACCCCGATCGTCGCCACGACGGGCTCGAGCAACCGGGCGTCGACCGGCAGCTCGCCGGCGTCGTTGACCAGGACGACGACCCGGCGGCCCGCGAGCGCCGGCAAGAGCGAGCGCGCGAGGAACGTCGTCTTGCCGGCACCCAGGGGCCCGGTGAGGACCAGTGCTTCGACCGCCAAGGGAGAGCCGGAGCTCAGGCGAGGTGCGGGTTCACGATCCGCTCGAACACGGCGTAGGGGGCGGAGAGCACCATCGCTTGCGCCTGGCCGCCCGCGGCCGTCTGGATCCGCTTGATGATCGTCCAGCTCGCCGGGTCGATCACCAGGACCTCGTCGGCCTTGCGGTTGTTGACGTACATCTTGCCGGCGGCGAAGGCGGCGTGGCCGAGATGACCACCTTGGCCCGCGTCGACCGTGGCGACGATCCGCCGGGCCTCGATGTCGAGGATCGGCAGCTTCGTGTCGTTGTACTGGGTCAGCACGGCGAAGCGGCCGTCGGGCGTCAAGTAGGCGTGGCCGACGCCGGCCACACCGGCGTCCAATGCCGCGAGCCGCTGCCGGCTGCGGCGCTCCCAGATCTCGACGGACGTGCCTTCGAGGGCTTTGCCGCTGCCGCGGTTGCAGACGATGTAGTGCCGGCCGTCCTGGGTGAAGACGCCGTGATGGCCCTCGATCCGGTCGAGGAGCTCGCTCTCCTTGGCCGTCCGGCCCATCGCTAGGGTCGCCTCGAGCTTCGGGGCCGCGGGATCGGTGAGGTTCCAGACCTCGATCCGGGTCGAGGCACCCTCCGTCTTGGGCTCGGGGGCTTCCACGACCGCCCAGAGCTCGCGCCCGAACCAGTCGAAGTAATGCGGGTTGCCGGACGAAGCGAGCTTCGTGAAGGAGCCGTCCGGACGGACGAGGAAGATCGCGTCGTCGTAATAGGAGCCGATCGCGAACAGCCCGCCGTCCGGCGACCAACTGCCGTGCATGCTGGCATCGCCCTGGCCGCCCGTGTTGTCGACCGGGAGCTCGACCGTGCGGACGGGCTTCGCCGTCGCGGCGTCGAGGAGCGCGATCCGCAACTTGCCGTCGTCGAGCCCGGAATGGTTGACCGCCACGAGCTTGCCGTCGGGCGAGACGATCGGATGCTTCGGGCGGTTGCCGGTCTCGATCGTACCGGCGAGCTCGAGCTTTTGCGCGTCGACCACGGTCACGCCACGCTGGCCGGCGGCGTTGTTGGCCACGAAAAGAGCGCGCCCGTCGGCCGAGAGCGAGCCGAGCGTGCCACCCTTTCCACCGGTCTCGAGTGTCCGGACGATCGTATCCGAGGCCGGGTCGATCACGACGATCTTGCCGTCGCCGCGCAGCGCGAAGACCGGGCCGCCCTCGCCCTGCGCACCGGACGGGCGCGGCGCGATCGCCGCCACGGCGCCGAAACCCGCGGCCAAGAGGGCGGCTCGCCGCGAAAGACGCAACTTTGTAACGGTATCCGGACCGAGCATGGTGGCCTCCCCGAGCTTTGCAATTCGCGTCTATCAGCTATTCCTTGATGATCGGCAAGCGGCTTCGCCGGCGGATCGGGCAGGGCGGCCGAGCGCTGGTCGGGACGGCCCGAGGGTGCGGGCGGGCGGCCCGTGACAGTGACGCGAGCCGGAGCCATATGGGGGCCACCGCGCGCCACCACCGGATCGAAGCATGCGTCTGGAGCGAAGCATGCGCCGAAGCCTCGCCACTTTCGCGGTCCTTCTCCTGCTCGCCGGCTGCGCCGGCAGCGAGGACCGGCTCGGGACCCACGACAAGACGGTGATCGGGGCCGCCACGGGGGCGGTGGTGGGCGGTGTCGCCGGGGCGGTGCTCGACAAGAAGGACCGCCGCGGCGTGCCGATCGGGGCGGCGGTGGGGGCCGCGATCGGCGGCGGCATCGGCTATCTGTTCGACCGCCAGGAGGAGGATTTCAAAGCCGTGCTCGCCCGCGAGCAAGAGGCGGGCCGGGCCTAGGTCGAGCGCGTGCGCGACGATCTCCTGAAGATCACGCTGCAGAACGAGATCCTTTTCGACTTCGCGAGGGCCGACATCAAGCCGGCCTTCGCTCCCACCCTCGACAAGCTCGCGGGCGTCCTCCGCAAGTACGACCGCTCGTTCGCGACCGTGGTGGGCCACACCGACTCGATCGGCTCGGAGGCCTACAACCAAGCCCTCTCGCTCCGCCGCGCCGAGGCGGTGGTGGACGCGCTCGTGGCCCGCGGCGTGCCCGCCGGTCGGCTCTCGGCTGCCGGCCGCGGCGAGAGCGAGCCCCGGGCCGACAACGCCACCGAGGCCGGCCGCCAGCTCAACCGGCGGGTCGAGATTTTCGTGAGCCCCCAGGCCTGAGCGGACCGGGAGCGCGCCCCCGGCCGAGTGTGCCGGCCGAGCCGGTCGACCATCGCCGATCCCACCCGCCCGCCTTGCCCGTGCCGGACCCGCCGCGTATAGGACCTATCGGGTGGAAGAGAAACGGAAGGGGGGCGCCGATGCCCGGCTCGACGATCGACGGTCTCAAGGTCGGCCTGGCTGCGGGGCTGGTCGCTGCGGGAACCATGCTGGCCGCCGGCCCGGCGGCGGCGGATTTCGACCGGGTGCGATGGCCCGTGCCGATGGCCTTCGCCTCGAACCTGACGGCCCTCGGCGACGCGATGCCCTGGGTCGCCGAGCAGCTCAAGGCGCAGAGCGGCGGCAAGGTCGATCTCAGGGTGTTCGAGCCCGGCAAGATGATCCCGGCCTTGGGCGTCTTCGACGCGGTGAGCGAAGGCAAGGTCGAGGCGGGCTACACCTGGATGGGCTACGAGATCGGCAAGGTTCCGGCCTCGGCCCTGTTCGGAGCGGTGCCCTTCGGCATGGAGCCTTGGGAGTACGCCGCCTGGTTCTACTTCGGCGGCGGTAAGGAACTCCTCGCCGAGGTCTACAAGCCGCACAACATTCATCCGATCTTCTGCGGCACGATCAGCCCCGAGGCGTCCGGCTGGTTCCGCTTCGAGATCACCTCGCTCGACCAGATCAAGGGCCTCAAGTTCCGAGCCGCCGGGCTGGGTGGCAAGATCTGGCAGAAGCTCGGCGCCTCGGTCACGCTCCTGCCGGGTGGTGAGCTGTTCCAGGCGCTCGAGAAGGGCGTGCTCGACGGCACGGAATTCTCGCTGCCGACCGTGGACGAGCAGCTGGGCTTCTACAAGATCGCGAAGTTCTACTATCTGCCGGGTTGGCACCAGCCCTCGACCTCGCAATATCTCTACGTCAACAAGAAGGCCTGGGACTCGATCAACAAGGAGACCCAAGCCCTCATCGAGACGACCTGCACCGCGGCGGTCACCATGGCGATCGCCAAGGCCGAGGCGCTCCAGGGCCCGATGCTCTCCAAGTTCGAGAAGGAGGGTGTGAAGCTCGTGCGCTGGAGCGACGAGATCCTCGCCGCCTTCAAGAAGGCCACGGAGGAAGTCATGGCCGAGGAATCGGCCAAGGACGCCCTCTTCAAGAAGGTCTACGACTCGCAGAAAGCCTTCCAGGCGGCGCACCAACCCTGGCGCAAATACGGCTTCCTGCCGCGCTGAGGCACGCGGCGGTCGAACGCGGCGGAGCGGGAGCGGCCTCGGGGCCGCTCCTTCTCGTGTGCGGGGTGGAGGGGCGGGGAACCGATGAAGGCTCAGCCCGAGATCGCGGTGGGCGGCGAGACCGTGGGCGTCGTCGCCGAGAAGGTCTTCCACGAACTCGAGGAGAAGCACCATTTCCGTCTCCCGCGCACCGCGCCGTCCGACCGGCTCGAGGCGATCGTGCTGCGGATCAATTACGCGGCGGCCTATCTCTGGGTCCTTTTGGTCCTCGTGATCGTGTTCGCGGTGACGCTGCGTTACGTGTTCGGCCGCGGCTCGATCATGCTCGAGGAGATCCAGTGGCACATTTACGGGGTGGGTTTCATTCTGGCCCTCTCCTACGCGCTCGTCGTCGATCGCCACGTCCGGATCGACGTGCTCGCCGAACGCCTCCCCCTCAAGGCGAGGGCTTGGATCGAGTTCGTGGGCCTCCTCCTTTTCCTGATCCCCTTCTGCCTCGCGGTGATCGTCGAGGCCGTCCCGTTCGTGCTGCGCTCTTGGCAGCTCAACGAGGTCTCCGCGGCACCCGGCGGCCTGCCCTATCGGTGGATCGCGAAGTCCTTCATCCTCTGGGGCTTCACGCTGCTGCTCCTGGCCGCGATCGCGCGACTGTTGCGCGTGACGGCCTTGCTCTTCGGCCGTCCCGCGCCACGGCCCGCCCCCTGACCCGACCCCGAGCGACCGCGAGGCAGCCGATGCCGGCCTACGAGATCATCGTCGTCGGCTTCCTGATTTCGTTCATCGTCTCGCTGTTCACGGGCTTCCCGATCGCTTGGCTGTTGGGTGGCCTGAGCCTGATCTTCGCCTGGATCGGGATCACCCTTTACCACGTTTTCGACGTCGACACCTTCATGCTGGCCGACTGGTCCCGGTTCGCGATCCTGGTCGATCGGATCTGGAACCAGATGGAGAACTGGGTCCTCGTCTCGCTGCCCAATTTCGTCTTCATGGGGCTGATGCTCGACCGGTCGGGTGTCGCCGAGACGATGATGCGCAACTTCGCGGGCCTGTTCGGCCGGTTCAACGGCGGGCTCGCCTTGACCGTCGTGCTGATCGGCATCCTCCTGGCCGCCTCGACCGGCATCGTCGGCGCTTCGGTCGTGCTGCTCGCGGTGCTCTCGCTGCCCCTCATGCTCGAGCAGGGCTATTCGAAGAAGCTCGCGAGCGGGGTGGTCGCCGCCTCCGGCACGCTCGGGATCCTCATCCCGCCCTCGATCATGCTCGTGATCATGGCCGACCAGCTCGGCCTCTCGGTCGGCGACCTCTTCATGGGCGCGGTCTTCCCCGGTCTGCTCTTGGGCGGGCTCTATCTCCTCTACGTGATCCTGGTCGGCCTGTTCTTCCCGAAGGTGGCGCCGCACCCGCCGAACCTCGAGCCCGTGAGCTGGCGGCTCGTGCGCGACACGCTCCTTTCCATCCTGGCGCCGCTCTTCTTGATCCTCGCCGTCCTGGGCTCGATCTTCGCCGGCATCGCCACGCCGACCGAGGCCTCCGGCCTCGGCGCTTTCGGCGCGACCTTGCTCGCCGCCGCGAACCGCCGGCTCGATTGGGCGACCTTGCGCGAGGTGAGCCGCGAGACCGCACTCACCACCGCCTTCATCTTCGGCATCTTCTTGGGGGCGACCGCCTTCGCGCTGGTCATGCGCTCGCTCGGCGGCGACGAGCTCGTGGCCGAGACCTTGAAGGCATTGCCCTTCGACCCGAACGGCATCGTCGTCTTCATCCTCCTGATCGCGTTCGTCGCCGGCTTCTTCCTCGATTGGCTCGAGATCACCTTGATCATCCTGCCGCTCGTCGCCCCGGTGGTGAAGGATCTGGGCTTCGAGCCGGCTTGGTTCGTCGTGCTCTTCGCCCTCTGCCTCCAGACCTCTTTCCTCACCCCGCCGGTCGGTTTTTCGCTCTTCTACTTGCGCGGGGTGGCGCCGCGGGCGATCGGCACGGTCGACATCTACAAAGGCGTGATCCCCTTCGTGCTCCTCCAGCTCCTGGCGGTGGCGATCGTCTTCACCTGGCCGCAACTGGTGCTGTGGCTCCCGGCCAAGATGTACGGGTGAGGCCGGGCCGAGCCGCGGGGGTTTTGATCTGGATCGAGGAACGGCGCGCACGTCTCTGTCAAACGTCGCTCCATCGGGAACGTCGGGGGGACGCCGTGCACGGGTGGATGCGCTTCGGGTTGGCGATCCTGATGCTCGCGCTCGCGGGCTGCGTCGGAACCTTTAGCCATCCGAAGGTCGCGCCGGAGGCGCTCGTGGGTCGGCCGGCCGATCCGGGGGCACGGGTCGGGGAAGCGAAGCTGCTGCTCTTGCCGCCGGTGCTCCATGTCGGCGAGCTCGGTCCCGGCGGCGCGTTCACACCGCGGGCCGACTGGACCGAGGAGGCGGCGCGCAACGTCATGGCCGCCCTCGAAACGAAACTCGCGGGCCGGGTACGGCTCGAGCGGCTCGACGAGGCGAGCCTCGATCCGGCGGAGCGGGCGGATTACGAGCGGTTCGCCACGCTCGCGCGGGCCGTCACGATATCGATCGTCAACTTCGGCACCTATCCGACCAAGGACGATCGCTTCGACTGGTCGGTCGGCGAGACCGGACGGCCGTTGGCGCGTTCACGGGGTGCCCGCTACGCGCTCCTCGTGGAGATGGAAGACACCCGCGCGACCGCCGGCTTGATCGCGCAGAACATGCTCGCGGCATTCTTCGCCGGTCTCACTCAAATGCCAGGCGCGGTGCTCCTTCATGGCGCCCACCAAGGGCGGGCTTACCTGGTCGATCTCGAGACCGGGCGGCTCGTTTGGTACAATTGGATGGAGTCGGGGTGGCCTTGGGCGAATCTGCGGGGTCGCTCGGGAGCCGAAGCGGCGCTCGCGCTCTACGAACAGGCGCATGGCCGACCGGACACGCCGGTCGAGGTGTGGCGATCGACCGGTGTCGTGGCCCATCGGCTCGGCCGCCGGGCCGCGGCCAGGGACGCGCTCGCCACCTATCTCGCCCGGGCACCGGCCGCAGCCGATCGCGCCGTGATCGAACGGATGCTCGACGATCTGGGACGAACCTGATGCGCAAGCTTCGCCTGTTTCTCGTCCTCGTCGCGTTGCTCCCCGGGTGCGGCCTCGGACCGCAGGGGCCGGTCCTGGTCTCGCCGGGTCCCGTGGTGGTGGGTCGCCTCGCGGTGGAGACGGACGTCGCCTGGACCCAGGGGCCGAGCAAGCCGCCGCGCCGGCTCTGGACGGTCCACGGCCCGCTGCTCGACGTCCTGGTCTTTGTGGATGGGCTCGAAGAGGGCCAGCAGCTCTTCTTGTCGGGGGCTCGGCCGGCACGCCGGTCGCCTTCCGTGCCGGGGCGAGCGGCGCCGAACTCGCCGAGTTGGTCCTCGACGGCCTTCGCCGGGACGGGTGGGCGGTCCTCTCGCTCGATTCGCTGCGCCCGGTGCCATTCGCCGGTGGCGAGGGGATCCGCGCCGAGTTCCGCCTGCGCGACGGCCGCGGCGTCGCGCAACGCGGCTTCGCGGTCGCTCGGGTGATCGACGGTCGGCTCTTCATGATCCTCTTCGTCGCCGCCGAGGACCATTACTTCCCGACCCTGGCGCCGGCGGTCGAGCGGATCGTCGGCTCCGCACGGATCGTCTGAAGGCTGCTCAGCCGGTGGCGGCGCGGCTCTCCTCGACGAGCCACTCGGTGAAGGCGCGCACCCGCGGGCTTTCCGGCATCCCCTCGGGGCGGACCCTGTAGTAGCTGTAGTCGGCCTTCATGGTGAGCGCGAAGGGCCGGACCAGCCGGCCGGCGGCCAGATGCTCGCCCGAGAGGCTCGTCCGGCCGATCGCCACGCCGAGCCCGCGCACCGCCGCCTCGGTGAGCATCACCGAATCCGGCAGCTGCAAACCCCCTTCCGCCGGCAGATCGGCAAGGCCCAGCTTGGCGAGCCAGGCCGGCCAGCCGAGCCAGGTCTCGCCGGCGGTGAGGTCCCAATCGTGCAGGAGCCGGTGGCGGCGCAGGTCGGCGGGGCGGCGCGGGGGCGGCGGGCCGTCGAGGAGCGAGGGAGCGCAGACCGGGAAGGTCTCCTCGCTGAACAGGAACAGCGCCTCGACCCCGGGCCAGCGGCCGGGCCCGTAGCGGATGCCCACGTCGATCCCCTCGCGCACCAGGTCGACCGGCCGGGTCGAGCCCAGGATCACGATGTCGACCTCCGGCCGGGCGGCGAGGAAGCGGCCGAGCCGGGGCAACAGCCAGAGCTGGGCGAAGGAGGGAAGGACCGTCACCCGGAGCTGGCCGGCGAGCCCGCCCTCGCGGGCCGCGCGGACCGCCCGGGCGACATGGGCGAAACCGCGGCCGAGCTCGGGCAGCATGGCCTTGCCGGCCTCGGTCAAGACGAGCCCACGCGGCAGGCGGTGGAACAGGGCGACCTCGAGGATCGCCTCGAGCTGCTTGACCTGGTGGCTGATCGCCGCCGGCGTCACGTGCAGCTCCTCCGCCGCCGCGACGAAGCTCTGGTGACGGGCGGCGGCCTCGAAGGCGCGGAGCGCGTTGAGCGGCGGGAGCGCGACGGCCAAGGCTCAACCCTCCTGAGCCAAAGGGCGAGAACATCTCGTTTGTGGGCGAGCGTAGGCGACCCCATCCTCCCGGTCGAGCCGACGACGCCGGGCGTCGCGGCGATCGCGGAGAGAACCGATGCGGAGCCTCGGCACGAGTTGCGCGACCCTTCCCCGGACGACCGGCCGGCCGAGCCTCGCCGGCCGGCTCCTGGCGATCCTCGAGCTCGTGGAGACCTGGCTGACGCGCCGGCGCCAGCGGCAGCCGGCCGGCCGGCTCGCGGGAGCGACTGACTGACCTGATGGAGAACTGGACCGGTCGGCGGACCGACCGATCCGTCACTGGCGAGTCCGCGCATGATCGACGTCCTGGTAATCGGCGGCGGCAACTAGGCCCTTGAGGTCGCCATGGGTCTTAAAGACACAGCCAGTGATGTAAAACTCCTCCACAGGAGCAAATTCCGGGCAGATGAAGGGCTGCAGCACGAATTCCTTGAGAGCGGCGTCCCTTACGAGCTCGGAGTGGTCGTAACCGGCTTGCATGGGGAAAAC
>JAILZQ010000001.1 GCA_023512415.1 Geminicoccaceae bacterium | reverse complement strand
GGTCGGCCTTGGCGATGGAGCGCTTGACCTTGGCCAGCTCCTCCATCAGGTTGTGCTTGGTGTGCAGCCGCCCGGCGCTGCTCGCCACGCTCCGGTCCGCGGCACCCTGGCAGACGCTGCGCCGCCGCGCCGGACCGGCCGGAGGCACGCGACGAATCCTGATCCGGCCCGAGGACCTCCACGTCGAGCGGCGCGTCCGCCCGGTCCGCTCGACCACGCTCTTCCTGGTCGACGCCTCGGGCTCGACCGCGCTCCATCGCCTGGCCGAGGCCAAGGGTGCGGTCGAACTCCTCCTCGCCGAGTGCTACGTCCGGCGCGATCGGGTGGCGCTCCTGGCCTTCCGCGGCAAGGGCCCCGAGGTCCTGCTGCCACCGACCCGCTCGCTCGCCCGTGCACGGCGCGAGCTCTCGGCCTTGCCGGGCGGCGGCGGCACGCCTTTGGCCGCGGCCCTCGACGCCGGGCTCGCCCTCGCGCTCGCCCTCCGTCGCCGCGAGGAAGTACCGATCGCCGTCCTCTTGACCGACGGCCGGGCCAACATCGCCCGCGACGGCACGCCCGGCCGCGAGCGCGGCGAAGCGGACGCGCTCGCCGCCGCCCGGGCCTGGAAGGCGCGCGGGCTCGCCGCGCTCGTGATCGACACGAGCCCGCGCCCCGAGCCGCGCGCCCGTGCCCTCGCCGAGGCCATGGGGGCTCGCTACCTGGCGCTGCCGCGGGCCGATGCGCACGGCCTCGCCGCGGCGGTGCGCCGTGCCCGCGAGCCCTGAGCCGATGCTCGATCGGCCGGGTCGACCGGCGCTGTCGGTCCCGGGTCTCTGTCCCGACACCCTCGAACGGCCCGATTGGCAGACCACGGGCCGCGATTGGCCGCACCGCGAGCGCAGCCGCTTCCTCGCCGCGGCCGGGATCCGCTGGCACGTCCAGCTGTTCGGCGAGGAGAGGGGGGCCGACCTCCTCCTCCTGCACGGGACCGGGGCGGCGAGCCACTCGATGGCCGGCCTCGCCCCCCGGCTCGCCGAACGGTTCCGGGTGATCGTCCCCGATCTGCCCGGCCACGGCTTCACCGACCCCCTGCCGGCCGCGCGTACGACGCTGCCCGGCATGGCCGCGGCCCTCGCCGAGCTGCTCGCGACGCTCGAAGCCGCGCCTGTGCTCGCCGTCGGCCATTCGGCGGGGGCGGCGATCCTCGCCCGCATGGCCCTCGACGGGCATCTCGCCGCGAAGGCGATCGTCGCCCTCAACGGTGCGCTCGTCCCACTCGACGGCCTGGCGGGCCTGATCTTCTCGCCGATGGCCAAGCTCGCCGCCTCGAGCGGGCTCGTGCCGCGGCTCTTCGCCTGGCACGCCACGATCGACCCGACCCTGGTCGCCAACCTCCTGCGGGATACCGGCTCGCGGCTCGACCCCCGAACCCTCGAGCTCTACGGCCGGCTCGCTCGCGCCCCCGGCCATGTCGCCGGCGCCCTCGCCATGATGGCGGGCTGGGACCTCGGGAGCCTCGCCCGCGACCTGCCGCGACTTTCGACCCCGCTCCTCTTGCTCGTCGGCCGCAACGATCGGACCGTCCCGCCGGCTGCCGCCCGCCGCGTCGCGGCGCTCGTACCCGCCGCCGAGCTCCGCTACCTGCCGGGCCTCGGCCATCTCGCCCACGAGGAAGCGCCCGAAGCGATCGCGGCCGTGATCCTCGAGCGGGCGGCCGCCCTCGGGATCGCCGGCGCATGAAGGGGCGAGCGCGGGCGGTCGTGATCGGCGCCGGCTTCGGTGGGCTCGCCGCCGCGATCCGCCTCGCCGCGCGCGGCTACGCCGTGACCGTCTGCGAGCGGCTCGATGCGCCCGGCGGTCGGGCCTACGTCTTCCGCCAGGACGGCTTCACCTTCGATGCCGGCCCGACGATCGTCACCGCCCCCTTCCTCTTCGAGGAACTCTGGGCCAAGGCCGGCGCCCGCTTCGCCGAGGATGTCGAGCTCCGCCCGCTCGACCCCTTCTATCGGCTGTGCTTCGCCGACGGCAGCACGCTCGACTGCACGGGCGATCCCACCCGCATGGCAGCCGAGATCGCCCGGCTCTCGCCCGAGGACGTGGACGGCTTCGAGCGCTTCTTGGCGAAGAGCGAGGCGATCTTCCGCAAGGGCTTCGAAGAGCTCGCCGACCGGCCGTTCGATCGGCTCCGGGCGATGCTCGCGATCGTCCCGGACTTGGTTCGCCTCGGCGCCTTCCGTAGTGTCGACGGACTCGCCGGACGCTATCTACGCGACCCTCGGATCCGCATCGCGGCGAGCTTCCACCCGCTCTTCATCGGCGGCGATCCGTTGCGGACCACCGCCGTCTACGCCCTGGTCGCCCATCTCGAGCGGCGCTTCGGGGTGCATTTCGCGATGGGCGGCACGGGTCGGCTGATCACCGGCATGGTCCGGCTCCTCGAACGGCTGGGTGGTGAGCTCCGCACGAACGCCCCGGTCGTGGCGATCCTGCACCGCGACCGGCGCGCCCGCGGTGTGGAGCTCGCCACGGGCGAGACGCTCGCAGCCGAGATCGTCGTCTCGAACGCCGATTCGGCGACCACCTACCGCGAGCTCCTCCCCGGCCTCGAGCGCCGGCGCTGGACCGATCGCAAGCTCGCGCGCGCCCGCTCCTCGATGAGCCTCTTCCTCTGGTATTTCGGGACCCGGCGACGGTACCCCGACGTCCCGCACCACACGATCCTCTTGGGCCCGCGCTACGAGGGCCTGCTCGCCGACATCTTCGTCCACAAAAAGCTCGCCGCCGATTTCAGCCTCTATCTCCACCGGCCGACCGCGACCGACCCCGCGCTCGCCCCGCCCGGGATGGACGCGTTCTACGTCCTTTCCCCGGTGCCCAATCTCGAGGCGGCGGTCGACTGGACCCGCGAGGCCGAGCCCTATCGCGCGAAGATCGCCCGCTTCCTCGAGGACACGCTGTTGCCCGGGCTCGAAGCGAACCTCGTGACCTCGAGGATCTTCACCCCGCTCGACTTCCGCGATCGGCTCGGCGCCTATCGCGGTGCCGCCTTCGGACTCGAGCCGCTCTTCACCCAGAGTGCCTGGTTCCGCCCGCACAACCGGAGCGAGGAGCTCGACCGGCTCTACCTCGTCGGTGCCGGGACCCATCCCGGCGCCGGGATCCCGGGCGTGCTGTCCTCCGCCAAGGTGCTGGACCGGATCGTGCCCGATGCTGCCGCCCTGGCCTGAGACCGGCTTCGCGAGCCCGGCCGACCTCGCCGCCTGCCGGGCGCTCTTGCGCGACGGCTCGAAGAGCTTCCACCTCGCCTCGCTCTTCCTGCCCGAGCGGGCACGCCTGCCGGCCCAGGCGCTCTACGCCTTCTGCCGGGTGGCCGACGATCTGGTCGACCGCGCGGCCGACCCGCGCGCCGGGCTCGAGGCCCTGCGCGCCCGGCTCGAGGCGATCTGTGCCGGCCGACCGGGGCCGCACCCGGTCGACCGGGCGATGGCCGATCTGGTCTTCGGCCTGCACCTGCCGCGGGTGCTGCCCGAAGCGCTCCTCGAGGGCTTCGCTTGGGACCTCGAGGGTCGGCGCTACTGCGATCTCGCCGAACTCCGGGCCTATGCCGCACGGGTCGCGGGCGTGGTCGGGGCCATGATCACGGTCCTCCTGGGCGTGCGGGATGCGGCCGTCCTCGCCCGGGCCTGCGATCTCGGTGTGGCGATGCAGCTCACCAACATCGCCCGCGACGTGGCCGAGGACGCCCGGGCCGGGCGGCTCTATCTGCCGCTCGCCTGGCTCGAGGCGGAGGGGCTCGACCCCGAGGCCTTCCTCGCCCGGCCCGAGGCCTCGCCGGCGCTCGCCCGGGTCCTCGACCGCCTGCTCGGCGAGGCCGAGCGGCTCTACCTGCGCGCCGGCGCCGGCATCCCGGGCCTGCCGGCGAGCTGTCGGCCGGGGATCCGCGCCGCCCGCGCGCTCTACGCCGAGATCGGCCGCGAGCTCCGCCGCCGCGGACTCGACCCGCTGCGCGGCCGGACCGTGGTCCCCGCCCGCCGCAAGCTTCGGCTCGTTCTCGCAGCCCTCCTCGGCGGCGGGGCTCCCGCGCGCGGGCTCGACTTGTCCCCACCGCTGCCGGAGACCGCCTTCCTGGTCGAGGCGGCGGCCCGGGCCCCGCTCCCGAGCCCGCGCGAGACCCGCGGGCTCGTCTGGGTCCTCGAGCTCTTCGCCCGGCTCGAGCGGCGGAATTTCCCGCCCGTCGAGGAGACCGGCTGAGCTCGCGCGCTCAAGCGGCCCGGCGGACTTCGGTGGCCGCCCAGACCTCGGCCAGCGCCCGCACGAGCCGTTCGATCTCGGCTTCCGAATGGAGCGGGCTCGGCGTGAGCCGGAGCCGCTCGGTGCCGCGCGGCACGGTCGGATAGTTGATGGGTTGGACGTAGATCGCGTGCCGCTCGAGGAGGAGGTCGGCGATCGCCTTGCAGCGGACCGGATCGCCCACCATCACCGGCACGATGTGGCTCGGATTGGGCTTGTGGGGGATGCCGGCTTCGTCGAGCCGGCGGCGCAGGAGGGCCACCCGCTCGCGCTGCAGGGCGCGTTCGACCTCGCTCGTCACGAGATGGCGGATCGCCGCCAGAGCCCCGGCGGCGATCGCCGGCGGCAGGGCGGTGGTGAAGATGAAGCCCGAGGCGAAGCTGCGCACGAAGTCGACGAGCGCCGCCGTTCCGGTGATGTAGCCGCCCATCACCCCGAAGGCCTTGCCGAGCGTGCCCTCGATCACGTCGACCCGGTGCGCGACCCCGTCGCGTTCGGCCACGCCCCCGCCCCGCGGCCCGTAGAGCCCCACGGCGTGGACCTCGTCGAGATAGGTGAGCGCCCCGTAGCGTTCGGCCACCTCGCAGATCGCGCCGATCGGGGCGATGTCGCCGTCCATCGAATAGACCGATTCGAAGGCGACGATCTTGGGCCGTTCGGGATCGAGATCGGCGAGCTTGCGCTCGAGGTCGGCCGGGTCGTTGTGGGCGAAGATCCGGTATTCCGCCCGGCTGTGGCGGATCCCCTCGATCATCGAGGCGTGGTTGCCGGCATCGGAGAGCACCACACAGCCGGGCAGGCGGGAGGCCAAGGTCGAGAGCGTGGCCCAGTTCGAAACATAGCCCGAGGTGAACAGAAGGGCCGCCTCCTTGCCGTGCAGATCGGCGAGCTCACGCTCGAGGGCGACGTGGAAATGGTTGGTGCCGGAGATGTTGCGGGTCCCGCCCGCGCCGGCGCCGCAATGGTCGAGCGCGGCGTGCATCGCCTCGAGCACGGCCGGATGTTGGCCCATGCCGAGATAGTCGTTCGAGCACCAGACCGTGACGAGCCGCCGGCGGCCGTCGCGCCAGAGGGTGGCGTGCGGGAACTCGCCGGCGTGCCGCTCGAGATCGGCGAAGATCCGATAGCGGCCCTCTTTGCGCAGGCCGTCGAGCTGGCTCTCGAAGAACCGTTGGTAGTTCATGCCGTCCTCCCCGGAGCGCGGCCGACCGGTTCGCCGGCCGGCAGGAGCGGTGCCGGGGCGAGCGGTCGACGGTGGTGGTCGCGGCCCTCGAGCACCCAGCCCCAAAGCGCGGTCTCCGGCACCGGCAGGACCATGAGCCAGTGCTCCAACAGGCCGAGGGCCGTGAGCGTCGCGAGCAAGGTCCACATGACGACCTCGAGGCTCTCGGCCGGCGCCTCGATCGCGAGGTCGGCGAGCCGGGCGAGCGCCAAGGTCGCAAGGGTGATCGACAGCGGAAACAGCGGGTTCATCGCCCTCCGCGAAAAGAAGCTCGCGAGATGGCGGAGATGATCCGGCAACAGCCCCTCGCCCGGGTTGGGAACGCCCAGGTGCAGGTTGAGCTTGGCGCTGGTCCGCAAGAGCCAGAGCAGGACGAAGACCCACAAGCCCGTGCGGTTCGAGCCGGCCAGGGTCACCGCGAGGATCGCCGCGCCCGAGGCCAAGAGCGCGAGCTCGTGCCAGAGGATCGCCTGGACGGCGTGGAGGAACCGGCGGCCGGTCGAGGTCCCGGGCGGGCTCGGCTCGCTGCGTGGCCCGGTCAGATAGCCCAGGAGGAACGCCGTCTCGTTCCAGCCCCAGATCGCGAGACCGCAGGCGAAAGCGAGATAGGCGGCAGCCGGCCCCTCGCCGTCGCGACTCGCGGCGAGACCCACGAGGGCGAGGAGCGCCAGGGCGGAGACCGCGGCGAAGCTCCAAGGGAAGGTCCGCCGCGGCAGCCGATCGAGCCAGAGGATCGCCCCCGTGCTCGACCACCACGCGACCAGCACGAACAGAACGGCCAGGATCGGCTCGCCCAAGGGCCCGCTCCCGCCCCTACCAGGCCGGCTGCAGGCGCACCCGCTCGGGCAGCGGGTTCGGTTGCGCCGGCAACAGATAGAGCCGGAGGAGCGTGGTCGCCGCGGAAAGGGCGAGCGCCTTGCGCCGCCAGGTCGCGCCGATCCCGCCCGCGCCCTCGAGCTCGCCGAGTGCCCGGTTGATCGCCACGAGCCGGTCGAGCCCGGCCTTGAAGCGCGGGTCGTCGATCGGCAGGGTCAAGGGGAAGACCTGCTTCGAGATCTCGTTCGTGATCCGGAACACCCGGAAGTCGTAGTCGGTCGGATCGATCCCGAAGGCCTTGTGCAGCTCCGGGCGCGCATGGTCGCGCACGTACATGGTGGCGTAGACCGCCAGGAGGAAGAACTTGACCCAGAGCTTGTTGATCCCGCTCGTGAGCTTCGGATCGGCGCGCATCAAGAGGGCGAACGCCTCACCGTGGCGGAACTCGTCGTTGCACCAGTTCTTGAACCACTTGAAGATCGGATGGAAGCGGTTCTCCGGATTCTGCTCGAGCAGTCGGTAGATCGTGATGTAGCGTGCGTAGCCGATCTTCTCGGAAAGATAGGTCGCATAGAAGATGAACTTCGGCTTGAAGAAGTGATACTTCTTGGCCTTGGTGAGAAAGCCGAGGTCGACCCCGACACCGAAATCCTTGAGGGTGTCGTTGATGAACCCGGCGTGCCGTGATTCGTCACGCGCCATCAAGGCGAACAACTCGCGGATGTCGGGATTGGCGATCCGTCGCTTGGTCTCGGCGTAGAGCACGCAGCCCGAGAACTCGGCCGTGACCGAGCTCACCAGGAAGTCGATGAACTCCTTGTAGAGCTCGGGCGCGAGCTCGCGGCGCTCCTCGTCCCAATCGGCATCGCGCACGAAGTGGCCCTTGTTGGGGTCGCTGCGCATCTCGGCGATGAGCGCGTCCCACTCGGCCCGTACCGCGCTCACGTCGAGCCGGTCCATCGCGGCGAAGTCGGTGGTGTAGAAGCGCGGGCTCAAGACCGTGTTGGTGAGCGCCTTGCGGGTCGTTTCGTTGATCGGCCGTGCGGCGGTCGTCCGCTCGCGGAGCTGGATACTCATGGCGTCCTCCAGGTCTGGAAGCCGACTTCGTAGAGCTCGGTGAGCTCGAGCCGGCTCGAGAGCCGGATCCAGAAGCGCTCGAGCGGGCTCGCCTTGATCACCGTCGCCCGGCCGCGCCAGACGAGCCGCTCACCATAGGGCACGCCGGTCGGCGGATCGTGGACGATCACCTCGTCGCCCGGCTCGATCTCGACCCCTTCGAGATCGACGTAGGCGTGCAGGCTCTCGAAGCTCTCCTCGAGATCGAGCGAGCAGGGGACCTCGAGCACGCGTCGGCTCGTGAGCCAGCCGGCGATCATGGTTGCGACCTCCCGATCGTGACGAGGCGGGCGAAGGCCTGGGCGTTGCCCTGGCCGAAGGCGCCGAGATCGACCCGCCGGCCGGTGGTCGGATCGTCGAGCGAGAGCCGACCGTCGGTCCAGCGGATCAGTCGGAAAGGCGGGCCGTCGTCGAGCCCGGCGAGCTTGCGGTCGCGGGCGAGCCCGCGCAGCACCCCGCGCAAGAAGCCGTTGGTGCCGGCCGGCAGGATCTCCACCGGGCTCCCGTCGGCGGGCTCGAGGACCGCCACCGAGCCGTCGGGGCGGTCGACGAAGCGGAGCTCGCGGATCGCGACGATCTCGGCCTCCGGCAGGCTCACCCGACCGATCCCGGTGAGCCGGGCGGTCGTCGCGGCCAGAAGCGAGAACCCGACGAGCAGCCCGGCGGCGATCAGCGGCCGGCGCGGGACCGAATTGTCGCGGGCGGGGCGAGGGGTCATCGGCGCCACCCTCCTCAAGCCGCCGCCGCGAGCGGGCCGGTTCGGGCGGCGGCCGCCTCACGGCTCTCGGGCGGCACCTCGGCGGCCCGCGCCGCGGCCGCCTGCTCGAGGGCCAGGCGCAGGATCCGCGCCACCTCGGCCCCGTTCGGAACGGCCCGCAGCATCGGCTCGGGGTGGCGGAGCCGCCAAGGCCGGACGAAGGGCCAGAGATGCAGCCAGGCGACCCGGTCCGGACCGGCGAGCGTGAGGGGCAGATCGGCCGTGCCGTCGCGGAACAGCGCCACCGCCGCGCCCGCGATCTGCCGGAAGGGCAGGTTGACCGCCATCGGCAAGGCGACGCCGAAGCGGATCACGACCCGCCGGTCGGTGATCGTGAAGATCGTGCTGCGCGCATAGGCCCGGGCGAGCAGGGCCAGCACCGCGATCGCCAGGCCCGCCGGCACGACGAGACCGAAGGCGTCGAGCCCGGCCGCCGCCCAACCCGCCCCGTCGTACAGTCCGGTGACGAGCTTCCAGAGCGCGAGCAAGACGAAGTAGCCGGCGACCGCGCGGAGGTGGAACGCGCGCCGTGCGAGGGAGGCGAAGACCGGTCGGCCCTGCCAGAGGATCCGCTCGCCCGGCGGCAGAGGCTCGGGCAGGCCCGGGATCGGCTCGGCCCCGTGCTCGAGGACCGCCGCCGGGCGACGGTGCGCGGCGCGCTCGCTCACAGCAAGGGCTCCTGGCGGTCGGGCGTGGCGTAGAGGAAGCCGCCCGCCCAATAGGCGCAGATCCGATCCTCCTCGCGCTTGGTGATCTGCGAGTCGCTCGCGATCCCGGGCACCCGCGCGATCTGCGCCGCGGTCAGGGCCCGGGTGCGGACCTCGCGCCGGCGGGGGTCGATCCGGGCGAAGTTGATCGGCATCAAGACCCGCCGACCGTCTCCTGCGGTCTCGAGCTCGAGATAGCGGATCTGCGGCTCGGAGCGGTCGACCCAGAGCTCGACGACGGTGCCGGCGACCGCCTTGTCGGCGGCGATCACCCGCATGCCACGCGGGTCGGCGTCCTGCTTCGCGACCGTCGTGCCGGGAACGAGCCGGGCGGGGGCGATCAGCGGCTCGCCCTCCCAGGTGCGCTCGGGCTCCTCCTCGCGCTCGGCATAGGCCGCGGGGCCGACACCGTCGGCCAGCGGATCGCCGGTCGGCACGAGGGGTGCGCCCAGATGGCCGAAGGCCGGCACCGCCGCCACCGGGCGGTCGTCGCCCTTGCCGGTCGGAGCCCGGACGGTTCGCCCGTCGCGCCGGCGATAGGTCTTGGGCTCGGGGATCGGCGGGAAGCCCTGGACCGTGACGTAGGCCGAGCGCTCGGACTCGAGGGGGTAACCCTCGCGCTTGTTCTCGCGGTGCAGATAGAAGATCAGCCCCGCGAAGAAGATCCAGAACGCGTAGAGCGTCACTTGGGCGATGTCGATGTATCCGGTGATCGCGCCGACTTCCATCGGACCCTCCTCGAGCTAGCCGGGCACGCGCGCGGCCCGGAACCGCTGCGCTTCCACCGTACGACCGACCAAGGGGCCGATCGCGACGAGTGTGGCGAACAGAAGCACGATTTCGAGCTGGTAGACGAACGCGTAGCCCACGACCGGATCGACCAGCGCCGGGCCGAGGGCACCCCGGCTCGCGAGCCCGGCCACGAGATCGCGCAAGATCCCGCCGCCCATGACCGCGAGCCCGGCCGCGGTCGCCTGCACCGCACCCCAGGCGCCGAGCGCCAGACCCGCCTCACCGGGCGGCGCCGCGCGCATCGCCGCGGTGAGCGTGCAATGGGCGAAGACCCCGCCGCCGAAGCCGATCGGGACGACCGCGATCGCGAACAGGATCGGCGAGCCCAAGGGCGCGGCGAAGGTCACGAGGGCGAAGGCCGCGGCCCCGAGGAGCGCGCCGAAGCCGGCGAGCCGCCAGGGATCCGTCCCGCGCTCGAGGAGCGCGGCGGCGGTCCAGAAGCCGGCGAGCCCGCCCGCGGCGAAGAGGGCGGAGAGCGCGGTCGTGGCGCCGACCGGCAGGGCCAGGATCTGGCCACCATAGGGCTCGAGCAGGACGTCCTGCATCGCGAAGCCGGCGGTCCCGAGGCCGATCACGACGAAGCGGCGGGTCGCTCGACCGTCGCCGTCGAGCCGCGCCCAGGCCTCGGCGAAGCGCTCCTCGGGCCGGTCGAAGGAGGTCCGGGCGGGATCGCGCGGCTCCTGCTTCCACAAGGCCACGATGTTGAGGAGCAGGGTCGCGACCGCCGCGCCCTGGATCACCTGGATCAGCCGGAGCGGGCTGAACGCGGCGAGCAAGGCCCCCATCACGGCGCCCGCGCCGAGCATGCCGAGGAGGAGCGCGCAGCAGAGGAAGGCCACGACCTTGGGGTGGCTCTCGCGCGGGGCCAGGTCGGTGGCGAGTGCGAGGCCCACGGTCTGGACCGTGTGCAGCCCGGCACCCACGAGCAGGAAGGCGAGCGCCGCACCCGCCTGGCCGACCCAGGCCGGCCAATGCCCCTCGCCGGTCAGCACGAGGAGAGCGAAGGGCATGATCGCGAAGCCCCCGAACTGGGCCATCGTGCCCATCCAGAGGAAGGGCACGCGACGCCAGCCCAAGAGCGAGCGGTGGGTATCCGAGCGGAAGCCCACGAGCGCCCGGAACGGTGCCACCACGACCGGCAGCGCCACCATCACCGCGACCAGGCTCGAGGGCACGCCGAGCTCGACGATCATCACCCGGTTGAGGGTGCCGACGAGCAGCACGGTCGCCATGCCGACCGAGACCTGGAAGAGCGAGAGGCGCAGGAGGCGCGGCAGGGGCAGTTCGGGGGTCGCGGCATCGGCGAAGGGGAGGAGCCGGGGCCCGAGCCGGCGCCAGAGCTCGACCAGACGGGCGTCGAGCGCGCTCATGCCGGGACGAGCTCCAAGGCTTGCGCGGTGTAGAAGCCGTGGGCGACCCGCACGGTCCGGCCGGGCCGCCGATGCGCGAGCCCCGGCTCGGCGGCGAGCGCCCGACGCAGCGCCCGTTCGGAAACCGGCACGATCGAAGGCGCCCGCTCGCGCCTCGGGAACAGCCGGCCGATCCCGTGGAACAACGCGAGCAGCGGGTTGCGCGGCGGGAAGGTGAAGAGGACCGCCCCCTCGCTCCGCGCGGCGAGGCCGGCGAGTGCTCGGACCATGTCGGCCGTGGCGTAGTGGATGAGCGAATCCATGGCGACCACCCGATCGAACCGGCCGAGGGCCGGGTCGAGCATGTCGCCCGCCCGGAACTCGATCCGCCCCGCAAGGGCCAAGCCGCTCACCCGCTCGCGGGCGAGGGCCACGAGGCGGGGGGAAAGATCGACGGCCGTCACCTCGGCCCCGCGCGCGGCGAGCTCGACCGCCAAGAGGCCGGTGCCGCACCCCGCATCGAGGATCGTGAGCCCGCGCAGATCCGGGCCGAGCCAGTCGAGCAGAACGGCCCGCATCCGCGCACGGCCCTCGCGCACCGTGGCGCGGATCCGGCCGAGGGGGGCTTCGGAGGTGAGCGCAGCCCAGGCCTCGGCCGCGGTCCGGTCGAAATAGTCGAAGATCTCGCCGCGGCGGGCGAGGTAGCTGCGGCTCGCGAAGGCGGGGGAGGCCGCGCCGTTCATCACTCGAACCCCAAGAGATCGAAGATCTCGCGATCCTTGAGCGGCACCGGGGCCGATCCCGGCGTCCCGGCCCACAAGGTCTCGGCGAGCTCGAGGAAGCCGCGCTGCACGGCCGCGAGTTCGGGCGAGGGCTCCATCTCGAAGAGCGTCGCCTTCGCGAGCCGCGAGCGCCGGATCACGTCGAGGTCGGGGAAGTGGGCGAGGAGATCGAGCCCGACCCGGGAGGCGAACCGCTCGATCTGGTCGGTCGCAGCCGAGCGGTTGGCGATCACCCCGCCCACGCGGACCTTGTAGTTCTTCGACTTGGCGAGGATCGCCGCGACGATCCGGTTCATCGCGAAGATCGAATCGAAATCGTTGGCGGCGACCACGAGCGCCCGCTCGGCGTGCTGCAAGGGTGCGGCGAAGCCGCCGCAGACCACGTCACCCAGGACGTCGAACAGAACGACGTCGGTCTCGTCCAAGAGATGATGCTCTTTCAAGAGCTTGACGGTCTGGCCCACGACGTAGCCGCCGCAGCCCGTGCCGGCCGGCGGCCCGCCCGCCTCGACGCACAGGACCCCGGCATAGCCCTCGTAGACGAAGTCCTCGGGCCGGAGCTCCTCGGTGTGGAAATCGACCTGCTCCAGCACGTCGATCACGGTCGGCACGAGGCGCTTGGTGAGCGTGAAGGTCGAATCGTGCTTGGGGTCGCAGCCGATCTGGAGGACCCGCTTGCCGAGCTTGGCGAAGGCGACCGAGAGGTTGGAGGCGGTCGTGCTCTTGCCGATCCCGCCCTTGCCGTAGACCGCGAACACCTTGGCCCGGCCGATCCGCAGCCCGGGGTCCTGATGGACCTGACAGCTGCCCTCGCCGTCGCCGCAGCCGCGGTCGACGCGCTCGCGCAGCCGGGAGAGAGTGACGACGCTCATGCGGCCATCTCCACGCCGATCCCCTCGAGCCGATCCTCGAGATCTTCGCCGGCGCGGCGCAGCGCCTCGAGGGTGGCCGGATCGGGCTGCCAGTAGCGACGGTCGTGCGCCTCCAGGAGCCGGCTCGCGACCCGGGCGGAGGCGGTCGGGTTGAGGCGGGCGAGCCGCTCGCGCATCTCCGGGTCGAGCAGGAAGGTTCGGCTCACCTGCTCGTAGACCCAGGGAGCCACCTGCCCCGTGGTCGCCGACCAGCCGACCGCGGCGGTGACGTGCGCCTCGATCTGCCGCACGCCCTCGTAGCCGTGGCGCAGCATGCCCTCGTACCATTTCGGATTGAGAAGGCGGGTGCGCGCCTCGAGCGCCACCTGCTCGGCCAGGGTGCGCACCGTGCCGGCACCCCGGGTCGGATCGCCGATGTAGACCGGGACGGGCGTGCCGCGGGCCTTGGCGGCGGCCCGGCCGAGCCCGCCCAGGCTGTCGACGTACTGGTCGATCGCCGTGACCCCGAGCTCGACCGATTCGAGGTTCTGGTAGGCGAGCTCGACATGGGCGAGCACCCGCTCGAGGAGCTCGGCGCGCTCGACCGGCCGGCCGTCGCGGCCGTAGGCGAAGCCTTTGCGCTTCGCCCAGGTCTCGGCGAGCTCGTCCTCGTGCGCCCAGCTGCCGCTGTCGATCAGGAGGTTGACGTTGGCACCGTAAGCCCCCTCGGCGTTGGAGAAGACCCGCAGGGCCGCGGTCTCGAGATCGCAGCCGAGCCGCGCTTGATGGGCGAGGGCGTGCTTCTTGACGAAGTTGCGCTCGACCGGCTCGTCGGCTGCGGCCGCGAGCCAGGCCGCCTCGGCCAGCATCCGGGTCTGCAAAGGCAAAAGATCGCGGAAGATGCCCGAGAGCGTGAGGACGACGTCGATCCGCGGCCGGCCGAGTTCGCCCGAGGGCACGAGCTCGGCGCCGGCGAGCCGGCCGTAGGAGTCGAAGCGCGGCCGCGCGCCCAAGAGCGCCAGGGCCTGGGCGACGCCCGCCCCCTCGGTCTTGAGATTGTCGGTCCCCCAGAGCACGAGGGCCACGGTCTCGGGCAGGGGGTGGCCGTCGGCCAGATGACGGGCGAGCAGCCGCTCGACCTGGCGGGCGCCTTCGGCCATGGCGAAGGCCGAAGGGATCCGGAACGGGTCGAAGCCGTGCAGGTTGCGGCCCGTCGGCAGGATCGAAGGGTCGCGCAAGAGATCGCCGCCCGCCACCGGGCGGACGAAGCGGCCGTCGAGGGCCCGGACGATCGCCTCGAGCTCGTGGTCGCGGGCGAGCAGCGCATCGAGCCGGCGCAGCTCGCGGGCGAGCTCGGGCTCGAGCTCGGGGGTCGGCCGACCGGCGACGAGCCGTTCGACGACCTCCCGCTCGAGCACGGCGCCGCGGTTGGCCTCGGCCACGGCGAGCAGGAGATCGGTCCGCTCCTCTGCCGAGGGCGGCGTGCCCACGACGTGCAGGCCGTGCGGGATGAGAGTGTATTCGAGCTCGAGGATCGCCTCGCCGAGCCGCTGCACGCGGCTCGCGATCGCCGCTTCGGGCCAAGCCGGTTCGGCCTCGGCGAGCTCGACCGCGGCCGCTTGTGCCTGGATCAGCTCGGCGAGCCGCCGCCGTTCCTCGCGCTCGCTCTCGGGTAGGGCCCGGAACCGCTCGAGCGAGGCCTTGAGCTCGGCGAGGCCGCGGTAGAGCCCGGCATGCGTGAGCGGCGGGGTCAGGTAGCTCACCAGCGTGGCCGCCGAACGGCGCTTGGCGATCAGCCCTTCGGAGGGATTGTTGGCGGCGTAGAGGTAGAAGTTCGGGAGAGTCCCGATCAGCCGGTCCGGCCAACAGCGCGCCGAGAGCCCGGTCTGCTTGCCGGGCATGAACTCGAGCGCGCCGTGGGTCCCGAAATGGAGGACGGCGTGCGCCCCGAAATCCTCGGCGAGCCAACGGTAGAAGGCGGCGAAAGCGTGGGTGGGCGCGAAGCCGCGGGCGAAGAGGAGCCGCATCGGATCGCCCTCGTAGCCCATCGCCGGCTGGACCCCGACGAACACCTGGCCGAACCGCTCGCCGAGCACGAAGAGGCTCTTGCCGTCGCTCTGCTGGCGGCCGGGGGCCGGGCCCCACTGCGCCTCGATCTCGGCCAGATGCCGCTCGCGGCGGACGTGCTGGTCGACCGGGATGCGGGCGTGGACGTTGGCGGGGGTGCCGAAGCGGGCGGCGTTACCCTCGAGGATCCGTCGGCGCAGCGCCTCGAGGCTCTCCGGCAGCTCGACCCGCCAACCGGCCTCGGCGAGCGCCCGCAGCGTGTTGTGGAGCGATTCGAAGACGCCCAGATAGGCGGCCGTGCCGACCGCGCCGGCGTTCGGCGGGAAGCAGAAGAGGACGATCGCAAGGCGCCGCTCGGCCGGTGGCGTGCGGCGGAGTGCGACGAGCCGAGCGACCCGGGCAGCCAGCGTGTGCGCCCGCTCGAGGCAGGGCTGCATGGTCCGCGCGACCGGCCCCGGCTCGAACCGGCAATGCCGCTCGCACCCCTCGCAAGGCACACCCGAGCCTTCCGAACGGCCGCCGAAGACGATCGGGCCCGTGGCGCCGTCGAGCTCCGGGATCGCCACCATGATCGTCGATTCGACCGGCAAGAGGCCGCGCTCGGAGGCGGCCCAGCGCTCGAGCGGCTGGAGTTCGGCCGGCTGGGCGGCGATGTAGGGGACGTCGAGGCGGGCGAGGATCTCTTCGCCGGCCTTGGCGTCGTTGTAGGCCGGCCCGCCCACGAGCGAGAACCCGGTCAAGGAGACGAGCGCGTCGATCCGGCTGCCGCTTCGCTCGTCGAGGAAGTAGCGCTCGATCGCCGGCCGCGCGTCGAGGCCGGCGGCGAACACCGGGATCACCGAGAGGCCCTGGGCCTCGAGCGCGCCGATCACCCCGTCGTAATGGGCGCTGTTGCCGGCCAGGAGGTAGGAGCGCAGCAGGAGGAGCCCGACCGTGCCCTTCTCGCCGGCGCGCGGCAGATCCTCCGCGCGCTCGCCGATCCGCCCGGGCAGGCGCGGATGGTAGACACCGATCTCGGGATAGCTCGCGGGCGGGGCGACTTCGCCGCGGCCGCGCAAGCCGGCGCGCGGTCCTCGGGCGTAGCGGTCGACCAGGAGGTGGACGAGACCCTCGAGGTTCTCGGCCGAGCCCGCGAGCCAGTACTGCATCGCGAGGAAATAGGCCCGCAGATCCTGGGCCTTGCCGGGGATGAAGCGGAGCAGCTGGGGCAGCCGGCGCAGCATCGCCATCTGCCGGGCACCCGAGGCCGGCCGATCCTTGCGCTCGCCGCGCAGCCGCTTGAGCAGCCCGAGCGCGCCGCTTCCACCGCCGTCCATCGCGAGCCGGCCGAGCCGGGTGAGGCGGGTGACCTCGGGTGCGGAGAGGATCCCCAAGAGCGCGTCGAGCTCGTCGCGGCGCGCCTCGAGGTCGGGCAGGATCGGCCGGAAATGCTCCTCGAGGAAGAGCATCGCGGCGATCACGACGTGCGCCCGGGCGATCGCCGCCCGGCAGCGCAGGAGGGCCCCCGGATCGTGCGCCCAATCCGCGGCGACGTGGAGCTCGAGCTCGAGGCCCGGCAGCGTGCGGGCGAGCCGGGTCCGGGCCTGCACCAGCGCGGTCGCGAGGTGATCGTCCATCGTCACGATCACGACCCGCATCAGGGCCTCGGGGGCGAGGTGCGCCGGGCCGGGCGCGGGCTCAGCGACCGAAATGCGCCTTGGCTTCATAGAGCGTCTCGAGGGTGATCACGGGCAAGCGTCGCTCCCGGGCGAACCGCTCGGTGTTGCGGCGCGCCTTGCCGCGGACGAAGAACGGGATCTTGGCGAGCTCCTTCTCGGCCTCGGGGGTCCAGCGGACCGACCCTTCCGCCGCTGCCGGCACGGGCTCGGCCGGCGGGCGGGGGCGGGCGGGGCCGGTCGCGGCGAGGTGCGAGGGTGGTGCTCCGTCGTGGAACTCGAAGTCCTCGCGGAACATCTGCAAGAGGTGCTCCTCGAGGCCCATCATGAGCGGATGGACCCAGGTGTCGAACAGGACGTTGGCGCCTTCCGCGCCCATCTGCGGGGCGTAGCGGGCCGGGAAGTCCTGGACGTGGACCGGGGCCGAGATCACCGCGCAGGCGATCCCGAGCCGCTTCGCCACGTGCCGCTCCATCTGGGTCCCGAGCACGAGCTCGGGGGCGAGCTCGGCGATCGCGGCTTCGACCTCGAGGTAATCGTCGGTGACGAGCGCCTCGAGGCCGATCGCCCGGGCGGCCTCGCGGACCTCGCGGGCGAACTCCCGGCTGTAGGTGCCGAGACCCACGACCTCGAAGCCGAGCTCCTCGCGCGCCACCCGGGCGGCGGCGATCGCGTGGGTGGCATCGCCGAAGACGAAGACCCGCTTGCCCGTGAGGTAGGTGCTGTCGACCGAGAGCGACCACCAGCGGGCACGCGGCGCCACGCGGGCGATCGCCGGCTCGGGATCGAGGCCCAAAAGGTCCGCGACCTCGCGCAGGAAGTCGCGCGAGGCGCCGAGCCCGATCGGCACCGTCTTCGTCCAGGGTTGGCCGAAGGTGCGCTCGAGATAGCGGGCGGCCGGGAGCCCGATCTCGGGATAGAGGACGACGTTGAGATCGGCCTCGCCGAGCCGGGCGAGGTCGGCCACCGAGGCGCCGAGCGGGGCCACCACCGCGACCTCGACGCCCAACAGGTCCAAGAGCTTTTCGACCTCCTGCGGGTCGTCACGGTGGCGGAAGCCGAGGGCGGTCGGGCCCAAGAGGTTGGCCCGCGGCTTCCGGCCCTGGGGCCGTGGCGGGCGCTTCGTGCCGGGCGGCGGTGCGTGCGGGCCGGCGAGCGCGCGCACGAGCTGGTAGAAGGTCTCGGCCGCCCCCCAGTTCTCCTTCTTCTGGTAGGCCGGCAGCTCGAGCGGGATCACCGGCACCGGCAGATCGAGGGCCGTGGCGAGTCCCCCCGGATCGTCCTGGATCAACTCGGCGGTGCACGAGGCACCGACGAGGAGTGCGGCGGGGCGGAAGCGCTCGAAGGCGGCGCGGCAGGCGTTCTGGAAGAGCTCGGCCGTGTCGCGGCCGAGATCGCGCGCCTGGAAGGTCGTGTAGGTGACGGGCGGCCGAGCCGGCCGCCGCTCGATCATCGTGAAGAGGAGATCGGCATAAGTGTCGCCCTGCGGGGCGTGGAGGACGTAGTGGACGTCGCGCAACGCGGTCGCGACGCGCATCGCGCCCACGTGCGGCGGTCCTTCGTAGGTCCAAAGCGTGAGCTCCATGGCTCAGGCCACCAGCCGGGTGCGGCGGACCAGCGGCCGGGCGAAGAGCTCGGCGAGATCGGCCGCCTGGTCGTAACCTTGGATCGGGGTGAAGACGAGCTCGATCGACCATTTGGTCGTGAAGCCCTCGGCCTCGAGCGGGTTGGCGAGGCCGAGGCCGCAGACCACGAGGTCGGGGAGCAGCGTCCGGCAGCGGTCGAGCTGGGCGTCGACATCCTGACCCTCGACCAGCGGCGTGCCCGCGGGCAGGAGGGCCAGCTCCGGGGCGAGATGGGCGCGGTGCAGATAGGGTGTGCCGACCTCGACCGGGACGAGCCCGAGCTCGCCATGCAGGAACCGCGCGAGCGGTACCTCGAGCTGCGAATCGGGGAAGAGGAAGAGCCGCTTGCCGGCGAGCAACGGACGCTGCCGCTCGACCGCCTTGCGCGCCCGCTCGGCCCCGGGCTCGGTGATCGCCCGGAAACGCCCCTCGGGCACGCCGAAGGCCGCCGCGGCGGCGGCGAGCCAGGCGGTCGTCCCCTCGGCACCGAGCGGGAAGAGGGCGGGAAGGTGACGAGCCCCGCGTTCCTCGAGGGCGCGCATCGTCTCGCCGAGCCAGGGCTGGGCCAGGAGTACCCGCGTCCCGGGCCCGACCGGCGGCATCTCGGCGGACCGGCGCGGCGGCAGGAAGCGGACCGGCGCGATACCGAGCCCCTCGAACAGCCGGCGCAGCTGGTCCTCGACGATGTCCGCCAAGGCCCCGACCACGAGGAGCGAGGGCGGCGCGGCGCGCCGCTCTTCGGGCAGGGTCGGGACGAGGGCGGCGAGGCAAGCATCCTCGCCCTGGGTGAAGGTCGTCTCGATGCCGCTGCCGGAATAGGCGAGCACCCGCACCGCCGGTGCGTGCAACCGCGAGAGCCGGGCCGCCGCTCGGGCGAGGTCGAGCTTGATCACTTCGGAGGGGCAGGAGCCGACCAGGAACAGGAGCTTGATGTCGGGCCGGCGGGCCAGGAGCCGACCGACCACCCGATCGAGCTCCTCGTCGAGATCGGCCCGGCCCGCCAGATCGCGCTCGCCGATGATCGCGGTCGCGAAGCGCGGCTCGGCGAAGATCATGACGCCGGCCGCCGACTGCAGGAGATGGGCGCAGGTGCGCGAGCCGACGACCAGGAAGAAGGCGTCTTGCAGCTTGCGGTGCAGCCAGACGATCCCGGTCAAGCCGCAGAAGACCTCGCGCTGACCGCGCTCCTTGCGGATCGGCGCGTCGGCGCAGCCCGGGCTCATCCGGCGGCCTCCGCGAGGCGCACGGCCGCCGACTCCGCCCCACCCTCGAGCCGGGCGCGGCGGAGCTTCCAGACGAACTGGCCGGCGTTCACCAGATACGCGGCGTAGGCTGCGAGCGCGAGCAGCATCTGCCCCACCGGATCGAGCAGATCGCCGAACAGTGCCACGAGGTAGGCCGTGTGGAGGGCCAGGACGAGCATGCTGACCACGTCCTCCCAGAAGAAGGACGGGGCGAACAGCCACTTGCCGAAGACGTCGTGCTCCCAGATCGAACCGGTGATCATGATCAGGTAGAGCACGATCGTCTTGAGGACGATCGAGACGGTGGCGAGCAGGAAGCCCTCGCCGGTCAGGAGATAGCGGACGACGAGGACGAGACTCACGAGGAAGACGAGGAACTGCAGGGGGGCGAGCACGCCCTGGACCACCGTCCAAGGCGAGGCGTCGCGCCGGCGGCGCTCGGCCGGGCTGTAGAGCGGCCGTGCGGTGGTTCTCGTTGTCGGCGCTGTCCGCATACCCTCCCCTCGAGCCTCGGCTCGGCTTCGTGTGGCGATGCTCGGGAAAGGCTAGGCGTGGCCGCGGAGGCTGTCAATTCCTCCTGACGTAAACATTGATTGACATTTGCCCCGGGCGCGCGCAGACCAGGATCGGACGGAACGAGCCTCTCCGGAAAGGCGATCGATTCGTCGGCCGTTCGCGCATTACGGGTAAATCGCCGGACCGGGAGAAAGCGAATTGAGATCGCCACCGCATCGGGTGTAAGCCGACACTGTCGATCGGGGGGGCCGAGCCATGGCCGACTTGCCGCAACGAGCCCTGGACGACGAGGTCCGGCGGTTCCCCGTGCCCACCCTCCGATCCGAGGCCGACGGGCCGTCGGTCGGCGCGCTCGAGGGCGACGATCGATCGGGCCGGCTCGCCCGCCTCGTCGAGCGCGAGATCGTCCCGCGCTTGGTCCTGGCCCGTCGTGCCGAAGCCGCCCGCCACACCACGCCGAGCCAGGCCGGCCGCGCTCCGACCGGGCAGGAGGTCGAAGCCCTCGCCGAGCTCGTGGTCGAGCGAGATCTGCCGGTGATCGAGGCCTTCGTCGAGCGGATCCGGGCGCGCGGTGTGGCGGTCGAAAGCCTCTATCTCGAGCTCTTGGCGCCGGCCGCGCGGCGGCTCGGTGTGCTCTGGGAGGAAGACCGGCGGACCTTTTCCGAGGTCACGATCGGCCTTTGGCGGCTGCACCAGCTGTTGCACGGCCTGAGCGTGCTCTTTCAAGCGGACGCCCTGCCGCCTTCGCCCGAGCATCGCATCCTGCTCGTCCCGGCCCCGGGCGAGCAGCACGCCTTCGGTCTCACCATGGCCGCCGAGTTCTTCCGGCGCGCCGGCTGGCTGGTGAGCGGCGGGCCCGCGCTCTCGGCCGAGGAGATCACCACCCTGGTCCATCGCGAATGGTTCGCGATCGTCGGCATCTCGGCGAGTTCGCTCGGCAAGCTCGACACGGTGGCGACCACCATCCACACGATCCGCCGCGTCTCGCGCAACCGCGCGCTCGGCGTGCTCGTGGGCGGCGTGGTGTTCGACGAGCAGCCCGAGCGGGCAGCTCTGGTCGGGGCCGACGCCTGGGCCGGCGACGCCCGTCGGGCGCCGCTCCAGGCGAGAGCCCTGCTCGATCTCTTGGTCCAACAGGCTTGAGGCGTGGTCGATGAGCCCTTGAGAGCACGGTCCTGTCGATCCGCCAGCGAGGCTTCGAGATCCCGGTGATCGCTTTCCGCTCACCGAAGGACGTGCTCGGCGATCTCGACGGCGAGACGGCGGCTTCGCTCGTCGGTGCGGCCGCCGATCTGGTCTTGAGCCTCGACCGCGACGGCGTGATCCGTGATCTCGCCTGCAGCGAGGAGGATCTCGCCGCCCTCGGCTGTGCACGGTGGATCGGCCGACCGTGGCTCGAGACCGTCACGCTCGAGAGCCGCCCCAAGGTCGAGGCGCTCCTGCGCGACCCCTCCGGAGCCACACGGCCCCGTTGGCGCCAGATCAACCACCCGCTCGAGGGCGAGCCGGATCTGCCGATCCTCTACCGGGTCGTCCGTCTCGAAGGAAAGCCGCGGCTGCTGGCCTTCGGTCGCGACCTGCGCGCGGTGGCCACCCTCCAACGCCGATTGGTGGACGCCCAGCAGGCGATGGAACGCGACTATGCTCGACTGCGGCACATCGAGACCCGCTACCGGCTCCTCTTCCAGACCTCTTCCGAAGCGATCCTGATCGTCGAGGCGACGAGCCAGAAGATCCTCGAGGCCAACCCGGCCGCCGGCCGGATGCTCGCGGCACGGCTCGGCGAGCCGGTCGGTCGCGGCTTCCTCGAGGCGTTCGCGGTCGACAGCGCGCTCACCGTCCAAGCCCTGCTCGCCGGGATCCGCGCCACCGGACGGGCCAACACGGTCCGCGCCCGGCTCTCCGACGGGGCGGAGGAGGTCCTGGTCTCGGCCTCGCTCTTCCCGCAAGGCACGAACCCGCTCCTCCTCGTCCATCTCGTGCCGATCGGCAGCGGCGTCCAACCGATCGCCTTGCCGGAGCCCAAGGCTCGGCTCCTCGCGGTGGTCGAGAGCATCCCCGACGGCTTCGTCGTGACCGGGCCGGACGGCCGGATCTTCGCCGTCAACACCGCCTTCCTCCAGCTCGCCGAGCTCACCGCCGAGCCGCAAGCCCTCGGCGAATCGCTCGACCGTTGGCTCGGCCGACCCGGCATCGACCTCCCCGTGCTCGCCGCCAATCTGCGCCGGCACGGGCTCGTCCGGCTGTTCACCACCACGCTGCGCGGCGAGCACGGCACGGTGAGCGAGGTCGAGATCACCGGGGTGGCGGTGCCGACCGGCGAGCAGCCCTGCTTCGGCTTCGCGCTGCGCGACGTCGGCCGCCGGCTCGTCCGGCCCCGGCGCGACGAGCGGGGCCTGCCGCGCTCCGCCGCCCAGCTCGCCGAGCTCGTGGGCAAGGTCCCGCTCAAGGAGATCGTGCGCGAGACCACCGACGTGATCGAGCGGCTGTGCATCGAGACCGCGCTCGAGATGACCGGCGACAACCGGGCCTCGGCGGCCGAGCTCCTCGGCCTCTCGCGCCAGAGCCTGTACGTCAAGCTGCGCCGCTACGGCTTGGGCGAGCTCGGCGCGGAGGAAGCCGACGGACCGGCTCGCCGTGCCGATTGACGGACCTTCTGTAAAGCGGAATTGACAGTCCGCGGCGGCCACCCTTAGATCGCCGCATGATCGCCCCTCGGCCCGCCGCCGTGCTCGAGCTGTTGAAGCCGGTCACCTGGTTCGCGCCGATGTGGGCGTTCGCCTGCGGTGTCGTCTCCGCAGGCGTGCCCTTGGGCGAACGCTGGCCGCTCCTGCTGGCCGGTCTCCTGCTCGCCGGTCCCCTGCTCTGCGCCACGAGCCAAGCCGCCAACGATTGGTACGATCGCGAGGTCGACGCGATCAACGAGCCGCATCGCCCGATCCCCTCGGGCCGGATCCCCGGCCGCTGGGGTCTCTACATCGCCTGGCTCTGGACCCTTCTCTCCTTCCTCCTCGCCACGGCACTCGGCCCTTGGGTGCTGGCCCCGGCGCTCCTCGGCCTGGCGCTCGCCTGGGCCTACAGCGCCCCGCCTTTCCGCCTCAAGCGGAACGGCTGGTGGGGCAACGGTGCCGCCGCCCTGTCCTACGAAGGCCTGCCCTGGCTCGCCGGGGCCGCGCTCATGCTCGCCGCCCCACCCGGGCCCGAGATCGTGACCTTGGCGCTCCTCTACAGCTCGGGTGCCCACGGCATCATGACCTTGAACGACTTCAAGTCGGTCGAAGGCGACCGGGCGATGGGGATCGGCTCGTTGCCGGCTCGCCTCGGGGTGGAGCGGGCCGCCCGGCTCGCCTGCCTGGTCATGGCCGTCCCCCAGCTCCTCGTCGTGGCCCTCCTCGTCGCCTGGGGCCGGCCCTGGCACGCCGCCTTGATCGCGCTCCTCCTCACGGCCCAGCTCGCGCTCATGACCCGGCTGCTGCGCCGCCCGCGCGAGCTCGCCCCCTGGTACAACGCGACCGGCACGAGCCTCTACGTGCTCGGCATGATGACCGCGGCCCTCGCCGTCCGGCCCACGCTCGGAGCCCTCTCGTGAGCCCGGCGCGGGCGACCCCGCTCGGCTGGCTCGGCATCTTCCGGCTCGGCCTGGTCCAGACCGCACTCGGCGGGATCGTCGTCTTGACCACCTCGACCTTGAACCGGGTCATGGTCGTCGAGCTCCTCCTGCCCGCGACCTTGCCCGGTGCGCTCGTCGCGCTCCATTACGCGGTCCAGCTCGCCCGACCCGGCTTCGGCCACGGTTCCGACGTGAGCGGCCGGCGCACCCCCTGGATCGTCGGCGGGATGGCCGTGCTCGCGAGCGGTGGGGTGCTCGCCGCCCTGGCCACCGCGCTCCTTGCCGAGCACGCGCTCGCCGGCCTCCTCCTCGCCGTCCTCGCCTTCCTCCTGATCGGCGGCGGGGTCGGCAGCGCCGGTACCGCCCTCCTGGCGCTGCTCGCCGCCCGGGTCGAGGATCGCCGCCGCGCCGCCGCCGCGACGATCGTGTGGATGATGATGATCCTGGGCTTCGCGCTCACCGCCGGGATCGTCGGCCGACTCCTCGAGCCTTTCTCGCTCGCCCGTCTCGTCGCGATCACGAGCGGGGTCTGCCTTTTCGCCTTTCTCCTGAGTGCCGTGGCGGTGCTCGGCGTCGAGGGCCCGGGCCGCCCCCGCCCGGCCGTCGAGCGGGCCGCGCAACCGCGCTTCCGTTCGGCCCTGGCCGAGGTCTGGGCGGATCACGAGGCCCGCCGCTTCACGATTTTCGTCTTCCTCTCGATGCTCGCCTACAGCGCCCAGGACCTCGTCCTCGAACCCTTCGCCGGCCTCCGCTTCGGCCTCTCGCCGGGCGCGACCACCCGACTCTCCGGAATCCAGCACGCGGGCGTGCTCGCCGGCATGATCCTGGTGGCGATCGGCGGCACGCTCGGCGGTGGCCGGCCCGCCACCCTCCGGCTCTGGACGATCGGTGGCTGCCTCGCCTCGGCCGCAGCCCTCGCGAGCCTCGTGGTGGCCGGTTGGGCCGGGCCACCGTTCCCGCTGCACGGCGCCGTCTTCGCCCTCGGCGTCGCCAACGGGGCGTTCGCGATCGCCGCGATCGGCTCGATGATGGCGCTCGCCGGCGAGGGTCGGAGTGGCGGGGAGGGGGTCCGGATGGGCCTCTGGGGTGCCGCCCAAGCGATCGCCTTCGCGCTCGGCGGCTTCCTCGGTACGGTCGTGGCCGATCTCGGTCGGCTCGCGATCGGCTCGGCCGTTCCGGCTTACGCGCTCGTCTTCGCCCTCGAAGCCCTGTTGTTCCTCCTCGCCGCCCGGCTCGCCGCGACGATCGCCGCGGCGCGCGAGGAGATCGCGAGCCGCCCGAGCGGGCCTCTCCCGGTCGCGAGCGGCGGGAGGTGAGGATGCGTCCCGAGACGATCTTCGACGTGATCGTGGTCGGTGGTGGCCCCGCCGGTGCGACCGCCGCCACCGATCTCGCCAGGCTCGGCCGGTTGGTCTTGCTGCTCGACCGCGAGGGCCGGATCAAGCCCTGCGGCGGCGCCATCCCGCCACGCGCCATCGACCGGTTCGCGATTCCCCCGGCGCTGCTCGTCGCCCGGATCGACTGTGCCCGGATCGTCTCGCCCAAGGGACGCGCCGTCGACATCGGCATCGAAGGCGGCTTCGTCGGCATGGTCGACCGCGACGTGTTCGACGCCTGGCTGCGCGAACGGGCGGCCGCCGCCGGTGCCGTGCGCGCCGCCGGGACCTTCGAGCGGCTCGAACACGAGCCGGGCGGGCTCGTCCGCGTCCTCTGGCGAGCCAAGGGTGCTCCCGCTTCGGCCCCGCTCGCGGGTGCCCGGGCCCGCTTCGTGATCGGTGCCGACGGCGCCAACTCGGCGGTCGCCCGCCAGGCGATCCCGCAGGCCGCCGACCGGCGCTTCGTGTTCGCCTATCACGAGGTCTGCGAGCGCCCGCCCGACGGGCTCGCGGACTACGGCGACGGCCGCTGCGACGTCGTCTACGACGGCCGCCTCTCGCCCGACTTCTATTCCTGGCTGTTCCCGCACGGGCCGACCTTCTCGATCGGCACCGGCAGTGCCGCCAAGGGCTTCCCGCTCCGCGAATCGGTCACGACCTATCGGCGCCGGATGGGCCTCGATTCCGTTCGCACGATCCGCCGCGAGGGCGCACCGATCCCGCTCGAGCCCCTGCGCCGCTGGGACAATGGCCGCGACGTCCTGCTCGCCGGTGACGCTGCCGGGGTCGTCGCGCCGGCCTCGGGCGAGGGGATCTTCTACGCCATGGAAAGCGGCCGGCTCGCCGCCGAGGCGGTCGACGAGACGCTCGCGACCGGCGACGCGCGCGCCCTCGCGCGCGCCCGGCGCCGTTTCCTGCGGGCGCACGGTGCGGTCTTCTGGATCCTCGGCATCATGCAGCGCTACTGGTACGGCAGCGACGAACGGCGCGAGCGGTTCGTCGCCATCTGCCGCGACAAGGACGTCCAGGAGCTGACCTTCGACGCCTACATGAACAAGGAGCTGGTCAAGGCCCGGCCGCTCGCCCACGTCCGGATCTTCTTCAAGAACCTCGCCCATCTCTCGGGGCTGGTCCCGGCCTGAACCGGTGGACGCGGCACCGGCGAACCGGCGTGCAGCGATCCTCTACGCCGCCGCCACGGCCTTGGGCGTGGCCGTCCTGGGCGGCCTCGCGACCGAGCTCGGTCCCTGGTACGAAGCACTCCGCAAGCCTCCCTGGCAACCCCCCGATTGGCTGTTCGCCCCGGCCTGGACGGTGATCTACGCCTGTGCCGCGGCGGCCGCGGTCGAGGGCTGGTTGCGCGCCCCGGATCCCCTCCATCGGCGCAACGTGGTCGAACTCTTCCTCTTGAACGGCGCGCTCAACCTCCTCTGGAGCGTGCTCTTCTTCCGGCTGCGCCGGCCCGACTGGGCCTTGCTCGAGGTCGGTGCTCTTTGGATCTCGATCCTCGTGCTCGTCCTCGTCCTCCGTCGCTTCAGCCGACCCTCCGTCTGGCTGCTCCTGCCCTATCTCGCCTGGGTCGCCTTCGCTGCCGTCCTCAATCTCGCGATCGTCGAACTCAACGCCCCCTTCCTCGCGGCTCGCTGAGCGCAGCTGCGATGCCGAGCTTCCATCCGGTCGACGCGATCCTCCTCCTCCTCGGGGTCGAAGCGGTGGCCCTCGCACTGTCGCATCGACGCACCGGTCGCGGCCCGGCTCCTCGGCGGCTGCTGCCCAACCTGCTCGCCGGCGCCTTCCTCCTCGCGGCCTTGCGGACCGCCCTTTCGGACGGCTCCGAGACGCTTCTCCTGCTCTGGCTCGCCGCCGCCTTGTTCGCCCACTTCGTCGATCTGCGCGGTCGCTGGTCGGAGCCCTCCGGCTGAGTCGGATTCCGCCGCACGCCGTCGCAGTTTTCGTGGCTCTGTCGCAACAGCCGCGCTAGACTGGCTCCGATCGCGTCGGACGCGGTGTCGCGGCCGCAGCCGGTGTAGCTTGTCTGACCCATCCGCGACCCGGCATCGGTGTGAGCATCAACCAACCCGACATCACCCTCGTCCTCGACCTCAAGGGCGTGATCCAGAAGGTCACGCTCGCGGGCGAGGTGTCGACCGAGCGGGTCGATCCCTGGCTCGGCCGACCTTGGGTCGAGACCGTCGACGAGGCCGGCTCCGGCAAGATCCGGCGGATCGTCGAAGAGGCACGCAGCGAGGGGCTCTCGGCGTTCCGTCAAGTCAACCAGCGCTTCCCGAGCGGCCGCGAGCTGCCGATCGAGTACACCACGATCCGGCTCGGCGGGCGGGCCGGGCTCCTCGCGGTCGGCCGGAGCCTGCGCGCGGTGGCCGAGCTGCAGTCCCGGCTGATCGCCGCGCAGCAGGCGATGGAGCGCGACTATTGGAAACTGCGCGAGGTCGAGACCCGCTATCGGCTCCTGTTCGACACCTCGAGCGAGGCCGTGCTCCTGCTCCGCGCCGGTGATCTCGAGATCCTCGAGGCCAATCCCGTGGCGATCCGCGCCCTCGGCCTCGCGCCGCACGGCCGCGAGCTCCTCCAAGAGATCGCTCCGGCCGACCGCGAGGCGTTCCAGGCGATGCTGCTCAGGGTCCGTGAGCAGGGACGCTCGCCCGGCATGCTCCTCCATCTCGGCCCCGAAGCCCGCCCTTGGCTCGCCCGGGCCACCGCGATCGTGGCCGAACCCGGCTACGTCTTCCTCCTCCAGCTCGCCCCCGTGGGGGGCGGGCCGCTCGCTTTCGAACGCAGTGTCCCCGCCCGGCTCGAGGCGCTCCTCGAGCGGCTCCCGGACGCCCTCGTCCTGCTCGACGGCGAAGGCCTGATCCGCCACGCCAACCGCGCCTTCCTCGATCTCGTCCAACACGGACGTCCCGAGAGCGTGGTGGGCGAGCCGTTCGGCCGTTGGCTCGAACGGCCCGGGGCCGGCGGCGATCTCCTGCTCGAGCAAATCCGCCGGCAGGGCACGATCCGCGGCTTCCTCACCACGATCCGCGGCGAGCTCGGCAGCGAGACGGAAGTCGAGATCACGGCCGCGAGCGAGCCCGAGGGGCGCGACGGCGGCATCCTCCTCCTCCTGCGCGACCTGCGCGCACCGGCGGGCGGCGCGCGCTCGGAGGCCCCGACGATCCGGAGCTCGACCTTGGCGCCATTCGCCCTCGGCCGCGTACCGCTGCAACAGCTCGTCCGCGAAGCGGTCGAGCAGCTCGAACGCCAGCACATCCTGGCCTCGCTCGAGCAAACCGGTGGCAACCGGACCGCGGCGGCTGCGCTCTTGGGCCTCTCGCGCCAGAGCCTCTACGCCAAGCTCGAGCGGTACGGCCTCGACGGGGGCGGCGAGGGCGAGGGGAACGGCCCGGAACGCAGCAGCGAGGGAACCGGCGAGGAATGAGCCGGGATCTTCCCGCGTGACCGGTGCGGCTCCGCTCGCCCCGGCTTTCGGCGAGGCCGACCTTTCGAACTGCGAGCGCGAGCCGATCCATCTCGCGGGCTCGATCCAACCGCACGGCGCGTTGCTCGTGGTCCGCGAGCCCGACCTGCTCGTCCTCCAGGCGAGTGCCAACGCCGCCGGTTTCCTCGGCCTCGAGGGGCCGCTCCCGGGCCGCTCGCTCGCGGCGCTCTCCGCCGATCTGGCCGAGCAGGTCCGCGCTCGGCTCGACCAGCCGCTCGATCGGCTGCCGGTCGTGCTGCGGCGGCCGGTGTGGATCGACGGCCGGCCGCTCGACGTCGTCCTGCATCGTCCACCCGAGGCCGGGCTCGTGCTCGAGTTCGAGCGGCCCGGCCCGCCCGTCGACCTCGCCCACCACGTCGAGACGGCGACGACCGCCATCCTCGCCTGCACCTCGCTCAAGAGCCTGGCCGAGGAAACCACCCGGATCTTCAAGGACCTCACCGGCTACGATCGGGTGATGGTCTACCGGTTCGACGCCGAAGGCCACGGTGAGGTGTTCGCCGAGCGCCGCGAGCCCGGTCTCGACCCCTATCTCGGCAACCGCTACCCCGCCTCGGACATCCCGCAGATCGCCCGCCGGCTCTACGAGCGCAACCGGATCCGGGTGCTGGTCGACGTCGACGCCGAGCGGGTGCCGATCGAGCCGCGCCTGTCGCCGCTGACCGGTCGCGACCTCGACATGTCGCTCTGCTTCCTGCGCAGCATCTCGCCGATCCACATCCGCTACCTCAAGAACATGGGCGTGGCGGCCACGCTCGTGGCCTCGCTCGTGGTCGGCGGCCGGCTCTGGGGGTTGATCGCCTGCCATCATTACGAGCCGAGGCGGGTCGCTTACGAAGTCCGGGCCGTCTGCGAGCTCCTGGCCGAGACGGTGGCGACCCGAATCGCCGCGCTCGAGAGCTTCCTCCAAGCGCAAGCCGAGCTCTCGGTCCGCCGGCTCGAGCAGCGGATGCACGAGGCGATCGCCCGGGAAGGCGATTGGCGCTCGGCGCTGTTCGAAGGTGCTTCCCCGCTTCTCCAGCCGGTCGGCGCGACGGGTGCGGCACTCCTGCTCGACGGCCAAGTGTCGAGCGTGGGCGAGGTGCCGGGCACCGCGGAGCTGCGCGCGATCGGCGCCTGGCTCGACCGCCGGCGTTCCGAGGGAGTCGTCGCGACCGCGTCCTTGGGGCTGGACGAGCCCGCCTTCGAGCCCTTGCGGGCGAGCGCGAGCGGCCTGCTCGCGGTGAGCGTCTCGGCGCTGCCGGGCGAGTGGTTGCTGTGGTTCCGCCCGGAACGGGTCCGAACGGTCACCTGGGGTGGCAATCCCTTCAAGCCGGTCGAGGTGGGCGACAGCCCCGAGGATCTCTCGCCGCGGCGCTCGTTCGCCAAATGGCACCAGCTCGTGCAGGGCACCGCCGATCCCTGGAGCCCGGCCGACCTCGCCGCGGCCCGGCTGATCGGCGACACGCTGCGCGATCTGGTCCTCCAATTCCGTGCCGTCCGCCTGTTGATCGCCCAAGATCAGCTCGACCAGATCGGCCGTCAGGTCGACACGGCCGAGCAGGCGGTGCTGATCGCCGACGCGCAGGGCCGGATCTTGATGGCCAATCGCGGCCTGCACGCCCTCTTCGGCGGCGACCAACAGCCGCCCCGCCGGCTCGACGAGTTACCGGCCCGATTGGCCGACCCCGACGCGGCGCGCCTGGGCTTGCGCGAACTCGTCGAGGACCGGCGGACCTGGCGGGCCGAGATCCAGCTCCCGCGGCTCGGCGGCGAACCGCTCTTGCTCTCGGTCCGCGCCGATCCGGTCCTCGTCCCACCCGGACGGCTCTTGGGCTTCGTCCTCATGTTCTCGGACCTGAGCGGCGAGCGGACCGCCCAGGCGGCACGCCACCGTCTGCAGGCCGACATCCTCGAGCGCCATCGGCTCGTCGCGAGCCGCCTCCAGAGCGAGGCCGATCTCCTGTTCCGCCGGCTCCTCCAGGCGATCGTCGGCAACGCCCAGCTCGCGGCGCTCGAGATCACCGACGGCGCCGACCTCGCCCGGGTCTCCGACATGCTCGAGAGCGTGCGCGCCTCGCTCGGCCGGGCAACCGCCCTGCTCGAGCAGATCGTCGCTCACACGCGCGAGGGCGGCCGGGACCCGGCCTGAGGCTCCGGTGAGGCCGCGTCCACCGCCCGGGCGAGGGCGATGGTGAGCTGGAAGGCCTCGCGCGCTTCCTCGATCACCCCGGCCGGATCGAGCAGATGCGCTCCCGCCTCGTCGATCGCCCGCCGATAGGCGGCCTTCGCGCGGGGCAGATCGTCGAGATCCGGGAACTCGTAGAACCGCACCGCCTCGGGCCCGATGCCGGGGGTCCGCGCGAGGAGCCGACGGAGAACCTGCCCGCCGCTCAGATCGCCCAGATAGCGGACATAGGCGTGGGCGAGGAGCCGCTCCGGAAGGGTCCGGGCGATCGTCTCGATCCGCCGGCGATGGGTCACGCTTTCCGCGAGCAGACGCAGCGGCGTGGCCGGTGAGCGCTCGGCGAGAACCGCGACGTCCCGGGCGAGCGGCCGGCTCCGCGCGAGTTCGGGACGGAAGAGTGCTCCGAGCGCCGGCAGATGGGCCTGGTCGAGCAGGGCAGCTTCGAGGGCGGCGTAGACCGGCAAGAGGTTGAAGGCGAACAGAAGATAAGCGGTGGGACGGACCCGGCCGGCGAGCAGCTCGGCGATCACCCCGGTCCGCTCGGCGCGTCGATGCAGCTCACGAGTACCCTCTCGAAGGGCATCCGCGAGCCCCGAGCGAGGGGCTCGCGGCGATCCCGTGGGCGCGACCATCTCCCGAAGGATCTTTTCCTCGAACCGTCCTTCAACGGTGGGCGAGCCGGCGCATGTCCAGGTAATGGACGCTCCGCGGTGGCGCCGGCGGGGCCGAGGGGGAGAGGTGCACGCCGTCTTCGACGAGCTCGACGATCGCCTGGGGATAGACGAGGAGGGCCTCTTTGAGGGCCTCCTTGAACTTGGCGCGGAAGTCGCGCTCCCGGTCGTAGTTCGGCCCGAAGGCCTGGTGCAGGCTCTTCCAGCCGATCCGGGTCGGCCGCTCGAGGGCGTGCAGCCGATAGGCGAGCCAGAGATAGACGTCGAGGGCCAAGCTCTTGCCGGCCAAAGCCTTGATCGCCGGCTCGAAGAGCACCGCCGGATGGCGGATCAAGGCCTCGTAGAAGCTTTCCGAGAGCTGGATCAGTTGCGGGAACAACTCCTGCTGGCGGCCGCCGCTCTCGTCCGGTGGCAGGAGGTTGAACGAGCCGCGGATGATCGTGTCCTGCCACCGCTCCTTGCCGTTCGGACCGACATAGGCGACGGTGACGAGCGAGCGTTCGATCCGCAGCGCCTGCTCGCGGGCGGCGCGGTATCCCTTGCCCGACGAATCGACGCCCATGGCTCGCAGCCAGGCGTGCATCGACCGGCCGAGTTCGACTTGCCGCGAGCGGTTCCGGTAAGCCTCGTTCTGCAGGTAGATCATCATGAGCCGCCCGGTGGCACCATAGGGAACGCCGTAATAGCGGCCCTGCTCGTCCTTGGTCGGTTGGATCATGAGGGTGGCGCCCTCGCCGTTCGAGCGTTGCCAGGCGAGATCCGGCTCGGTCCGCCGATGCGGCAGGTAGATCGTGCAGAGGATCGAGTGGAGGTGGGTGGTGGCGGCGGGGTTCTCCGCCTCCTGAACCAGGATGTCGGCGGCGAGCCGGAGTTGGGCCCGCTCGCGTGCGTTGCTGGCCCGACGCAGCGCCGCGTCCAGACCTTCGCGCATGATCAGTTCGTGCTCGGCAGCCATCGTGCCCTGCCGTGATCGACCGTCGGCTCGCTTCCGATACCAGCATCGGAACCGGTTTGTCGATTCGGGATTTGGTCGCGGCGGCACGCGCTTTCTTATTTTGCAAGATTCTTTTTGATTCCTTTATAGAGACGCGACCAAATCCCGAATCCCGCGCGACCAAGTCCCGAATCGGCGGCCGTGCGCGACCATCTCCCGGAGGACGAATCGGCCTCGACCGCGACCATCTCCCGGAGGATCGCGACCATCTCCCGAGGGACGATCGGCCGGCGCGACCAAGTCCCGAACCCGGCCGCGACCAAGTCCCGGAGGATCGCGACCCGCTCCCGGGGGATCGTCGGGTGCCGCGTTCGATCCCGACCGGGCGGGTGCGTGCCGATCCCCGGGGCCGGCACGACCGGCCGAGCGCGACCAAATCCCGAGGAATAAAGACCAATAATCCGACCAGGGGCTCTCCGCGAGCGTTAACGCGCTGGTAAGGTTCTTTCTCCAAGAAGGGCGCGAAGGCGAAAGGAACGTTCGGCCGTGACGTTTCGACGATCGATGCGCGCTCGGATCGGTCTCGTGCGGCTCGGGCTCGCGCTCTTGCTCGGTTCTCTCGTGGGAGGGGATCGCGGCGTCCAGGCACAGTCCGCTTTGCGGGCGAAAGCCGAACGGGAAACGGTCGAACTCGACCTCGCTCGGCTGGGGTTCGAGCAGGGGCTCGAGCTGCGAGGGACCGTCGACACGCGCAGTGTGCATTTCCCGACCCTGGCTGCGTCTCGTCCCGATTCGGGTCGCCTTCGCCTTCTCCTCGATGTCCAATTGCCGACGTGGCAGCGGGCGGTGCTCGAAGTTCGGGTCAAGGACCGGGGTGTCCTCGCGCTCGATCTGTTGCGCTGGGCGGGAAGCGAGGTCGTCCTGCCGCTCGAGCCCGGCGACCTGCGCGAGCCTTTCGCCCGGGTCGAGTTCGAACTGCGTGGGAGTCTGGCGGACGATCGTTGCGTGGACGATCGGACGGCCGGGGGCTTCGTGCGGATCCTGCCCCGGAGTGGTCTCGAACTCGTGGTCGACACGCGCCGAATCGACGAGATCCGGAATTTTTGGGAAACGCTGCCGAGGACCGTAGAAATCGCGGTCGCTTCGGGCCGAGGTGAAGCGGACGTTTTCCATACTGCACTGCTCGTCGGTCTCGCGCTCGCCCGGTCCGGCCGTGAGATCCTGTACCGCGAGCTCGAAGGCTCGCCGCCGCTCGTCGCCGGCGAATTCGGCCGACTCCTCCCCGTTGCCGACCAGGTGGAAGGAGCCGATCGGCGGTCGTTCGGAAAGCATGCCGTCGCGCAGAAACCACCCCACGTCGTGATCGGCGATCCCGAAATCGTCGCTTTTCACATGAAAGAACGAGCGTGGGTCGGCGATCGTGAAGAGCCCCTTTTTCCGCGTGGAACGAACGATCTGTCTCTCGTTCGAACGGGGCGAGCATCGGTCTTGTTCGTTCACCCGCGAGCCGGTGCGGCGCTGGATCGGTTGGTTCGCACCGGCCTCGTCTCGCTCGCGGCCGGAACGGACACGAACCTGGTCTCCTCGGGATCGCACGCCGAGCCGGAGGTCGAGACCGTGCCGCTCGGGGAGCTCGGGGTGGAGCTGCGAACGCGGTGGATCGGCGAGCGGGGAGGTTGGCGCTTCGGTCTACCCCTCGTCCGGTTGCCGGCCGGCCGGGTTCCGGTCGGCGTGGTTCTGGATGTGGTGGCCCCTGTGGGCTCCGGCGGACGGCCGGTTTCGGTTGCGGTTTGGCTCGACGAAGAGCTCTTGCACACGGGTCCGTTGCCGGACGGTCCCGGACCGCACCGTTTGCGGTTGAACCTCCCGGAGCGCGACGTTCGCCTCGCTCCGGAGCTGCGCGTCGAGCTCGTCCGCCAGGCCGAAGCCGATCCGTGTACCTCTCGACCGACGCAGCTCCCGGCCCAATTGCTCGCGAGCTCGTACCTGATCCTCGGCGCGGCTCCGCGGCACCCTCGCACGTTCGCCGAGCTCGCAGCCCTGCTCGACGAAGAAACGCCTCTCCTGGTCGAGCGGGATCGGCTCGACCGTCCGACGAACCTGCTCACGACCCTCGTGGGCATCGGTCGCCACCTCTTCCGTCCGGGGACACCGGGTCGTGTCATCCCGATCGCCGGCGACGATCCGTTGCGACCGGAAAGACCGTTCCTACTCGTGGGTGGGGTGGCCCGCCCGGAGCTCGTCGCTCCCTTGCGACTCGACCGAGGCCGCGTCGCTCTGGTCGGTCGCGCGAGCGGGCCGCTTCTCGAAATCGCACCGGGGACGAACATCGCCGTGGCCCAACTCGTTCGTCTCGGCGAGCAGCCCGGTCTCCAGCTCGCCGGGCTCGAACCCGAGCTACCATCTTGGCCCGGGGACCGGCTCGATCGGGAGGACCTCGTCGTCGGGGACCGATCCGGCACGCGCATCGCTTTGCGAACGACCCGCGAGACGGTGATCCGTGTCGCATACCCCGAAGCGATCTCCTGGTTCGATCGATTGGCACCGTGGCGGTGGGGCCTGATCCTCGCCTTCTGGGCGGCGCTCACCGCGTGCTTGGTCGTGGTTCTCCGCCGGAGAGCCTGACGTGTCCGCCGCTTCGATCCCTGCCGGCGGATCGGCGAACGAGGCGGTTCCCCGTCTCCTCGGTACGGAACTTCTCGAGGCCGGGCTCGTCGAACGGTCCGAGCTCGACGAAGCGCTCGCCTACGCGCGGCGGTGGCGTGTTCCCTTGGGTCGAGCGCTCGTCGCCCTGGGCTTCTTGCGTCCGATCGACCTCTACCGCATCTTGGCAAGGCAACTCGGTTTGCCCTTTCTCGACTTGCGGCGATTTCCGGTCGATCCGGATCTCCTCGATCCGAACGAACTCGACGCGTACGTCGCCTGGCAAGCGGTTCCTTGGCGGAGGATTCGAGGTCGGACGGTTTGGGCGACGACCGAGCCGCAAGCCCTGCTTGCCCGCCTGGCCCTTCGGCACCCGACGACCCCGGCTGTCGTCGCGGTGACGAGCACGTTCGATCTGCTCGCCACCTTCCAACGATGTTTCGCGAGCGAGCTCACGCGCAGCGCGATCGAGGACCTCGCCGCGCACGATCCGGACTGCTCGGCTCGCACGGTCTTCACCTCGGCCCAGCTCGTCGCCGGTTGGGCGGTCGTGAGCGCCGTTCTGCTCGGCCTGGCGGTCGCGCCGCTGCAGACGATCCTCTTCCTCAACGGCATCCTGCTCGCGGCGTTCCTCGCGAGCGTCGCGTTCAAAGCGTTCCTCGCCACGGCCGGTGCGGTCCTGCCCGGCGTCGATACCACGGTGGATCGAGGCGAACTCGATGCTCTACGGGAGGAAGAGCTCCCGACATATTCGGTTCTCGTCCCGATGTACAAAGAACCCGAGGTTCTTCCGATCCTCGCCGCCGCACTCCGCAAATTGGATTATCCGCTGGCGAAGCTCGACGTGAAACTGGTCCTCGAAGCCGACGACCACGAGACCATCGCGGCGGCCAAGGCGCTCGGCCTCGAGGGCATTTTCGAAATCGTTCTCGTGCCGCCGTCTCATCCTCGCACCAAACCGAAAGCGTGCAACTACGCTCTCCGCCTCGCCCGAGGCGAGTATCTCGTGATCTACGATGCAGAAGACAAACCGGAGCCGGATCAACTGAAGAAAGCCGTCGTCTCGTTCCGTAAATCGCCCTCGAACACGGTGTGTCTTCAGGCGCGATTGAATTTTTACAATGACAAGGAAAACTGGCTGACGCGGATGTTCACGCTCGATTACAGTCTCTGGTTCGACCTCATGCTTCCGTCTCTCGACAGGTTCGGGATGCCGATTCCGCTCGGCGGTACCTCGAATCACTTCAAGACGTCCGTCCTGCGCGAACTGCACGGTTGGGATCCGTTCAACGTGACGGAGGATGCGGATCTCGGCATCCGTCTGGCGCAAAAAGGTTATCGGGTCGGCGTGATCGACTCGACCACCTTCGAAGAAGCGAATTGTCACATCGGGAATTGGATCCGGCAGAGGTCCCGCTGGCTCAAGGGTTACATGCAGACGTGGCTCGTCCACATGCGGAAACCCGTGCGGTTCGCCAAGATCGTAGGACCAAAGGGATTTTTGGCGTTCCATCTGTTCGTGGGAGGAACCGTGGCCGCGGCGCTGATCAATCCCCTTCTGTGGGTGACGTTCCTCACCTGGATCACGACCGGATCGACGTCGTTCGAAACGATCTTCCCGCCGTGGCTGATGTACCCGTCGATCCTCGCGTTGATCCTGGGTAACACGATCCTGATCTATCTTTCGGCGATCGCGCCCGTCAAACGCGAACGGTTCGACCTGACGGTCTGGGCGCTGACCGTACCGTTGTATTGGATCTTGATGTCGATCGCCGGTTGGAAGGCGGTGATCCAGCTCGTGCGATGTCCGTTCCATTGGGAGAAGACCCGCCACGGGATCAGCAAGACCACCGCGGCGGAAATCGCGGCGGCGAAGTTCGGAGCGACCGCGTGATTCGGAGCTCGGCCGCAGCGGCGCTCGGCGCCCTCTTCACGGCCGCGTCGGGCTCGTGGCTCGTAGCCGGAGGTTGGGTCGATCCGCAGCTCGTGGCGTTACGGGCAACGGCGGTGATGGCCCGGGACGTGCCGGGGTTCGTGCAGGAAGGCCTCGCCCTGGTCGAGCCGAAGCCGTGGCTCCAGATGGGTGCCCTTCTCGAAATGCTCGGCGGACCGACGACGCTCGCCGCACTCCCGGTACTCGCGGTGGGTGTCGGAGGCGTTCTCTTGGGAAAAGGGTACGAGCGGTTGCGGTCGACGGGGTGGAACGCGGGATCGGCGATCGGGGCGATCGCTCTCCTCGTCGTCCACCCTTTCACTCTGTGGGCTCTGTCGCGGACGGGACCCGATATCTTGGCCCTCGCGGCGTTCGCCGTCGTGACGGCTTCGATACGGCAATTGGCCGAGGAGAGGACGGCGCGTCGAGCGATATCCTTGTCACTCGTGATCGCCTGTTGGTCGTGGATCGATCCGCGTTTCGTCTATTGTGCGCCCGCACTCCTGCCCCTCGTTCTCGGCAGCGTGCCCGCCAAGATGCTCCGCGAAGCACCGAGCGGGCTTCTGCTCGTCCTCGGCGTGCCGGTTGGTGGGATGCTCGCGCTTTCGAGCTGGCTCGGTTGGGCCTCGACCGGCGATTGGGCGGCCGCCCTCGAGGCACTCGGATCCGAAGTCTGCGACCTCGTCCCCGCCGAAGCCGGATCGTGGCTCGGACCCGACGGCGAACGCTTCCTCGGGGCCATCGGGGCGGGATCGGCCCTCTTGCTCGTGAGTGCGCCCGTCCTCGGGTCGTGCCTCTTTCGACCGGGGGCTTCCCTTCGCCTCGCCGGCGTGCTCGTGGGATCGTGCGCGATTCCCGTGGCGGGGTTCGCCACGGCGCGTGCCCTCGGCTGTTCCGGGCACCCGCTCCAATTCTTGTTCCTCGCCGTCGCCCCGGTCGTCTCGGTGTTGGCCGAATGTCGTACCGGCGCGCGGCGAGCGATCGCGCTCGGCCTGTTGTTCGTGGCGGTGGCGGGCGCGTGGGTGTGGGTGGCCCGCTCCGACGAGGGCGAGATCGTCCGGTGGCGAACGGCCCTTCTCCATCGTCCCCTCCCCGAGCCGCATCCGGGTGAGCGTGCGCTGGCCGCGTTCCTCGCCGACGGTCCGGCCACACTCCTCGACGATCGGCTCGGGATGCCGGTGGTGGCGGCGCTCGGCCGTGCCGATCGCCTCGTTCTCCCGCCCGATCCGCTGTTTCTCGAGCAGCTGATCGCGCGCCGGCCGACCGTCCGACAAATCGCGGTTCCCGATCCGCGACGTCCGGGAGCCGAACGCGACCGCTCGAACCGAACCTTCCCCGATCTCTGGGAGCGCGGGCGTCCGGGCTGGCAGTTGGTGTACGACCAGCTCGGATGGCGCGTCTGGCGGCGTCGTGAGGACGGTCCGTCCGCTGCGGCCTCCATCGATCCTGCCCCTCGGGCGAGCCGCTGAGGACGTGGTTCGATGGGGCGGGGTGAACGAGCTGGCCACGAACGGGGCCGAACCGTCGTTTCGGGTGAGAGCCTCCGAGGTCGGCATCCGGCAGACGCGCACGGTGGGCGGAGCTCGCCCGGTGGGCCGAGCGTGTCGGTCCGGAGCTCTCCCGAATGCGACGGGCAGCCGGCTGCGATCGCGTCGGAAGTCGCCCGCCGGGTTCGGCGACTTTCGCGACGGCCGGTCGGGTGAAGGCCGACCGGGGGACCGAAGCGCATCCCGGCCCCGGGCGGAACCGTCCGACGCACCGAGGTAAGGTCCGAGTCGCTTGTCGACCGGGCTCCCTTGCTCCGGGCCGGGAAGGTGCATATAGGGTTTCGCGCCGAGGCAGAGCCCAGCGAGTCGCAATCGATGCGAGACGTGACCACAGTCAAGGGCGACGTTCCGTCGACCCATCCATCGACGCTCGACAATGCCTCGGTGGACGTGGTCTCCTTCTTTGCCGTTCTCTGGCGACGCAAGTGGTTGATCCTGCTGATCAGCCTGGTCGGTGCGACGATCGGTTGGGTGTACGGCAAGCAGCGCGTACCGCTCTACACGGCGAGCGCGCTGATCGTCGTCGATCCGCGCGAGGATCGTGTGTTGAACATCGAGAAAGTGGTCGGCCGGCTGCCGGTCGACGAAAAGATCGTCGCCACCGAGATGGGGGTGATCACGGCGCACGCCAATCTCCGCCGCACCGTCGAAGAGCTCGGGCTCGTCCACGATCCCGAGTTCAACCCGCTCCTGCAGACGGAGCAGCCGGGCTGGCTGCGACTCGAGCCACGGTTCCTGATCGAGCGGGCATTGAGCCTCGTGCCGCGCAACTGGCTCGTGGCGATCGGGGTTGCGGCCGAGCCGGCCTCCTGGCCGCGCGAGGCGGAGGTCCCGGACCGACCGGTCGAGGATCTCGTCGCCGCGGCCCTCGCCGAGCGCGTGCGGGTCCTCAACGACGGCGTGTCCTACCTGATCAACCTCGAGGTCAGCGCCGAGGATCCGGCCAAGGCCGCGCAGATCGCCAACCACTTGGCCGGGGTCTACGTCGACGGTCAACGGCGCAGCAAGCTCGGCGCCACGGGTCGGGCTTCCGCCTTTCTGGAGGAGCGCCTGGAGAGCCTGCGTGCGGAGGTCGAGAAGGCGGAGCGGGCGGTCGCGAACTTCCGCGCCGAGCAGGGCCTGCTCGACGCCCAGGGCGTCACCCTCGGCGAGCAGGAGCTTAGCGAACTCAATCGTGAATTGATCGTGGCGCGCGGCGAGATGGCCGAACGACAAGCCAAGCTGCGCTTGGTGCGCGAGCTCCGAGCGAGCGGCCGTGGCCTCGACGCGATCAGCGACATCGCCGCTTCGCCGGTGATCGTCAACCTGCGCGCCCAAGAAGCGGAGCTCGCCCGCCAAGAAGCGGAGCTCGTCACCCAGTTCGGACCGCGCCATCCGCGGATGGTCCAGCTCGAGCGCGACCGCGCCAACCTTCAGGCCAAGGTGCGGGCCGAGATCGATCGGCTCGCCACCCAGCTTGAGAACGACGTCCGGGTGGTCCAGGCGCGTGTGGCGACGCTCGAGAGCCAGCTCTCGGGGGTCAAGGGCCGCTCCGCCCGGGATCGTCAGGCCGAGGTCAAGCTCAAGGAGCTCGAGCGACAGGCCGAGGCCGCGCGTCAGCTCTATTTGTCGGTGCTGCAGCGTTCCAAAGAGACCCGTGAGGAGACCCAACTGGTCGAACCGGACGCGCGGATCGTGAGCCCGGCCACACCGCCGCTCGCGCCCAGCTCGTTCGGGCCCAAGGTCTACCTCCTGGTCGGCTTCACCGGCTCGCTGTTGATCTCTTCCGCGCTCGCTTTCCTGCTCGAGAGCCTGGGCAAAGGACTCAGGAGCGCGCGCGAGGTCGAGCGGCTCACTGGACTGCCGATGTTGAGCCTGGTCCCCGAGATCCCCGGAAGGCGGCGTCACAAACCCCACCATTATCTGCTCGAGAAGCCGCTCTCCCTCTACGCGGAGGCGATCGGTGCGGTGTTCGTCGCCCTCGTGGCGACACCGGCACGGCCGGGTGGCGGCGGTGTCGTCCTGGTCACCTCGAGCCTACCCGAGGAAGGCAAGACCACGCTCGTCGTGTCCTTGGGCACCTTCGCCGCCCGCTCGGGCAAGAAGGTCCTGCTCGTCGATCTCGATCTCCGGCATCCTTCGGTCCATCGCAATCTCGGCTGGCAGCTGCCGAACGGCATCCTCGAGGTGCTCCGCGAGGAATGCTCGCTCGAGGAGGCGATCCAGGTCGACGAGGAAACCGGCCTGCACTTCCTTCCGGTCAAGGGTCAGACGGTCAACCCGATCGCACTCCTGGCGAGCGAGCGGATGCGCGAGTTCCTGGCCCGCTGCCGGATCGGCTACGATCTCGTGATCCTCGACACGGCGCCGGTCACGAGTGTCACCGACGCTCGGATCCTGGCACCGTTGGTCGACCAGGTCGTCTATGCGGTGCAATGGAACAAGACTCCGGCCTCGCTCGTCCAGGACGAGCTCGCGGCTCTCCAGGAGCTCGGTGCCCCTCTCAAAGGAGTGGTGCTGACCCGGGTCGACCTCGACAAACATGCCCGCTACGGCTATGCGGACAAGACCGGATATTACAAGAAATCACAAAAATATTACTTGAACTGAGGATCTTCCGCAACACCCCGTTTTCCTCTTCGCTATGCTCCGACGGACTCCCCTCGGTATACGCGTCCCGGATCACAAGCCCCTCGACAAAATGAAACCATCAGCTTTGGCACGAATGTCGATTCCACGGACCCACGGAAGGCATCAGTGTCCGGACTCTCACAAACTTCCGCCGATCGCCCACCACAGGACCATGGAAGCACCGCATCTCATTCTCGCCGCTTCGATCTTCGAGCACTCGCCGCAATGCTCGTACTCTTCGCCCTGGCGCACGGGACGCTCGTGCTCCGCAACGTCCAGTCACCGGCCGCCTTCATAAACACAGACCGAGACATAATCCCCCAGGAAAAGATCGCCGTCGCTTTCGAAGGCGAGCGCCTCGCAAACCGTCCTGAAATTGTCCTCCACCCGGTCTTTCACTGACGCCTCGACGGAGCGGCAGACTCGGGTACTCCGGACCGCATGGCGCGACGTGGGCCTCCGGTGATTATACGATCCATGGTGCATTACTCTTATTCGGCTGACAATCGCTCGTCGTGGGTTTGCAATCGACCTGTGCGATACGCACCACGCTCGTCCTCGTCGGGATCGGAGGAAAGCTCGATCTCTGGCCGACCCTGGCTCTGGCGGTCGCTATTGTTCACTTGTTCCTTCCCCTGTCACTCGTCTTTCCACGTCAACTCGCCACGGAAGCCTTCACGCATACGTTCCTCATCCTCCTCGCCTGGGCAGCGGGACGCGCCATCCGTACCGGTGACAGTCGCTTCGTCGGATGCGCGATCTCTGCCGGCCTCGTCTGCGCTATCTCAAGGCCGCAATGTCGTGCGGTCGTACCTCGTGTTGATTTCCACTATTGGAGTCGAGGGAGAAAGGTCGTGCTAGCGACCATCCCAGTTTGCACGCCGATTCCGCTGTCAGGCGGGGTGACGGTTCCGCATCTTGTACAAGACAGGCATGCCCGCGACGGGATCTACAACCTTACGTTTCGGATGGAACGAGTCTTACATATTTACAATCTATACCCCGATGCGGCAGGGCCTAACGATACTGTTGCCATCGTCTCGGCCGCACGTTTCGTTACCGCGCACGGCGGTGGATTCATCCGCGTCCGCATCACGGAAAACGTCACTTTTTCGGGCGAATCCGGGGATCAACGCGTTGCGCGGTGATTCTTTCGGGATCGGACGGTTCGACCTCGCCGACCCGAGCGGAGATTCGATGGGGCTTCGACTGCAGGGCGAGGTGGCGTTGCCTACGCTGCGCATTTTGGTGTTGTCACGGGATCCGTTATGGATGATCACGTCTCTCCGCGTGGTACCTGTGTGGCTCCTGTGCGTGGGTCGAGCAGCGGCAGGCGTTGTCACCTCCCTCCGAGGGAGGTCGGGGGCTCGGGAACAAGCGATCGCAGTTCTCGTTATGGTTATTCCCTCGTCCGAGTGCAGGCGAGTCTGCCAAGGCCGGCGCGCGGAAATGCCACGGATTTTATCCTTGTCCTTTTTTCCGGGTCCGGCGATCCGAACTTGGGCGCGAGGGGGAGGGGACGGCGTGGTGGGCCGTTGACGGAGCGGGCGGTAAGGTGAGAAGGCCGATTGTAAGAAATAATTCCCACTGATTCGCCAGGTCGGTAGAGGTCATCGCGCGGACGACGAGAAGGCCCACAAACATCAGGAAGATACAAAGGTAGAGACGATCGTGGTGGAGGCGACGGATCGAAAAATCGCGAAGACTGACGCGAAGCAAGGTAAAGAAAAGAAAGGCACCGACCAAACCCGTTTCGGCGAGGAGCTCGAGAACGACGTTGTGTGGATGTGTGCCGGGGATTTCGCGCCCGAAGGCGTAGAGATACGAGAAGCCGCCGATCCCGATACCGAAGAGGGGTGAACGGGACCAAAATTGGATGGCGTGGTACCAGTAACTGAGTCGGTCGAAGCGGACGGCGACCCCGCCGGCTCTGATGTAGCCAAGCAGATCAATGAAGCGTTCGACTGTCGGTGGGACATCGCCGGAGGCGAGGAAACCGAGGAGAAGCAAGAGGAGGGAGCTGGTGAGAAAAAGGAGAAAAACGTAAAATGCTGGAATCTGCAGGGAGCCGTGGCCGACCCGGGGCGGGTGTATCAGGAGTGGAAAAAAGAAAGAGAAAAGATAGGCGAGCATGGGCCCACGAGCACTGGCAACGAGGAGGAATGCGCCGAAGAAGAGGGCGAGAGCCAGGCTCACGATCTGACGCAGCGTACCGAGAGGAGCGGTGAGGGCGAGGGTGAGGGGGATCGCACTCGCGGTGGAGACAGGAAAGGTCCAGAGGAGATAAGCTTGAATTCCTTCGAAACCACTATAGAAACGAAAGGTGCCGTACTGCAGATAGATCCAGAACCCGTGAACCGAGAGGAAAAGAGCGACTAGGAGGACGAAGACGAGGAAGCGACGGACACGGAGACGATCGGCGGCGAGGACCAGAGCGCCCGCGAGCAAGCAATAGAGATTGAACGTGAGATTGTACGCGACGGCGCGAGCGGCTAGGAATTGGGCGGGGCTCCAGAGCATGGACAAGGCGAGCCAACCGAAGAGGAGAAGGCCGATGGCCGTCGCGGGCAGACCGCGCGCTGGGAGGCCACGTCGCCAAAGAAGGAACCCAGCGAAGGGGAGACTGGCTGCGCCGAAGAGAATGGTCTCGTCGACGGGTAGGGATGGCAAAAAGGGCTTGATGTTGTTCGAGTAGAGAAAGAGGGCGAACAGGGCTTCGAAAGAGAAGAGCGCGCCGAACAGACGTTTCAGCGTCCGGAAGACGGGATGCGGGAGTGCTGCAGCAGGCATCAAGGTGGCACGGACGGAGGGTCGGCGCCGGTGGGTTCCGGCGGGCGGCGCGATGTGGCCCAGGGCCTTTTCGTCTGGTCTCACCGGCCGGACACCATGTGTTGGTGATGCACGTGCGGGGTGATCACGCTCACGGCGGCGGGAGCCGCGGCATGTCGACCACCGGAAGGCCCGTCGGTAGCCGGGCGACGAGCCCCGGGAGCATCTTGGCGAGCACCACGAGGCGAGCGCGGCGCGCGGCTCCGTCGAGGGCCGGGTCGACCACCGGAAGCTCGTAACCTGCCAGGAGGAGGTGCTCGGGGAACGCCAGACTCGGGCGCCCGCGCAGATCGTCCGTGCCATCCTTGACGGAGGCGCCGACTAGGAGAGCGGCCCCCGGTGGCACGACGGCCGTGCGGATCCGCAAGAGCAGGAATTCGACGCGCCGATCGTTGCTCCGCGGAACGGCAGCGAGCGCCGGCAGCGTGAGGCCGGCGTCCTGCGCGAAGGCCACGGTTTCCTGCAGGTCCTTCCCGAAGCGGAGCCCGCCATAGGGTCCTACCGGCCGCAGATAGGCCGAGGAGCGGTTGAGCGTGCGGTCCATCAGCATGAGTTCGGCGAGGCCGCCGGGGTCGACGCCCGCGGAGAGCGCGATCCAGCCCAGCGCGTTGGCGAACGCCACCTTGAGGGCGCAGAATCAATTGTCGAGCAGCTTGACGATCTCGTTGAGACGGAACGAGACGTCGAGGAGCGTTTCCTGGACCGCGTCGTAGATCCCGAGGAGACGGCAACTCGCTCGTGGAAAGCGCTTGCCGAGGAGGATACGTGCCGGCGAGCGAGGTCCTCAAGAGCGCTTCCTTCACGGAGGAACTCGGGATTGTAGACAACGTCGAAGCGCGAGCCGGGCTCGGCACGCGCTTCAGCGGGGAGCGTGGGGACGACCAGCCGATCCATCGTTTTGGGCACGATCGTGCTGCGCTCCACGATCCAGAGCAGCGCGCGTGTGGGAAAGCGCCGCCGCAACCTGCGAGCGAGCTGGCGCAACAGGTCGAGCAGGGCCGTGAGGTCGAGCCGGCCGTCGGGGCCCGCCGATGTTCCGAGGCAGACCAAGACCACCTCGAGTCCGTCGAGGATCGGCTCGATCGTCGGGCTCACGGCGAGGCGGCCGGATCGCGCTGGTGACTCGAGGAGCGCGTCGAGACCGGGCTCGGCGACCGGCGAGCGGCCGGCGGCGAACGCCACCAGCTTGTGCGGATCGAAGTCGATCCTCCGGTCCGGCCGGTATCCGGCGACCGCGGCCTGTTCGGCAGTCGTCGTTCCGACCCGACCGAGGCCGAGCACGGCACGGCTCGAGCCCGGCTCGACCTTGGCGATCACGTGAGGTCCGCTCCGTCACGCCTAGAACCGGCGGCACTATAACCGGAAGATCAGGTCGTCTGAAGCCTTTCGCTCCCTGTGGGAAAAGCCTCGGGAGCAGGGGTGGGCAGACAGGTGGAGCATGGTCGGCTAAATGCCGGAAGTGAGGACTGCGGAACGGAACCACCGCATGCGTCGGAACGGAGTCACACCGGGCGCTCGGGTGACGGACGCCCTCGACCAGCGTGTGGCCGAGAACCCGGGCTTCTGGAGCGGGGCGGCGTTGGGTGTCGCGAGCTTCCTGCTCTACCTCGTCAACCTCGACCAGCCCTCGGACAATCCCGACGAATTCTACCACATGCTGGCAGCCCGTGGGCTGCTCGAGACGGGCGAGCCGCGGATCGCCGAGGGGGTCTATCGGCGCGGCGTCCTGTTCACGCATTTGGTGGCCGCCTCTTTTCGGTTCTTGGGCGAGAGCCTCGTCGCGGCGCGGATGCCCTCGGTCCTCGCGACCGTGGCGATTGTCCTTCTGCTCTTCCTTTGGGTCCGTCGCGAGGCCGGGCCGACCGCTGCGGCGCTCGTCGCCGGGCTCTACGCGGTTTCGCCCTTCGCGATCGAGATCGCGCAGTTCTGCCGGTTCTACGCCCTCCAGACCCTGGCGTTCCTCGGCAGCACCTGGCTCGTCGTGGAGACCTTGGGTAGGCCGGCGCGGCCGGTGGTCCAGCTGCTCCGCCTGCTCGCTGCAGCAGGGCTCGCCCTCCTCGCCGTCCAACTCCAGCCGACCACCTATCTGGGGCTCGCCGCCCTGGCGGCTTGGGCGGTCCCCGTCCTCGTCCTGCGCCTTCTCCGGCGTGCCGATCTGTCCTGGCCGGCTCGGCTGTCCCGGCTGCTCGGTGGAGCTCTCCTCGCTGCTGGCGTTCTCGGCCTCGCTCTGGCCAGCGGCCGGTTGGCCGAGCTTTGGGCGCTCTACCGCGAGCCTCCCCTCTTCAATCTACCGATGAAGGAACAATTTTGGTTCTATTACATCTGGTATCTTCTGTTGTACCCGACCTTGTGGACCACGATCGGCGTCCTCGCGATCCTCGCGATCGCCCGGGCACCACGCCTCGGCGGGGTCGCGACCGTGGTGTTCGCGGTCTCGTTCCTGATCGGCTCGTTCGGTGGCTCGAAAGGCTTGCGCTATCTGGCCTATGCCCAGCCTTTTCTGTTCATCGTTTGGGGCTTGGCGATCGCGGGGCTGCTCCCCTCCCTCGTCCCGGTGGTCCGTAGGCTCACGGAACGCCTCGAACGTGCCCTAGCCGAACTCGGCGGCGCGGCGGGGCTGGCGAGCCGTGCGCTGATCGGTGGCGCGCTCGCGACGCTGTTGCTCGCCAACCCGTTCTGGCTCCGGAGCGCGAGCGTGCTCGCCGATCTGCCGCTCGGCCCCGAGACGCCGGACACCGACTGGCGACGGGCGGCTCCGGTGCTCGTTCCCATGCTCGCCGAGGCGACGGTCGTGATCAACACGGAGGAGCTCGGACCGCTCTTCTACTTCGATCGACACGATATCTTGTTCAATCCGTCGAAGCTCGCCGAGCTGCCACCCGACAACCGCGCGGACTTCGATCGCGACCCACGAACGGGCCGCCCGGTGATCGGCAGCCTCGAGGCGCTCGAGAAGGTGATCCGCTGTGCACCCAGCGGGCTGTTCCTCGCGCCCGCGCTCCATTGGCGGCGGCCCTACCTCGCCACTCCCGAGGCCGTCGCGGTGCTCGACCGGCTCGCGGAACCGGTCGAGATGCCTACCGACAGCCACGTCTTCGCCTATCGCTGGCGGCACGAGCCGAGCGAGGCGGTCGAGATCTGTGGGGCGCTGCCCCTTCCGGCAACCGCAAGGGCGCGCTGAGCGAGGCGATGGGCCGCGGCACCGCGAGGGTGCCGCGGCCCGCTCGGGGCTGCGGGTCGGAGCGGAGGTCAGGGCTTGTAGAGCTGGCGGTACGGCTCCCCCCACCCGTCTGCTCGCTTCAACGCGCTGTCACCGGTCCACAGGTAGATGAAGTAGGCGAACGCGCCGGCATAGCGCCGTCGGAGGGGCTCGAAGCCCGTCGTCCACATGACGCTCATGTTCTGGGTCTTGGGAAAATACTGCCTGCCGTTGTAGTTGCTCTCGATTTCGCTGGTGCCGACCAGCTTGTTCCTCGACCGCGCGAAGTCGAACCAGTCGATGATGCCCTCGAAGGTGGTGCCGGCAATGGTAGCCGGATAGCGTAGATACCGATCCCAGTCGGCCTGCACCGTGATGCCGACCTGGTCGTGGATGCCCAGTCCGCAAATGTCGACCCAGTCATCGCCGGGATAGACGTTCCAGAGCCGCTCGCTCACCCCGTTGCCGAACTTGAGGTGCCCCGCCGGACCGAACTCGATCAGGAAGCTCTTGCCGGCGCCGAGCACGGCACCCACCGCACTGCGCATGATGTCCATGCAGCGGCGCCAAGCGGCCACGAAGTTCGCCTTGTCCGGGCCGATGCTGTGTGTGTACCAATCGCCGTTCGCCTCCCAGTTCCAGCGGATCACGACCGTCCGTGGGTCTCGGCCGGCCTGCCCGCAACGATGGGCGATACGGCGGAACAAGCGCTGGTAGTAGACGTCGTAGTTGCCGGCGGCGATTTCCGCCCAGATGCCGGATCGCCCCCACTGACCTGTCGAGCTGTTCCGTGCGTTCCCGTGGCTGAGCGGCACTGCTGTAAGGGCAAGAACGACAGGGTTCGCCACCGGCCAATAGGTCGGGTCGAACGCGCGGTTCGGGTTGACCTCGTTGAGCTGCCCGGCCCAAGTCGCATCCGACGAACCGGCACCACCGGCGATCCCGTCCCAGTTAGGAATACCGGCCGAGGACATGTTCGGCCAAACCTTGACGATGTTGGCCGGCCGGCCGAGCCACTCGTTGTAGTCCCGCAGCGGCTGCCAGACGAGCTGTCCCTGACTGTTGTACGCGAAGCTGAACGGCTGGCCGATCCCGTGCCAGGAGCCGAGCGGCGGGACCGAGCCCCACGCCACCGGCATCGTACCACCGCCGCCACTACCACCGCCGCCACCGCCGCCCACACTCTGCGATCCGGCCGGATCGGCGAGCCAGTCGACCGCGTCGACGACGTAGAAGCCACTCGGCAGATTGTCGACGAGCCAGAGCTTGAGCTCCACGCCGGCCCCCGACCGATCGGCGAGCAACGAGGCGTCCCAGGTGAAGTTCAGGGTCGAGAAACTCGTGCCGAGAGGCTGGGTGCCGAGATCCCGGCGCAAGACCCCGTTCTCCAAAAGCTCGACCCTGATCGCTCCACCCGCGACCGAGCAGCGGGCGCGGATCCGGAAGGTCTGACGGCCGACGGGGGGACGGCTCGGCGTCGGGAACCCGAGATGCGCCCACGCCGTCCCGCCGTTCGCCACCGTCCGGGCCTCGCCGAGATCGTCGCCCAAGCCGGCATCCTCGGCGAGGCGACGGAAATCACCGAGGTTCCAATTGGCGGTCCCGATCAGGCTGTCAACGCCGAGCCGCTCGAGGCTGCCGGCGAGGGTGAAGGCGAGCGGGAGGTGGCAATCGGTCCGCGCCACGCCCGAGGGATCGGTACCGTCGTCCCAGCCGCGCCAGGCACTGCCGCCGTTGGTGCTGACCTCGGCCCAAGCCTGCGGCCACTGCTCGCGGCTCGGAAGGTCGCTGCGCTGGACGGCGTGGACGATGTAGTTGCCCGTCGAGGCGCTCAGCCGGAGGGCGTAGCTGCGACCCCGCTCGAGCGTGTGGGTCCGGGTGAAGCGGCGATGGACCCAAGCTGCCGGGGGGCTCGTCGTGTCACCGACGACGTTGCGGGTCTGCGAGAGCGCGCTGCGCGGCACCGCGAGCTGCTCGAGCAGGGTTCCCTCGAGGGTCTCGAGGCGAACCAGGAGGTCGGAGGGCGTGCCGCCCTCCCACCAGACCCGCAGCCACACCCCGTCGATCTTGCGCGTGTAGTCCGCCACGGTGAACCGCTCGCGGATCATGACGGGGCCACCGAAGCTCTTCTTGAGCCCGGGCGAGCCGGCGACGATCGGGTTCCCGGTCACGAGGCCGTCCGACCAGACGAGCTGGAGGAAGCCGCCGTGCTCGTTGCCCGGCTGCCACAGGCTCGAGACCTGTTGATGGATCGTGCCGCCGTCGCCCTCGTAGGGGCCGCCGCGGAGATTCTGCCCGGCCGGGATCGGCACGTCGGCACGATGGTGGACGACCACGCAGCGCCCCGCGGCGGCGAGCTGATACCAGACGAGATGGTAGGCCCGCCCCGCCTCGACCGGGACCGGCTGCTCGAAGCTCCAGAGCGGAAGCGGACCCTGGCCGGCGAGGCTACTCGCCCCGCCGTTGATCGCGGTGGTGCCGATCGCCAACCCCGACGGCTTGCCTTGATAGTCGGTCTCGACCTTGACGACCACCTCGCCGCCGTCACCCGCGGTGATCTGGCAGGGCCAGCGGACCGCGGCGAGCGTGCCCGTGCGATCGGCGAGGAAGCGTTTGGCGACGGGGCCGTTCGGCACCGGCTGCCGGGTCGCGAGCGAATCGGCGTGATAGGGATTACCGTAAAGCCGGTCGGCGAAGGGGCGATCCTGCTCGGCCGAAGTTTCGGCCGCACGGACCTCGACGCGGACCGTCGCGGTGCCGATCGAGGTCTTGCCGTCCTTGTGGATCTCGAAGGTGAAGCGGGCGGTCCCGGTGAAACCGGCAGGCGGCGTGTAGCGGATCTTGCCGGCTTCGATCACCGCCGTGCCAGCCGTGGGCGTCCCGACCGCGGCGAGAGTTGCGCTGCCACCACCGGGCAAGAGGGCCGCGGCGAGCGGATCGAGGACGACGGAAGCGCCGAGTGCCGTGCTCGCGGTGAGCGGGACCGCGACCGGGGCCGCGGCCGGATCGCCGAACGCATCTTCGCCACCGATTCCGTAAAAGCTCGCGGGATCGCGCTGGTTGGCGTGTTCCATGGCGAGCCAGGCCGCGGGCAGGGCCGAAGCCCGCACGCGCAGCTCGTCGATCAGCCCGAGCCAGCGGCCGGCCGAGGGTTCCAGAGGACCGGTGCCGATCCGGAGCGGACCACGGCCGATGCGGGTGGGGCCGAGCAGGGTGCTGCCGACCACATAGGACGGTGTGTCGGCGATGCCGTCGACGACCAGCGTGGCGCCCTCGCCGCGGTCGAAGACGAGCGCCAGGGCGTGGCGGGCGTCGTCGGCGCGGCCGGGGCTGCTCTCGTACACGATACGGCCGTCAGCGAGCGCCATTTCGACCGTCAGGACCCGCGCCCGGCTGCTGTAGAGGCCACGTGTCGCGTGCCGCAGGACGAAGGCGGCGTCCAAGTCGCGGCCAGTGATCGGGCCGCAGACGAGCAGGCCGCGATCGCTGTCGAGCCGGTCGCTTCGCACCCAGAGCTGAACGGTGAGCGCGGTATGGCCGTCGAGGAAGGAGGGATCGGCGAGGGTGAGCTCGCTTCCCGTGCCGTCGAACCGGCCGGCCGCACCGATCGGGCCCTCGGCCGTGCTCACCGCAGTGGCGAGGAGATTGCGCCCGCGACCGGTGCGATCGGTCGGGTCGGGCAGGTGCCAGACCGCGAGATAGTCGCGCCAAGTGGCGGCCGGATCGGCCTCGCTCGCAGCGAGACCGGCCTTGCCGTAGTAGAGGAAAAGAACGAGATCGTCGTTCGGACGGAGCTCGTTCAGCCGGACCCAGGCGATCAGCCGACCCGTGATCGGATCGTAGCGCTCGACATCGTGCGGCAGCTTGGTGCCGTTCTCGAGCTCGAAGCGCAGATCGTAGCCCTGCGCGCTTTCGACTCGGCCACCTCGGGCCGTATCCCGCAGCCAGGGGCCTCCCTCGAGGACGAGCAGCGGGAAGCCCGCGAGCGGGGCCGTGCCGCGAACGACGTGCCGGGGGATCACGATCCGCCGGCGGTAGCGATAGCCGTTGAGAAAGGTCGAGGGCGCAGCCGGCGGGGTGACGGTGACGGTGGCCGTGGCGCTCGCTGTGGCGCCCCGCGAGTCGCGAACCGTGTAGGTGAAGCTGTCCTGGCCGACGAAGCCGGCATCCGGCGTGTAAGTGACGCGCTGGTCGGCGGCGACCGCGAGGCGGCCGCGCGCGGGTACGCTCAACCCCACGAGGGTGAGCGGATCGCCGTCCGAATCGGTGTCGTTGGCGAGCAGATCGAGCGTGACCGGGGTGCCGGCCTCGGTGGTCGCGCTGTCGTCACGTGCCACCGGCGCGGCATTCGAGCGGCTCACGAGGATCTCGACCTCGCCGGTGGCGGAGCCGCCGCGACCGTCCCCGATCGTGTAGTCGAAGCGGTCGGTGCCCTCGAAGCCGGGTGCGGAGGTGTAGGTCACCCGACCCTGGCCGAGGAAGCTCAAGCTGCCGTGCTCCGGCATGCCGAGCGCGGTGACGGTCAGCGGCTCGCCGTCGGGATCGGAATCGTTGGCGAGCAGGTCGATCGTGACCGGAACGCCGGTCGCGGCCGTGATCCGATCGCGACCGGCGACCGGCGGTCGATTGGGGGTCTCGACCCGGATCCGGACCGTGGCCGGAGCACTCGCGCCTTTCGGGTCGCGCACGGTGTAGGTGAAGCTGTCCTGGCCGGTGAAGCCGGTGCGTGGGACGTAGCGCAGCCGTCGCCCGTCGAGGACCGCGACGCTGCCGTCCTCCGGCATCCCGAGTGCCACGAGGCTCAAGGGGTCGCCGTCGGGATCGGAATCGTTGGTGAGCGGGTCGATCTCGACCGTGCCACCCGGCGGGACGGTCACGACGTCGTCGACGGCCACGGGCGGACGGTTCGGCTGGACCACGCGGATCGTGACCGTGGCGGTCGCGGTGGTGCCGCTCGTATCACGGACGGTGTAGTCGAAACTGTCCTCGCCCACGAAGCCCGGTGCGGGCGTGTAGGTGAAGCTCCGGGCCTCCGCGTCGAAGGTCACGGAGCCGAAGCTCGGTTGCTGGAAGGCGACGACGAGAAGGTCGCTCGGGCTGTCGTTGGCGAGCGGCCAGAGCGTGACCGGGACGTCGCGTGCCGTCTCGACGAGATCGGGCTGCGGTGTGGCCAAGGCGGGGTCCTCTCGCGCGCGGCGGCCGCCGCGGGATGGCGTCGCGTATGACTTCTATCTCGCTATAGGTTTTTTGTCAAGATCCGTTGCGCGCGAAGTCGCCGGCTCGGGCCCGGGTGTTCCGCAAGGCCTATCGCCGCGGGCGGGGAGAGGGCGGTCCCTGTCGGTGCCGAAGATTCAATAAGCGCCGTGTCTGGAGAAGACGACGCGCACCGTCATCAACAGGATGACGATGTCCCGCAAGAGGCTCCAGTTCTGGACGTAGAACGCATCGAGGTGGACCCGTCGGCGAAAGTCGAGCTGGTTGCGCCCGCTCACCTGCCAGAGTCCGGTGATGCCGGGACGGGACTGGAGGTAGCAGTCGCGATGCTCGCCATAGGCCTCGACCTCTTCGGCGGTAACCGGACGCGGTCCGACGAGGCTCATCTCGCCTCTGATGACGTTGATCAGCTGCGGCAGCTCGTCGAGGCTGGTGCGGCGCAGGAAGCGACCGATCTTGGTGACCCGCGGATCGTCCTTGAGCTTGCGGGTGAGCTGCCATTCGACGGCGGCGCGTGGATCCCGCTCGAGGATTTCGGCGAGTCGTCGCTCGGCGTCGGGAGTCATGGTCCGGAACTTGAGGCAGCGGAACGGTCGGCCGTGGCGGCCGATCCGGGTGTGGGCGAAGAAGATCGGGCGGCCACTCGTCGCCACGCAGGCGCACAAGAGCAGGAAGAGCGGGGCCAAAAAGACCAAGATCAGGCTCGCCAGGACGAGGTCGAAGGCGCGCTTGACGTATTGCTGGGAGCGAGAGCCCAGGCTCGGCGCGAGCCGGACCGTCGTGATGTCGTGGTTGACCCAATGGGTCCGGTAGTAGCGCCGAGCCGGCAGGCTGCGGAACGGCAGCATCAGCTCGACCTGGCGATGGGCTCGGCTCAGCCGCTCGACGAACGGCTTGGCCGTTGGGAACTCGTCGAGCTCCAGGGCGACGAGCACGCGGGCGTGGGGGAAGCGGCGGGCGATCTCGAACGGGTCGCGGCGTGCCCCGAGCACCGGGAGGGATTGGTCGCGTTCGATCTCGAGCGAACCGACCCGGGTCATCTCCGCATTCGGATCGACGAAGGCGATCGGCCGAAAGGTCGGCAGCGGGTCGTCGAGCAGGGCCAGGGCGAGGTCGCGGGCGTTCTGCCCGGTGCCGACGATCACCGCCGGCAGCGACCACAGTCCCCGAGTGACGAGCCAGCTCTTGACCAGCCAGCGACCGACGATCAGCACCACGCAGCCGACGGTCCAGAAGCCCAAGACGCTCAATCGCGAGGGCTCGAGCTTGAGGAAGAACATCGCCGCCGAGTCGACCAGCAACGCCGCGGCGAAGGCGAGGACGATCTCGGCCAGCTCCTGCCAGAACGAGTGTCGCTCGGTGTAGTGCCCGCTCGAACGGAAGAACAGCACGAGCCCGGCGACGATCGCGAGGTCGATCGCGATCCGGGGGGGGACGAGCTGGAGCGCGGCGGCGAAGTTTGGCCGCAGGGCCAAAAGGCCGAGCGCGATCAGGAAACCGCTCAAAATGGCGAGTGTGTCGACGACGGCGAACAAGACCGTTTTGTGGACGGTGCGCGGCTCGGCGAGCGAGGCGGTCTCGGCACGAGCTGTGGCCATGGCGTTTCCTTGCGACCCGTGATTCTGCTCGCGACCCGGTAAAGCGGTCCCGAGCCGGGGTGGCACGCGACGCCCCACCTTGTCGGGCCATACCAGACTGCCCGAGAGGGTCCGCGGACCGCAAGGCTTGTGGGCATATCATGACGCGCCACACGAACAGATACTCGCGCCTGCGTTCTCCCCGCTACGTCCTTCGTCGCGACGATGTCACTCGATCCTGCGGCCTGGGGCCGCTCCGGTCGCTGCGACCGCGTCGCGCACCGGTCCCGGGCTGGCATTCCGTTTGCTCATTCCCACCTCTCTCGCAGCCGTCCCGGTCGGGGGACGTGCCGAGAGGGGAGCGAGACGATGGATTTCAAGTCGCTGATGCCGTTCGGCCGCCGCGAGCTCGCCGAGGATCCGTTCACGGCCATGCGCCGCGAGATGGATCGCCTGTTCGAGGAGATGACCAAGAGCTTCAGCCTCGCCCGGCCGGCCCTCGGCATGGGGCTGATGGCGCCCCGGGTCGACATGCGCGAGACCGACACCGCGGTCGAGGTCCAAGCCGAACTGCCGGGCGTCACCGAGAAGGACGTCGAGGTCCAGCTCGCCGACGGCGTGCTCACGATCAAGGGCGAGAAGAAGCAGGAGCGCGAGGAGAAGGAGAAGGGCTATTACCTCATGGAGCGCGCTTACGGCTCCTTCCTCCGCCAGATCCCGATCCCGGTCGAGGTCGAAGAGGACAAGGTCGAGGCCAAGTTCGACAAGGGTGTGTTGACGATCACCCTGCCGAAGAAGCCTTCGGCCGAGGCCAAGGCCAAGAAGATCGAGATCAAGGCCGGCTCCTGAGCGTCCGGCCGTCACCACGCGGGCCGGCCCCGTCGGGCCGGCTTTTTCTTTCGCTCGCACACCGCTCGGCCGGGACGGCCGGAGCTTCGCCCGCACGTGACCCGAACCTCACCCGGGCGGTGTCGGGCGGGCACATCCGGTCTCCCCGGAGCCCGCACGCTGCCGTTCGTGCCCGGCCCCGCGTCGAGCCGGTCCCGTGGCGGATCGACACGAGCCCGTCGATCGGGCATCGCGTCGAGGAGCACCATTCGAACCGACCGAGGGAGAGGAGCCCGTGGCCAAGGACTATCTGGCGCTCGAACAGGAGTACGTCGCCAATTCCAAGGCGCTGCACCAGGCGGGTGGCGAGCCGATGAAGGCGTTCCGCGGGCTCGTCCAAGCGGCGAGCCAGGACGGCGCTCTCACCCACAAGCAGAAGGAGCTCATCGCGCTCGCCATCTCGATCGCGGTGCGCTGCGAGGGTTGCATCGTCTTCCACACCCGCGCCTGCCTGCGGCTCGGCGTCACTCGCCAGGAGCTCCTCGAGACGATCGGGGTGGCGGTCGAAATGGGCGGCGGCCCCTCCTCGGTCTACGGCGCCCAGGCGCTCGCCTGCTACGATCAAATGGCGGCGGCCGCCGGCGCGGGTTCCTGATCGAGCTCTTTCAAAGAAAGCCCAAGAGCTCGAAGCGGAGGAAGTGGAGGCCGAGGCCGGCAGCCGCTCCGCCGAGCAGGAGTGGTGCGAGCCCGATCCGGAAGCGGAAGACGGCGAGCAGGGCCCCGAGGGTGAGGAGACAAGCGGCGGGGTTCCAGCTCGCGAGCACCGGTAGGTCGACGACGAGCGGGCCGAGGCGGACCGGCTCGACCACGAGGAAGAGCGTGTGGAGCGCGAACCATGTCGCGAGGTGGAGGATCACGCCCGTCACGGCTGCGCCGATCACCTCCAGGGCCGCGGCGAGGGTGCGGTCGGCGCGCAGCCGCTCGACGTACGGCGCCCCGGCCAGGATCCACACGAAGCAAGGAACGAAGGTCACCCAGGTCACGAGCGTACCACCCAGGAGCCCGGCCAGGAGCGGGTCGAAACCGCCGGGCTCGCGGAACGCGGCGAGAAAGGCCACGAACAGGAGCACCATGATCAGGGGCCCGGGTGTGGTCTCGCCGAGAGCGAGCCCGTCGAGCATCTCGGAGGGGGTGAGCCAGCCGTGGGTCTCGACCGCTACTTGAGCGAGCCAGGTGAGCACGGCATAGGCTCCGCCGAAGGTGACGAGCGCGAGCACGCTCGCGAGCCGGGCGAGCGCGGTCAGCACGTGGTCGGACCCGAGCAGGGTGACGAGCAGGAGGGTCGGGGCGAGCCAGAGCGGTAGACCGATGGCGACCACCCGCGTGCTCCAGCCCGGGCCGGTCCGGGCATGGGCCGGGAGGGTCTCGCCGAGCGCCGAGCCCGGCTCGCCGCGCGCGCTGTGGCCGGAAGGCCCGTCGCCCGGCAGGAACGGGGGAAGGCCGAACCGTCCGCCGAGCCAGCCGAGGAGGGCGGCTCCGAGGACGACGAGCGGGAAGGGAACCGCGAGGGCGAAGAGAGCCAGGAACGCGAGCCCGGCGAGGCCGAGCATCGTCCGATTGCGCAAGCTCCGCCGACCGATCCGGATCACCGCTTCGAGGACGATCGCCAACACGGCCGCGCGGAGGCCCAAAAAGATGGCCTGCACGAGGGGCAGTCGACCGAGCGTGAGGTAGAGGACCGAAAGCCCGGTGAGTGCCACGTAGCCCGGCAACACGAAAAGGATGCCGGCCAGGAGACCGCCCCGGAGCCCGTTCAGGAGCCAACCCAAATAGATCGTGAGCTGCTGGGCCTCGGGCCCGGGCAAGAGCATGCAGAAATGGAGCGCGTGCAAGAAGCGCCCCTCACCGATCCACCGTTTTTCTTCGACCAACACGCGGTGCATCGACGCGATCTGACCGGCCGGACCGCCGAAGGAGAGGAGGGCGATCCGCGCCCAGGTCCGCACCGCCTCGCCGAGCGAGGGCAGAGCCGGCGGGTCCGGCACGGTCATCCCGTAGTCGCGTCCACGGATCGGGCGAGCAGCCGGTGCAGGTGGAAATGATACGGCCCGAGCTTGCCGCCGTAATTGCCGGCATCGATCGCGACGACGCCCGCTCCCCGGCCGAGGGCGCAGGCCGCGCGGATGCCTTCGACCATGGCCCGACCGACCGCGGCTTCCTCGAGCCCGTCGACGACGATCTCGAGCACCGAGCCGACCTCGGGCGGCAAGGCGCTGTCGGCCACGTGGCCGCGCAGGGTCGGGCAGTAGCGATGGTTGGTGGAGGCGATCATACCCCGATAGCGTGCCCCTACCTTCGAGCCCGAACGGACGATCCCACCCGGGAAGGGGAGGATCACGTCCGGTACGCGCCCGATCGCCTCGACCGCGGCCTCGGCCGCGCGGAGGGCGGCCCGGGCGGTCTCGGCCAAGATCAGGAAATTGCCACCCCCCACCCCCTCGGTGATCCCGACCCGGTCCTCGACCAGGAACTCGCCCTCCATGACCGGCACGCGCCAGAAGCGGCGATGGCCGATCCGCTTGCTGCTCTGATAGCCGTCGCCGAAGAAGCGCAGGCTGCGGCCGAGCGGGACCGTCCGCTCCGAATCGAGGCCCGACCAGGCGGCTGCGGTGGGGCAGGTGAGCACGCATTGGCCGACCCGCTTCACGAGCTGGTCGGCGAGGCCCTTCTCGTTCATCGCGAAGAGGAGGACCGCCACACCCGGCCGTCCGTCCGGGGTCTCCTCGGGGGCGAGTGGGCGCTCGATCCCGGCCTCGCAGCCGCAAGCGATCACCGAGGTCGCGAAGCCGGTCGTGGTCCGCGCCGCGATCTCGGCCCAGCGCGGGCTGTCGGCCGTGATCAAGAGGCGCGTGGCGCGCATCGGGAAGGCTTCGGCGAAGCTGTCGCGGACCAGCACGCCGTCGAGTTCGAGCGGGGCGGTCACGATCCGGCGGCTCCGGAACGCGGCCGCGCCGGTGGTGGGGGTGGGGCACCGCGGCAGGCGTGCTCGACCACCTCGCCCGCTTCCGCGAGCTCGTCCGCATCCAGCGTGAAGCTCGACAGGCGCTGATCACGCCAAGTCTCGAAGAACGTCCGGATCCGGGCCTCGATCGCCGGATCGAAATCCGGCCGGACGAGATGGACGGCGCCCGTGACCGTGGGCTCCAGGACCTCGCCGTCACGCACCACGAGCCGACCGTTCTTGAAGAGCAGATGGACGCGCTCGAACATCCGCTGGCGGTCCGGATCGTCGCGGTAGACGGCGACGTCGGCCCGCGCACCGGGCCGGAGATGACCGATCTCCCGCTCGAGCCCCAAAAGGCGCGCCGGGCCGGCACGGGTCAGGATGGCGATCTCGAACAGTGAATATTCGCGGCGGATCGAGGGGAGGATCGAGAGCTCGCGCGCCGCCTTCGGCAACCGAGCGAACATGGCGTCGCGGAAATCCTTGTCCATCAAGAGCCGGATCAGTTCGGGATAGCGCGTGAAGGCGCCGCCGTTGGGGTGGTCGGTGGTGAGCGCGAGCCGCCAAGGATCTTGCACGAGCAAGAAGAGCTCGAGCCCGATCGCCCATTGCAGCGCGTTGACGAAGCTCTTGTCTTTGTAGCGGAACGGGACGACCCCGCAGCCCGCTTCGCACTCGATGTCCATTCCCACCCAGCGGCGTGGACGGGCGTGGGCGGCGTTGCGGAACTGCGCCATCGTGTCGGCCGAGGCGGTCACGGTCTGGCCGAACATCACCTGGCCCACATCCAGGCTGACGTTCGGGCAAGCGTCGACGAGCTCGGCGATCGCCGGCGCTCCCGAGGAGAAACGCCGCGGCCCCTCGGTGCCGTAGCTGTGGAACTGGAGATGGGTCAGGTGGATCCGCCGCCCCTCCATCGCCCGAATGGTGGCGAGCGTGCTTTCCATGTTGCCCGGCACACCCAGATTGCAGCCGTGGACGTGGATCGGATGCGGGACGGCGAGCCGGTCGAGCGCGTCGGCGAGGGCGGTGAGAACCCCTCGGGGGGTGACCCCGTAAGGGGCGGCCCGCTCGTCGAGATCGAGCCGACGTTGGTTGTACTTGAAGGCGGCGATCCCGCCCGGGTTGACGATCTTGACCGCGAGCGCCCCGGTGGCGCGTAAAGTCCAAGCGACGTAGTCGGCGATCGCCCGCTCGCCCGCGCCTTCGGCCAACAGGCGCAGGAACAAGTCGTCGTTGCCGAGCAGCACGTAGGCACCTTTGTCGAGCAGCGGGATGTCCGCCATCTCGTGGTGCGAGGCGCGGGCGTTGCTCGGCAGCATCGCCGGCTCGAAGGCGGCCGTGTAGCCGAGCCGGGCGTAGCGGTAGCCGGTGGTGAAGGAGGAGGGCGAGACCTCGCCACTGCCGGCTCTGCAGCCCCGGCCGCAGGCCTCCCGGTGGGCGCGGTGTTCTTCGGCCATGAGCAACCGGGCGATCGCCACCTTGCCGCCACCGATGTGGCTGTGCATGTCGATCCCGCCCGGCATCACCACACAGCCCGAGACGTCGTGGACCTCGACCGGCGTGCCGGGCGGCGGTGGCGGGACGATCCGGCCGTGGTCGATCCAGAGATCGCGGCTCTCGCCGTCGATGCCGGCGAGCGGGTCGAACACCCGTCCACCCGTGAGCCGGATCGCCACGAGCCTCGCTCCCCCGTGCGTTGCGCGGGTCGTCTTAACGGGGTTAGGGAGCCGTCGCCAAGGAACCCCGAGGGTTCGCTCCCATGCGTCCTTCCCCGCTTCCGCTGCCCGCCCGGCGCCCGGCGCTGCTCGCGAGCGTGGCCGACCTCGAGGAGGCGGAGACGGCCCTCGAGCTCGGTGCCGAGGTGCTCGACCTCAAAGATCCCCGCGCAGGAGCCCTCGGCGCCTGGCAGCCCGAGCATCTGTCGGCCGCGGTCGCCCGCTTCGGCGGTCGCGTGCCGCTCTCGGCGACCACCGGTGATCTGCCGATGGACCTCCAGCTCCTGCGCGCGGCCGCCGAGCGAGTGGCGGCGAGCGGCGTCGACGTCGTCAAGGTGGGGTTCTTCGCCGATTCGGGGCGGGCCCACGTCCTCGACGGGCTCGCGCCGTTGGCGGCTCGAGGGGTGCGGCTCGTGGCCGTGCTCATGGCCGATCGTGACCCCGATCTCGCCGACCTCGCACCCTTCGCTCGGGCCGGCCTTCTGGGCGTGATGCTCGATACGGCCGACAAGCGTGCCGGCGGTCTCCGCAGCTGTCTCGACGATGACCGACTCGTCCGGTTCGTGGCAGCGGCACGGGAAATCGGGCTCCTCTGTGGCCTCGCGGGTTCGCTCGGCCTCGCCGACATCGCACCTTCGGTGCGGCTCGGCGCCGACTATCTGGGCTTCCGCGGTGCCCTCTGTGGCGGCGAGCGCCGAGATCGCCTCGACCCCGAGGCGTTCCGGCGCGTCCGCATCACGTTGGAGACGGCGCGCACCGAACCCGGGCGATCGCTTCAGGCCGCTTGAGTTCGAGCTTCGCGGGCGAGCAGGGCCACGGCGAGGGCCGGAGCTGCGACCCGAGCCCAGCGCGCGAGCTCGCCCTCGAGGCTCAGCACCGTAGCGAAATCCCGCACCGGCCGGTCGAGCCGCCGAGCGAGTTCGGGAACCAGGAAAGCGCCGCAGCCGGCTGCGACCAGGGGGGCCTCGGCGGGGATCGCTGCACGCGAGAGGAGGAGGGCGAGGCCGTCGTGGATCTGCCGGAGCTGCGCCTCGGCGAAGAGGGCGGCCAGGGCCCGAGCCTCCCGGAACGAGGCCGGGCCGAGATCGGTGCCGACCATGCGCAACAGCCGCCGGGCACTCCCCTCGGCCGTCTTGGCTCCGCCGTCGGCCGCGGGATGCTGGTCGAACGCCTCGTCGAGCCGGCCGAGCAGGCGAAAGACGTCGGCCGTGGTGGCGAAATGTTCGGCCGCCACGCCCACGAGCCGGCCGCGGAACGGCACCCGGTCGGCGAGCGCCATCAAAGGCGTTCGGACGAGCCCTCGATAGACGAGCTCGCCTTCGGCCAGCCGCTCGGCATCGTCGCGGCCGCGGGCCCGTACCCGGCCCCCGGCGAAGGGCACGAGGTCGGTCGTCGTGCTGCCGATGTCGACGAGGATCCCGAAGGGGAGGCGCCGGGCGAGCAGCTCGGCGGTCGCCTGCCAATTGGCGGACGCCACCGCCAGGGGGGAGGTCGCGGCGGCTTCGGGGGCGAGGAAGCCGTCCGTGCTCCAGACCGCGAGCGGCCGGCCCGGGAACCGTGCCGCCACGGCGTCGAGCAGGTGGAGGACGCCGGTCCGCCGGTCGGGGAACAGGTCGACGAGCTCGCCGGTCATGGTGAGCGCCACGGCCCCGGGTTCCGGCCAGGCGGCCAGGGCTTCGCCGAAGGCGGCGTCCAGCCGATCGAGACCTTCCCAGAGCCGGCAGGGCACCTCGCGGATCGCCACGGGCGCGTCTTCGACGAGTAAAGCCGCCTTGAGATGCGCACCACCCAGGTCCAGACCGAGGAGGGGTCCGGTTCCACCCGTGTCGGGGAGAGAGAGCGTGCCGTCCTTCACCGTCGTTCCCGTCGTCGATCTCGTGGGTGGGCTCGTGGTTCACGCCCGGGCCGGCGAGCGCGAGCGCTACCGCCCGCTCGCGGGCTCGAAGCTCACGGGTTCGGCCGAGCCCCTCGCCGTCGTGGAAGCCCTCCTGACGCTCCACCCGTTCCGTGTGCTCTACCTCGCCGACCTCGATGCGATCCGCGGTCGCGGCGACCATCGCCCGTTGCTCGTGCAACTCGCGACGCGCTTTCCCGACCTCGTCCTCTGGGTCGACGCGGGCATCGCGAGCGAGGAACGGCTCCGCGATCTCGAGGCCCTGCCCGGCGTGCGCCCCGTGCTCGGCAGCGAGAGCCAAGCCGATCCTCGGCTGCTCGAGCGGACGCACGCGCTCGCCTCGGAGCGTCTCGTCCTCTCGCTCGACTGGCGGGGTGAGGAGCCACTCGATCCGGCAGGCCTGCGCGAGCGGCCCGAGCTCTGGCCTGGGGACGTGATCGTCATGACCCTCGCCCGGGTCGGGACGGCGAGCGGACCGGACTTCGCCCGAATCGACGCGGTCCACCGTGCGGCCGGGTCGGCGCGGCGGGTCTGGGCGGCGGGTGGGGTGCGCGGGCTCGAGGATCTCGAACGCTTGCGGGAGCGGGGGATCGCCGGAGCGCTCGTCGCCACCGCCTTGCACGACGGCCGGCTCGGCCGCACCGAACTCGCTCGCCTGGCCGAGCCCGCCGCCTGATCGGCCACCACCTTCCGATCGGCGAGGGAAGAACGGGCGTCGGTCACGAACCGACGCCCGTCCCCCGCTCAGTTGCGCTTCAAACCGATCAATCGGAGCAGGGTCTCCCACCAGCCCGTGCTCTGCGGAGCCGCTGGTCCCGTCGGCCGGGCCGGAGCCGCCGGTTCCCGCCGAACCTCTGCTGCCGGCCGCTCGGGCGGCGGGGGAGGGGCGGGACGGGCCGCCGGAGCCGCGGGCTCGACCCGCGGTCCCGGCATCGGAGGCGGCTCGGGCGGCGGAGGCGGCGGTCGAGCGGGCTCGGCTGCCGCTCCTGTCGCTTCGCCGGTCGACGCAGGTGGGGCCGCTGGCTCCTTTCAATCGGCGCCGAAGGGATGCTTCGTCTTGTCCTTGCGCGCGACCATCGTGCGGGCACGCGGCAGGCCGGCCACGGCGCGCTCGATCGCGAGCTTGGTGGCCTCGTAGTTGAACTGCTGGATCTTCTTGTCGTCTTCGGCCTCCCAGTGGATGAACACACCCACCGAGATGAAGAGATCCTCGCACTCCTCCTCGGGGATCGTGCCCTCGGCGACGCAGTCGGCGACCGCCATCGCCACCGCCCGCTGGGCGGGGCCGAACATCTGGACCGCCTGCTTGGCGTTCTTGATCGTCACCTTGTTGAACATCACGGTCGCCGGCTTGACCATGAGGTTCGGCTCGAGCACCGCGAGGAGCCCGTTCACACCTTCCTTCTGATTGGTGAGGGTCATGGCGAACGCGGTCTCGGCGGGCGTGCCGCGCGGACCGATGATGAGGTCGATGTGGGCGACCTCGTTGCCGTCGCCGACCAGCGCTTCACCGACGAGCATACGATCGATCTTGGCCATGAAGAGCCTCCCCCCTGGGGTTGCGGACCTCGAAACAGGGCGGCTGATAAGGGACCGATCCGGTCTCGGCAATCCTCGCGACATGGGGCCGGAGGTGCGCGGTCGCGTCGAACGCCACGGGCATGGCACGGCCGCATCATCGATTCGCTCCCGCACGCAGGAGGAGCCGGGCGAAGAGGGAAGCGACCACGAGATCGGCCGTCGTCCCGGGGTTGAGCCCGCGGGCTTTGAGCACGGTGTCGAAGGCGAGGAGCTCCTCCTCGAAGCGTTCGGGACGGACGGCCGCGAGCAGTCGCCGGGCGAGCGGAGCGGCCTCGGCCCGGAGCGCTTCGGCGGTGTCCCTGCCGAACTTCCGGGCGACGTGGCTGTCGGGGATCCGGGCCAGGAGGTGGAGATGCAGGCCCGTGAGGGCCCAGGGCTCGCTCCAGCCTCGGGCCTCGAGCGCGTCCAGGAGCGGCGCCCCGACCTCGAACGGGTCGGCGAGGCCGTGCGCCCAGTTCCAGGCGACCCGGTCGCGCGCCTCGGCGAGCCGCATCGCCTCGAGGAGGGGGAGATCGGGCTCCTCGGCCACGTCCGCCTTCGCGACTCGGCCGAGTCCGCCCGGCCGGGCGAGCCGGATCGCGGCATAGACCTTGCGTGTGTCGTCGTGATCGCTCGCGGCGAGCACCTCGATCACCGCCCGGCGCAGCGGGCCCGACCGTTCCGCCGCGGCGGCCAACGGCGCGCACAGGAGCAGGATGCCGAGATTGGTGTTGGTCCCGACCGCGGCCCGGGTCGCCCCGACCGCTTCCAGGATCCGAGCCCCGAGCGGAGCACCCGGCCGGGCGATCGCCGGGGCGGCGGCAGCCGCACTCGCTTCGAACTCGCTCACCGTCATGCCGTGCCCGGCGGCGAAGCGGTGGACGTTGCCCGGCTTCAAGGCGTCGAGCTCGGCCAGACAGGCCCGCTCGAACAGAGCCGCGATCCCCACCGGGCTCACCCTCGGATCTTCCGATCGATCGCCGCGAGCAGGGCCTCGGCGATGTCGAAGCGGGTGACCGTCTGGAGCCCTTGCCAGGCCGGCTGGCTGTTGACCTCGAGGAGGAAGAGCCGGCCCGTGCCGCGTTCTTCGAGGAGGTCGACCCCGGCGTAGAAGGCGCCCACCGCCCGGGCGGCCGCGACCGCGAGCGCGCCGAGCCTCCCACCCGCCGGTACCGGGACCGGCCGCCCTCCCTGGTGGACATTGGTGATCCAGCCGGTCCCTTCGCGGGCCATCGCCGCCACCGGCTCACCGTCGATCACGAGTACCCGATAGTCCCGATCCCCACCCTCGGGCGGCACGTAGCGCTGCAGATACCAGACCCCCGCGCTCTCTTCCTCGCTCGGGAGATCGGCCGGATCGCGCAGCCGGCGCAGGCCCTTGCCCTGGGCGCCGAACAGCGGCTTCGAGACGAGCGCGAAGCCCGCCGCGGCCTCCGCCTCGACGATCGCCCGGGCCTCGTCGAGCCGCTCCACGGTCCAAGCGGGTGGTGTCGGCAAGCCGGCGTGTCGCAAGAGAAAGCTCGTCGCGGATTTGTCGACGCAGCGTTCGATCGCGCGGGCGGAATTGATCACCGGTACCCCGAGCGTTTGGAGGGCGTGCAGGAGGCCGAGCCGGCGGGTCACCTGCTCGAAGCTGCCGCCGGGGACGAAACGAACGAGCACGGCACCGGGTAGCTCCTCGCCTCCGCCGAGCCGAAGCCCGAAGCGGGCGGTTCCGTCGAAGCGGAGGGCCGCGAAGCCGAGCCGGCGCAGCGGCAGTCGGAGCCGTTCCGCGGCCCGGGCGAGCCGTTGCCAATGCCAGCCGCCGGCACCCAGGACGAGGAGCTCGGGACGGCTCGTGGCGCCGGCCACCGGGCGCGTCACACCTCCGCGCGGAGCCCGAAGGATCGGGCGAGGAGGTCCGGTGCGAGCCGGCCGGCGGTGAAGCTCCGGCCCGTCGCGAGGGCCGTGACGGTCACTCGCGCCGGGCTGAAGAGCATCGGGTCGATCTTGTAGAAATCGTGGCCGGCGGCGGCGAACAATTCGGCGAAGGGACGACCGTAGTCGCGCGAAGCCGAGCTCGGCAGCGCTTCGGCGAGCCGGGCGGCCTCCTCTTCGGGCCCGCTCACGAAGAGCTGGACCTCGCCCCCGAAGAGCACGGCGTCGTTGGTCCGGCCCATGGCCGCGAGGAAGTCCGGAGCGGGCGGGGGGAGGGGGGCGGAGCCGAGCCCGTCGACGATCCGCTCGAGCGGAAAACCGAGCGCGTGCGCTTTGTGGAGCGCCACCTCGAGGACGCGGGCGACGATCTGGACCGTCCCGGCGAGGCTGGTCGTGGGCGTGAGGACGAAGCCGAGGGCGGAAGGGGGGAGGGCACAGTCGGCCGCGACCTTCTCGATCAAGGCGTCGGGTGGTGCGCGGTCGGTCTCGAGCACGAACCAAGCGCTTTCGGCCTCGAGGTCACGGAAGTCGAGCTCGGTGAAGAGGGCTTCCTTGGCCGCCCGCGCCCGGCCCGGACCGGAGGCCATCGCCCGCCACGCCCTCTCGCCCTCGCCGTGGGCGAGGCTCCAGCCGGCATATTGGCTCGTGAGGCAGGCGAGCACCGGATCGGCCGAGCGGGCCTCGATGCGGAACGGGACACCCGGGAAACGGGTCTCGGTCGCGAACGCGACCCAGCCCACACCCCCCATGCAGAGCTCGGCGATCCGCCGGCCGGCCTCGAGGCTACCCGAGACGGCGATCCCCGCGTCGACGAGCGTCGCCCCGTTGGCCGTTCGCTGAACCGCGAGCCGCAACGGTGCCGCATCGGCGACGAGCTCGCGGGCGAGCCGCTCCGCCCGTGCCGCGAGCGACGGCCAATGTCGCCGCCGCTCGGTGCCGATCGTCGTCCCGCTCATGCTCGCTGTTCTCCTGCCGGTACGTGCCGCGCGCGTCGGGCGCCGGGCGCATCGACCATCGACACGAGCAAGCGATGCTCGCGCTCCTCGAGCAGCCGGCGGACGTCTCCCGGATCACCGCCCGCCGCCCGAACCGTGGCGAGCGGGCGGCCCTCGCGCACCCGCTCGCCCGAAGGGGTCCGGTCGCCGGTCCATTCCGGCCAGAAGAAGCCTTCCGGCACGACGAGGTCACGATCGGCGCGGACGATCGCCGTGCCGGCGAAGGCCGTCGGGTACGCGATCGCTTCCGGAAGCCTCCCACGACAGGCCGCGAGGTGGAACGCCACGAGGTTCGCGCCGAGCGCGGTTTCCGCCGCCTCGAGTGAGCCGCCCGGCCGCGGGTTGATCTCGAGCAGATGGAACCCGGCCTCTTCGTCGAGCAGGAAATCGGCGCTCGCGAGCCCGCGCAAGCCGAGCGCGGTGCCGACCGCGACTGCGGCGCACGCGAGTTTCTCCTCCACCCTTCGCGGAAGCGGGGCGGGGGCGAGCACGCCTTTGAAATGGGGCGGGGTTCCGGTGTTCCACTGCGCGCTCGCGAGAAGCGCGAGGACGCGTCGACCGTCGCCCAGGAGGAGGATCGAGATCGGCCGTCCGGGAACCCGCCGCTGGGCGTAGTCGAGGGGGTGGAGGTGAGCGACGCTCTCGGCCGGGCGCACGTGCCAGCCGCCGCCGGCGCCTTTCCGTTTGACGAGCCAATCTCGGCGGTCGGCCGGGAGGTCGGGCCGCGTCTCGGGGAACGGCACGTCGAGCGCACGAGCGAGCGCGGCGAGGACGAAGGGATCGGCCGCGCGGGCCACGATCTCGGGTGGATTACCCAAAAGCTCGCGGCCACGGGCGAGAGCCGCGAGCACGCCGAGCCGACCTTCGAGGCCGCCGCCGACCAGGAGCGGGATCGGCGGCGGGGCGAAGCCGCGTGCGGCGCGCAGCAGGGGACCCGCGGCGAGCGGGCCCGCTCGGCCCGGGGCGATCCGCAACGCGACTTCGGCCGCCTCGCGCGTGTCGAGGTCGGCGAAGCGGTCGAGCACGCTCGGGACGAGCCCCGCGCGACGGGCCGATTGCGCGAGGGCGCGGCCCGAAAGGGCCACGATCAGGACCCGCTCGCCCGGGCCACGCGCGCCGTTCACCGCGCTCAACCCGCTGCGAGCGCGCGGGCTCGGGCGAGCGTTTCGGCGATGCCGATGTAGCGCCGCGGCGCAGCGTCGCGCATCGAGGCCAGAAGTTCGTGTTCGGTCTTGAACTTGAGCCGCCCCACGGCGAGCGCACCGATGCCGACCGCGTTCGTGCCGGGGATCGGCTTCGCCTCGTCCATGGCCTCGACCCCCTCGATCCCCGAGGGCGGCACGGCGTTGACGTCGACCGCGACCAGGAGCTTCCCCGCAGCGCGCAGATGCTCGGCCTCGAGGATCCGGATCCCGGCTTTCCCGGCGGCGAGCGCGATCTCGGCTTCGGCCAAGAGCGCTTTCTTCTTCTCGGCATCCGAGCCGTCCGCGCCTTCGAGGGTGACCCCGAAGCGACCGCCGAGCTCGCCCGCCGCTTGGCGCACGCGCGTGGGGCCGTCGTGGCCGGCGAGGACGACGCGCCCGCCGGCGAGGGCCGCCATGAGGCCCGCGATCCGACCGACCGGTCCGGTCGCGCCGAACACCACGACACGCTTGTTCGTGAGCTCGTGCCCGCGGCTTCGCAGGGTCTTCTCGACCGCGGCGATCATCGCCGCGGCGGTGGTGAAGGCACCCGAAGGGTCGGCCATGAGCGAGATCTCGAACCAGGGCGGCAGCATCGCCGCCTTGGCTTCCTCGAGCATGTCGAGGGCGAGGAGCGGGTCACGCCCGCCGATCAGCATCGCGGTCGCCCGCCCGTGGTCGGGGGCGCGCGAGAAGATCGCGTCTTGGACGAGCGGGCGGATCTCCTCGAGCGTGACCTGCGTGTAGGGCAGGATGTGATCGAAGCCGGCATCGGCCGCCATGTTGACGTCGAACGGGCTCGGATTCTTGAGCGGTGTCACGAAGTGGAGGATGCTCGGTAGTCGGCTCACGGCGTGCTCTCCGGCTCGAAGGCGAAGGGAAACGGCACGATCTCGGCCGGCCGGTTGCGGCCGGCGGCGATCCGGAAGCGGAGCCCCAGCGATGCGAAGCGCCGCTCGGCGTCGCGTCGGGCGGCTTCGGCCGAACGGGCATCGGGAAAGAGCGCCCAACCCGTGGGGCCCCAGGAGGTCTGACCCACGCCGCGCACGCCTTCGGCCTCGAGCCAGGCCGCGACCTCGGCCACGGTCGGGCTCGTGAAGCGCCCGCCGCCTTGGAACGGCGCGAAGCGCTCGCCCATCACCCGCTGGATCTCGGCCAGGGCCTCGGCCACGAGAGTGAGCTCGGCGCGGGCGAGGCCAGGGAGGAGCTCGAGGAGCACGCGCCGGCAGAGACGGTCCACCGGATGCTCCGAGACCCGGGGCAGGGCGGCGAAGGCCCGGGCCTCGCTCGGACCGTGAACGCCCGTTCGGGTCGGATCGACGATCAGGAGGATCCGCCAGGCTTCGGGAAAAGGTAGGCGGACGGTCAGGGGTGGCGGTAGGCGATCCTCGGAGGCGCGACCGCCGTCGACGAGGAACCCCCCGGTGGCGAAGGCACCGAGCCCGATCGCCGAGCGGCTGCCGCGATCGAGCAGCTCGGCGATCGCCTCGAGCGGGTCGCTGCGTCCGAGGAGCCGCGCGAGGCCGGCACCGATCGCGAGGCCGAGCTGGGTGCCCGATCCGAGCCCGGCATGGGCCGGGATCGCCTCGCGGACGCGGATCGAGATCGGCTCCTCGACGGTCCAAGCGGCGCGGAGCTTCTCGAGGTGCACGGCGGCGCGAGCCGCTTCGGCCCCCTCGACCCCCCCGTGGCCGCGGGCGATCTCGAGCTCGGTTGCGATCTCCTCGATCGCCAGGCCGAGGCTGCCGAACCGGCGGCCGAGCTCGCCCGAAAGGTCGAGGAATCCGAAATGGAGCCGCGCCGGGGCGCGCACCCGGACCCGCTCCACCCGCTCGGCCACGCTCGGACCTCCCCCGTCGTCCGGGCGGCGGTCTAGCCGCCCGAGCCCCCGAGGGCAAATCGGCTCTTCGGCTTGCTCGCCGGCGGCCGACCGCTAGATCGCCGGGTGATCCGTGCAGGCAAGGGAGGCCGAGATGGCCGAGGCGAAGAAGCTCCAGGTCTACAGCGAAGAACAGGCGGCCGAACGGCTCGCCCGCGAGTTGCCACATTGGCGGGTCGAGGGTGGCTGGATCCGCCGCACCTACCGCACCAACAGCTGGAAGGGCACGCTCATGGTGATCAACGCCGTGGGCCATCTGGCCGAGGCCGCCTGGCACCATCCGGACATCACGGCCTCTTACGCCTGGGTCGAGGTCCGGCTCAAGACCCACGACCACAAAGGGATCACCGACAAGGACTTCGCCCTCGCCGCGAAGATCGAGGAAGTGATCATGTGGCAGCCCGGCCTCGAGGGCGGACCGCTCGAGGGCACGCCGCAGAACGATCTGCGCTTCGCCTACATCAAGTACGACAAGCCGGCGACGGCGAAGACCGGTTGAACCACGCCCAGCGTTCCGCGGCCCGGCCGCCTGCGCTAAGCCCGCTCCGGCCGGGGCGAGCGCGTGCGGGGGTCGGCGAGTGAGCGGTTCGGAGCCGAGGCGGGTCGAGCGGGAGGTCGTCTGCCCGTTCTGTGCCCTTCTGTGCGACGACCTCGAGGTCGCGGTCGACGGCAACCGGCTCGCGGTCCTGGCCAAAGGCTGCAGCCGTGCGGCCGAAGCCTTCGCCCGGCCTCTCCCGGACGATCTCCGACCGCGGGTCCGCGGCGAGCCGGTGGCACTCGACACCGCTCTCGCCCGCGCGGCCGAGCTGCTCGCCACCGCTCGGCTGCCGCTCCTGGCCGGCCTCGAGGCCGATCTTTCCGGTCTGCGCGCGGCTGTGGCCCTCGCCGAGCGGACGGGTGGGGTGCTCGATCCGATGGCCGAGGAGGGGGCCCGTGCCCAGCTCCTCACCGTCGAGCGCGCCGGTTGGGTGACGGGCACCCTCGCCGAAGCACGCAACCGGCCGGATCTCGTGCTGCTCCTGGGCGACGGCTGGCGAACGACCGCCCCGCGGCTCGTCGAACGGGTGCTCCTGCCGGCCGTGCGGCTCGACGACCGGCCGCGGCGTATCGTTCAGCTCGGCGGCGCGCCCCCCGAAGAGGCAGCGATCGAGCACTTCCCCTGTCCGGACGAATCCCTGCCCGATCGGGTGGCGCTCCTGCGCGCGCTCTTGCGCGCGCGGTCGATCGCCGCCCCGGAGCCTTTGCGGGAGCTAACCCAGGCGATCCGTGCCGCCGCCTATCGGCTGCTCGTCTGGTCGATCGGCTCGTTGGCGCAGCCGGCCCTCCTCGCACTCCATGCGGCCGCGCTGACGCGCGAGCTCAACGCCGAGGGCCGGGCGATCGGCCTGCCGCTCGCAGCGGCTCCCGGCGCCGTGACGGCGCGCCAACTCTTCCTCTGGCAAGCGGGGGTGCCGGATCCGGTGAGCTACGCCGACGGCGCGCCCGAGCACGATCCCGGGCGTTGGTGCGGTGAGCGGCTCCTCGGCGAGGAGGCGACCGATCTGCTCGTGTGGATCGACGCGTTCGGCACGCGTCCGTCACCCATCACGACGGTGCCGACCGTACTCTTGAGCCGACCGGGATCTCCATCCTCCGGGACGCCCGAGGTGGCGTTCCCGATCGCCACCCCGGGTCTCGATCACCCGGGCGATCTCTACCGCACCGATCCCGTGGTGGCGCTCCGCAGCCGCGGCCTGCGCCGTACGGCGGCGCTCCCGACGGTGGCCGCGGTTCTGGCGGCGATCGGCGAACGGCTCCCCCCACCCCGGATCTAGCGCCGTTCCGGCGGGGCGCTCCGCCAGGCCTCCTCGATCCAGCCCCAGGCCTCGCGCTCGGCCTCACCCGCCGTCTTGTCGACCAGCACACGCAGCCGCCCGAGGCCGTCCTCGATCTCGCGCGTCGGCAAGAGATGGCGGCGGGAGAGCAGGATGGCCGCTTCGAGCACCGCGTGGCGCGCCCGGTTGAAGCCGAGGAACGGTGCATGCTGGGCGGCGTGCACGACCCGAGACGGAAAACGGGGCCGGAGCTCGTCGGGCTCGACCGCGACCACCTCGAGCTCCTCGTGCGCCAGACAATCGGCGAGGCGGAAACCTCGGATCCGCTCGGCCGGCACCACCGGCCAGTCGCGTCGGCGACCGGTCACGCAACCGGCGAAGACTCGCACGTCCACGGTGTAGCAGGCGCTCGCGAAGGGGTGTCGTTCGAGGTTGGCGAGCGTGGTCGAGGGGCGGAAGGGTGCGATGACGAGCCGGTCGCCTCGCTCGATCAGGCCGAGCGGGGCGACGTGCGCCTGCCCGTCGGTCCCCATCGTCACGAGAATCGATTCGCGGACGAACGGCATCAGCTCGCGGATCCACCGCGGCGCTTGGCGAGCGTGACGCCCGGTGCCCTGTGACGGTCGAGATCCTCCTCCGGCAGGTCGACCGCACAGCCCCAGCGCAAGGGCTCGTCTTGGACGTAGCGTTTGCCGAGACGAAAGGCGATCTCGGCCTTGGCGAGCTCGTAGCCGAGATAGAAGGCGTGCGCCCCGTCGCTCTCGACCCCGAGCCGGGGAAAGAGATCGTAAGGGTCCGTGCTCACGACGTGGCCGTCACGGTTGAAGACGTGGACCCCGTCGCGAGCGACCCGGATCCGGAAGTTCGGATCGCGGATCTGTGCGGCCTCGGCGGCGATCTCCTCCGGCTCCTCGGTGAAGGGACGGCGATCGCGCAGACAGAGGAGGGCGGGATCGATCCACTGCGGCGGTGTGCCTCGGCATCGGGCGGCGAACAGGATCCGCCGCGCCCGATCGGCCTCGACCACCGCCCGCCGACAATGCGGGCTCACCCGTACGACGAGCACGTTGCGGATCGCGAGCTCCGAGCAGACCGCCATGAGGAGCAGGGTGATGCCGGTCGTGTCGGCATCGGTGAGCTCGGTGAGGTTGCCGACCCCCATGAGCATCTCGACCTCGGGCAGCCGTCGGCGGAGTGCGTGGTAGCGGACGATCGACTCGGCGAAGCCCAAATGGATCGGATCGAGGATCGGATCGGCGAGGTGGGGACGGCCGGCGCGGGCGAGTCGCTCGCAGGCGCGCACCAGGCTCTCGAGATCACCCGGCCGCGCCGGCACGAGCACCGGCGTGGCCTCGCTCTCGAAGGCGAGCTCGAGGATGTCCTCGTGCAGGCTCAAGAGGAACGCGGCGCCGGCCCGAGCGCCACGGCGGAGCTCCTCGGGATCGCCGGAATCGACGCTCACGACGAACCCCTCGGCGCGCAAGGCGGCGATCGCCTCCTCGAGGTGCGGGAAGGGTCGGCCGGGAAGGCAGCCGAGGTCGATCACGTCCGCCCCTTCGAGCCGGAGCTCACGGGCCCGGGCGAGGATCGCCTCGATCCCGAGCTCGGGGGCCTCGACGATCTCGGCGAAGATCCGGCAATCGTGGCGCGAGAGGTCGGGCGGCGGGCCCTTGCGGCCGAGATGGCGGGGGAGATCTTGGAGCTCCTCGGGGCCGCGCTCGAAGGGAACGCCGAACTTCTGCGCGAGCGGCTCGAGCGCGCCCCGGACCCGCCCCGGGAGGACGACCTTGCTCGCCCCTTCGACCGATCCCAGGCGGCGGGCGATGAGCTCGGGCGTCATGAGGGCCGCCACCTGGACCCCCATCTGACGGATCTCCCAGGAGAAGGGCGTCTCGCCCAGGCTCTCGAGCACCTGTCTGAGGCGCGGCTCGGCGAGCCGGCCGGTCAAGAAGACGAGATGCTCGCGCATGGCGCGGATCGTGCCACGGGCAGGAGGGTTCGGCCAAGTCGCCGCGGGCCCCGCGGCCGCGACGAGAAGCTCTTGCCGGGCGGCCCGATCCGCGCCGATGGTCGGGCGCGATGACCGCGCGCACCCTCCGCCTCCGCGAGCCCCCGGCTCTGCCGCTCGACCTTTCGGCCCTCGCGCCCGAGCGCGTGCTCGGCGCGAGCGAGGCCGAGATCGCCGCGATCCCGCTCCGCTACGGGAACCGTTCGGTCCCGGCGGGCGAGCTCTTCGCGATCCGCTCGCGACCGGGCGAGGAGGGTGTCCTCCTCCTCGAAGGCACGAACCGGCTCTGCGATCGGATCGGCGCCGGGCTCGCCCGGGGCACGATCCGGGTCGTGGGCGACGCCGGGGTCGAGCTCGGCCTCGGCATGCGCGCCGGGCGGATCGAGGTCGAGGGCAGCGTGGGCGCACTCGCCGCGGCCGAAGCGAGCGGCGGGTTCCTTTTCGTGCGCGGCGATGCCGGCGAGCGGCTCGCCGGTGCCTTGCCCGGAAGCGGCGGGGCCTCGGGTGTCACGGTCCACGTCGAAGGCCGCACGGGGCCGATGGCCGGCGACGCCATGCGGCGAGGACTCCTGATCCTCCGCGGCGGCTGCGACGAGCGTGCGGGGTTCGCCCTGCGCGGCGGCACCGTGATCGTCCTCGGCCCCTGTGGTGCCCGGCCCGGTGCCGCCATGCGCCGGGGCTCGGTGCTCCTCCTCGAGGGGGCGGCCGATCCCGGTCCGACCTTCGCCGATGCCGGCGTCCACGATCTTCTCTGGCTCGCGGTCCTCGGGCGGCATCTGGCCGGGCTCGGCCTCCCCGATCTCTTGCCTTCGCGGCGGGCGCGCCGGCTCGTGGGCGATCTCGCCGATCTCGGCAAGGGCGAACTCTTGCTCCTCTGCTGACGGAGACGCCGGCCGACTTGGCACGATTCCGTCATCCGCGTCATCGTCGCGGGCGTAAAACGAGAGGGCGCCCGCGCCCGGGTCGCGGGTGGCTGCCCGGAGATCCCACCCGATGCTCTACGTCTTGACGTTCGTCGCCTGCCTCGCCGGGGCTCCCGAGCCGCGTTGCGATCGGATCGAGCTCCCCTGGGACGGCCCCGCCTTCCGCTGCCAGCTCTTCGGCCAGATGGAGATCGCCCGCTGGCTGCGCGAACATCCGGGTTTCGTTCTCGAGGGCGGCTGGCGCTGCGAGCGCGGCCGGAGCATCTGACGGGCGCGCCGGCGAGCGCCACGGGCGCCGATCGGAGCGTTGCGGGGTGACGGGCGCGGCGCCTAGCCTGCGCGCATGAGCCTCTTCGTCCGCGAGATCCCGTTCCTCGACCCGCTGCGGGCCTTCGCAGCCTTACGCGACCTGCCGGCACCGGTGCTGCTCGACAGCGCCCGGCTCGACCCCGGGCTCGGTCGTTGGAGCTGGGTGGCGGCCGATCCTTTCCTTTTCCTGTCGAGCCGGGACGGGCGGATCCGGCTCGGTGACGAGCGCCGCACGGGCGATCCTTGGGCTCTCCTCGAGCGCTGCCTCGCGCGCTTCCACCTGCCCCCCGATCCGGCCGTGGCTCCGCCTTTCTGGACGGGCGTGGTGGGGTGGATCGGCTACGAGGCGGCCCGCCATCTCGAGCGCCTGCCGGTGGCGGCGGGCGACGAGCCGTCCTTTCCCGATCTCGAGCTCGGCTTCTACGACACGGTCGCCGCCTTCGATTTGGTCGAACGGCGGGCCTGGATCGCGAGCTCGGGCTTTCCCGAGCTCGCCCCGGAAGCCCGGCTCGCCCGCCGCGCCGCCCGCTCGGCGTGGTTCGCCGAGCGGCTGGCGGCCGCACCGGAGCTGCCACCGCCGAGCCCGATCCCGTTGCCGGAACCGGTGAGCAACTTCGACCGGGCGGGTTTCGAGGCGGCGGTGCAGCGGGTGATCGACTATGTCCTCGCGGGCGACATTTTCCAGGCCAACCTCGCCCAGCGCTTCACCACCACCCTGCCCGAAGGCTTCGATCCGTTCGACCTCTATCGCCGGCTGCGGCGGATCAACCCGGCGCCCATGGCGGCGTTCCTCGACTTCGGCCGGACGGTGATCGCCTCGGCCTCGCCCGAACGGTTCCTGCGACTCGAGGGCTCGCGGGTCGAGACCCGACCGATCAAGGGGACACGGCCCCGCGGTCGCACGCCCGAGGAGGACGAAGCACGCGCCCGGGAGCTCCGCGAGAGCGAAAAGGAGCGGGCCGAGAACGTGATGATCGTCGATCTCCTGCGCAACGATCTCTCGCGGGTGTGTCGGCCGCACAGCGTGCAGGCACCCGAGCTTTGCAGCGTCGAGCGCCACCCGACCGTCCACCATCTGGTCTCGACCGTGGTGGGTGAACTCGAGCCCGGCCGCGGACCCGTCGACCTCTTGCGTGCGACCTTCCCGGGCGGCTCGATCACCGGTGCCCCCAAGATCCGGGCGATGGAGATCGTCGCCGAGCTCGAGCCCGACCGGCGGGGGCCCTATTGCGGGACGATCCTCCGGCTCGGCTTCGATCGCACGATGGACAGCGCGATCACGATCCGCACCTTCGCGATTCGCGACCGCGCCGTCACCTTCGCCGTGGGCGGCGGGATCACGGCTTTGAGCGAGCCCGCGGCCGAATACGCGGAGACGATGGCCAAGGCGCGGGCACTGTTACGGGCGCTCGCGGGTGAAGGAGCGGGTCCTTGATCCTGCTCGTCGACAATTACGACAGCTTCGTCTTCAACCTCGCCCGCTACGTGGCCGAGCTCGGCTTCGAGCGGCTCGTCGTCCGCAACGACGCGATCGGGCTCGCCGAGATCGAGGCGCTGCGACCCTCGCACATCATCCTCTCACCTGGCCCCTGCGGGCCCGCGGAAGCGGGGATCTCGGTCGAACTGGTACGCCGCTTCGGTGCGCGTATCCCGATCCTCGGCGTCTGCCTCGGCCATCAGTGCATCGCCGCGGCCCATGGTGGGCGGGTCGGGCGCGCCCGTCGGCCGATGCACGGCCGCACGAGTCCGATCGTCCATCGCGGCACGGGCGTCTTCCGCGGCCTGCCCTCGCCGTTGCGCGTGACCCGCTATCATTCACTGATCGTCGAGGAGGAAGGGCTGCCGGACGAGCTCGAGATCACCGCCCGTAGCCCCGAGGGCGAGATCATGGGCCTCGCCCACCGCTGCCATCCGGTTCACGGCGTGCAGTTCCACCCCGAGGCCGTGTTGACCGAACACGGTCACGATCTCCTGCGCAATTTCCTGGCATCGTCGAGAGGGGCGGGGGTGGGGGCGGTCGAGGAGGCCGGGGCCGGGTGGTGCGGGGGGGAGGCGCGCCGGTGATCGTCTGGCACCAGGGCGCGCTGCGGCCGGTCGAGGCGGTCCGGATCGATCCGAACGACCGCGGCTTGCTTCTGGCCGACGGGCTGTTCGAGACGATGCGGGCCCGCGACGGCCGGATCCTCCGGCTCGAGCGCCATTGGGCCCGTCTGTCGGAAGGGGCCCGGCTGCTCGACATTCCGCTGCCGCTCGACGAGCCGGGCCTCGCCGCCGTGGCCCGCGAGCTCTTGTTGGCCAACGGCTTCGCGCGCGGCGAGGCGGTGCTGCGGCTCACCCTCACCCGCGGGCCGGGACCACGGGGCTTGGCCCCACCCGAACGGCCGACCCCGACCCTGCTGCTCGCTGCGTTCCCACCGGCGGAGCCCGCCCCGCCGGCTCGCGCCGTTCTGGTCAAGAGCGTCCGCCGCAACGAGCTTTCGCCCGCGAGCCGGATCAAGAGCCTCGCCTATCTGGATCCGATCCTGGCACTGCGGGAGGCGATCGCAGCCGGCGGCGACGAGGCGCTCCTGTGCAACACCGCCGGCCGGCTCGCTTGTGCCTCGGCTGCCAACTTGTTCCTCGTCGTCGAGGGGCGGATCTGGACGCCGTCGGTGGGTGAGGGGGCGCTGCCGGGGGTGACCCGGGCGGTCCTGCTCGACCGTGCCCGAACGGCGGGGCTGCTCGCGGTCGAGGCCGACGTCCCACGCCATCTCCTCGCCCGAGCCGAAGAAATCTTCACGACCAACGCAGTGCGCGGGATCCGCGCGGTCGCGAGTGTCGACGGCCGGGTGCTCGCCGGACCTTGCCCGGGACCGGTGACCCGCCGCCTCCAGGAGCTGCTCGAGGCGGAATGAAGCGGCATGGCGCTGCGAGCAGGGCCGCCGACTCGCCGGGTGCTCCTCGCAGCGCTGGTCTGGCTGCCGGTCCTGCCGTCGACCCGCGCCGAGCCCGTGGATCGGCCCGAGGTACCGGAACCCGAAGGCTATCGGCTCGGTGACTATCGGGCACCGGTGCCGGCTACGCTCGAAGGGGCCACGGTGCTCGACACCGCGGGCCTGATCCTCCTCCTCGCGGGCGAGCCGGCCGTCCTGATCGACGTGATGCCGGCGCCGCGACGTCCACCGGGTCGTGGGGCCGGTCGACCTTGGCTCGCCCCCCGCCGGTTCCATCTGCCGGGCTCGGTTTGGTTGCCGAACGTCGGGCTCGGCGAGCTGCCATCCTCGACCGCCGCGTGGTTCGCGCAGCACCTCGAGGAGCTCACGGGCGGCGCGAGGGACACACCCTTGGTCTTCTATTGCGAGCGCGACTGCTGGATGAGCTGGAACGCCGCCAAGCGCGCGCGCCAGGAACTCGGCTATCGGCGGGTCCATTGGTATCCGGACGGGATCCAGGGTTGGGAAGAGGCGGGTCTCCCGCTGGTTCCGGCCGAGCCCGAACAGGAGCCGGAGGAGTGAGCCGGGCTCACTCCGGCAAAGGCCAGGGCACGCCGTGTTCGGCGAAGGCCTTCTCGAGGTCCTCGCGCTCCTCGCAGCCACGCTTCCAACCGTTGTTGTCGAACGCCATGACGATGAAGCGGCAGACCTCGTCGAGCCGCCGTGCCGTCGCCACGGCCTCCTCGATCCGACCGAGCTCGAGATAGGCCTCGCCCAGATATTCGAGGGCCTGCTTGTGGCGTGGATTGAGCTCGAGCGCTTTACCGTAATGGAAGAGTGCCCGCTCGTAATCGCCGAGCTTGCGATAGGCGAAGCCCAGCATGTTGTGGGCATTGTCGTGATGCGGACGCCGCTCGACGACCTTGAGGAGCGATTCGATCGTGGCCTTCCAGTCCTTGCGCAGGAAGGCCTCACGCCCGTCGGCATAATCGGAATCGGAAGAGCGGGCACGCGGGCTCTCCGCGCCGCTCATGATCGCCGCGGCCGGCCCGGCTTGGAAGACGAGCATCCCCGAGAAGATCACGGCGAACACCGATCGCACGAGCGAGCCTCCCCGAACGATCCGACATGCTCTACGAAGGAAAAGACACGCCGGATCAGCCTGGACCCGACCGCCTTCGGGTCGCGAGGATCTCGGGGACGCCCCGACCGCCATGCGCCTCGGGCTTGCGGATCCGCACCCGGCACCATTCCACCCGCGGGTCCTCCAAGCACTTCCCGAGCAACTCCTCTGCGAGCTGTTCCAGAAGCGCCGTGTGCTCGCGCAAGGGCCAGGTCTCGACCAGCCAGCGATGGATCCGATCGTAATCGAGGCAGTCGGCGAGGCTCGTGCCCTCGAACCGATCCATCCGCCGCCAGAGCTCGACGTCGACCAGGACCCGCTGCGGCCGCTCGCGCTCGTGCGGGTAGACGCCGAGCCGCACGTCGAGCGGCACGTCGCGCAGCGCGAGGCACTGCCAATTCCCGCCGCTCGGCTCGTCCATCCCGCTCTCCCCTCACGGCGCGGGGACCGCTGGTCCGCCGCGGCGCCGGGCTGCTATGGAGGTGCCGGTCGGTGCCGGCAAGCGCGCGCCGGCCGAGGGGGGAGGTCGCGGGTGATCGGCCCGGCGATCGATCGTCGAGCTTTGCTGGGTGGCTTCGCCGGCTTCACCGCGGCGACGCTGCCCCGAACGACGCGTGCCGCGCCGCTCCCGCTCGTCGAGGTGGCGCCCGGTCTCTTCGTCCATGTCGGGGTGCACCAAGACTTCAGCCCCGGAAATCGGGGCGGCATCGCCAACCTCGCTCTGATCGTGGGCGGCGAGGCGGTGGCGGTGGTCGACGCCGGCGGCAGCCCGGCCCAGGCCCGCGACTTCCTCGAAGCGATCGCGGCACGGACCGACCGACCGGTCCGCCACGCGATCTTGACCCACCACCATCCCGACCACGTGATGGGGGCGGCCGTCTTCCGCGCGATCGGGGCGCGGATCTGGGGCCATGCTCGGCTCGAGGCGGCCCTTCTCGATCGGTTCACAACTTATCGTGCGGCCATGGAGCGACTCCTCGGCGCGGCGATCGCCGGTGCCGAGCCCGTGCCGGTCGAGGAATCGGTCGCGGTCGAGACGCCGAGGCGGGTCGATCTCGGCGGCCGCGTGCTCGAACTCCGCGCCTGGCCCACGGCACACACCGATTGCGATCTCACGGTCCTCGACACGGCCACCGGCACGTTGATCGCCGGTGATCTCCTCTTCCTGGAGCGGATCCCGGTGATCGATGGCTCGCTCCTCGGCTGGCTGCGCGTGATGGACGAGCTCGCCCGGATCCCCGCGCGCCTTGTCGTCCCGGGCCACGGGCCGGCTTCGGCTCCGTGGCCCGAGGCGCTCGCATCGCAGCGGCGCTACCTCGAGGATCTCGCCGCCGCGGTCCGCCGGGCGATCGCGCGCGGCCGTTCGCTTTCCACGCTTCTGGCCGAACCGCCGCCGGCCGGCGACTGGCTGTTGTCATCCGACGATCATCCGCGCAACATCACTGCGGCCTACAAGGAGCTCGAGTGGGAATGAGCCCGCTTCCTTTCGCGCGCCGCCGTCTCCTCGTCACGACCGGCGGCTTCGTCGCGGCCTCCCTCGTTCGGCCGGCGCTCGCCCAGAGCCAATGGGACGTCTTGCGCGAGCTTTTGTTCGAGAACCGACCGGTGCAGGACGGTACGGGTCTGATCGAACTCGAGACCCCGACCCGCGCCCACGACGCGGCCCTGGTCGAGGTCGCGGTCAAGGCGCTCGTGCCGCAGACCCCCGAGCGCTACATTCGGGCGATCCATCTCCTCATCGACCGCAACCCGGCACCCCGCGCCGCGGTCTTCAAGCTCACCCCGGCGACCGGCTCGGCCTCGATCACGACCCGGATCCGCGTCAACGAGTACACGCCCGTGCGGGCGGTGGCCGAGACCGACGACGGCGCGCTCTTCATGGTCGAACGGTTCGTCAAGGCTTCGGGCGGCTGCTCGGCGCCGGCCTCGAAGGACAAGGAGGCGGCCTACGCCCGGCTCGGCAAGATGAAGCTCCTCGAGCCCGAGCGTTTCCGTACGGGCGAGCCCAACGAGCTCCGGCTCTTGATCAGCCATCCCCAATATTCCGGGATGCAGATCGATCAGCTCACCCGCAACTGGATCCCCGCCGACCACCTGGAGACGATCCGGATCACCTGGAACGGCGAGCCGCTCGTCGAGGTCGAAGCCGACATCTCGCTCTCCGAGGATCCGCTTTTGGGCTTCCACCTGCAGCCCGAGGGGCCGGGCGAGCTCCGGGTCGAGGCGGCCGACATCAAGGGCCGCCGATTCGTGCAGAGCTGGCAGCTCGGCCTCGGCTCGTGAGCCCCGGGGGCGGGCGGGGGTGAACCGACGGGCGATCGTGGCGCTCGGCGCCAATCTGGGTGAGCCACGGCGAACCTTCGAGACGGCGCTTGCGCTCCTCGCCGAGGAAGCGGGGCCGATCCTCGCCCGCTCGCGTTGGATCACGACCCCGGCGCTCGTCCACCCGGACGATCCGGTCCGCGATCATCCGCCCTACCTCAACGGTGTCGTGATCCTCGCGACCGAGCTCTCGGCCGAGGCGCTCCTCGCCGTCCTGCACGGGATCGAGCGGGCGACGGGGCGCGACCGCAACCGCGAGCTCCTGCCCTGGCAGCCACGGGTGCTCGATCTCGACCTCCTCGCCCTCGACGCGGAGGTCCGCGCGCCGCCGGCTCGGCCGGTGCTGCCGCATCCGCGGATGCACGAGCGCGATTTCGTGCTCGGTCCGTTGTGCGAGGTCTGGCCCGACTGGCGTCACCCGCTCCTCGGCCGCACCGCGGCCGAGCTCCTGGCCGCCCTCGAGGCCGCACGATCGGCGGTCCGGTCGGCGGCGGCGGGCTGAGGTGCGGTCGGCAGGGGCCAGCCGCAGCGCCGGGCCATCTCGAGGAACTGGACCATCATCCGGGGCGCGTGGGTGCGGACGTAAAGCACACCGCGCGTGACCGCGATCAACGCCGCGAGTTGGGAAACCGGATCGCGCTCTTCGAGGGGGACCTTCAAGACTCCTTTGCGCGAAATCGCGACCATGATCGGAATCGGCCGGAACCGTTCGACCAGCCGGTCGAGCTCGCGCAGGAGCCGGAAGGTGTCCTCGGGATCGTGGCTCAAAAAGGCGCTCCAGCCCGGATCGAGCACGAGCCGTTCGGCCGGGATGCCGTTCGCCAGGGCGAAGCTCACACGAGCTTCGAGGAAATCGCCGACCTCCCGCACCACGTCTTCGTAACGCCGATCGGCCGGCGTCACGTGGGGCAAGGGCCCGTCCTTGGCGTGCATGAGGACGAGGAAGGCGCCGTGCTCGCGCACCACGTGGACCAGATCGGGATCGGCGCGGAGTGCCGAGGTGTCGTTGATCATCCGTGCGCCCAGCGCGAGGCAGCGGGCGGCGGTGGCGGCGTGGTAGGTGTCGATCGAAAGGAACGCCTCGCCGGCGAGGGCGGCAACCACGGGCTCGATGCGCGCGAGCTCCTCCTCGCTCGGGATCGGTCGACGGCCCGGGGCTGTCGATTCCCCACCCACGTCCAGAAGATGCGCGCCGTCGGCGAGCATCGCCCGACCGGCGGCGATCGCCGCCTCGGGCCCGCCGAAGCGCCCGCCGTCGGAGAAGCTGTCGGGGGTGACGTTCAAGACCCCCATGATCCAAGGTGGCGGCGGGGAGAACAGGGTGAGGGTGGTGTCCATGGCATCCCTTCGGGGCGAGGCGGCGGCGCCCGTGCCGGCTCTCGCGGCCATCGTCAAGCTCGGTGGTAGCCTTGCGGGTGATCCCGCGTTGGCCCGCTGGCTCGCGGCGATCGTCGAGGGGCCCGTGCCTCGGCTCGTGGTGCCGGGCGGTGGGCCCTTCGCCGATGCGGTGCGCACGCTCCAGTCCCGGCTCGGCTTCGACGATCGCACCGCCCACGGTGCGGCGATCCTCGCCATGCAACAATATGCCCTCGTCCTCGCGGCGATCGAGCCGCGGCTTCGCCTCGTCGAGGGTGGGGCGGAGATCGCCGAGACCGGCCGCGCCGGCCGTTCGGCGATTTGGCTTCCCTGGGCGACGATCGGGCGCGATCCGACGATCGAGCCTTCCTGGCGGGTCACTTCCGACAGCCTCGCTCTTCTTCTCGCGATCCGGCTCGCCGTGCCGGAGCTCCTGCTCGTCAAGGCGGCCGATCTACCGGAAGAGCCGGTCGAGCTCGAACGGCTCGCCGATTCGGGAATCCTCGATCGGGCCTTCCCGGAGCTCGCGCGCGGCTATTCCGGGCGGATCCGGCTCGTGCCCGCTTGCGAACCGGGAACGCTCGACCGGGGCGGGCTCGAGCCGAGCCGGGTGGGCTTGCCGAGCGGTGGCGGGCCGGTCACGTTCCGCGGAGCCGGGTGACGCTGGCGAGGATACGGCCGGTCGGGACGTGGAGGATGGAGGCGGAGCTCGAGGAGCGCGAGGAGCGGCCGAGGAGGCCGCGGCTCGCCTGGGCCTTGACCGGCTCGGGGCACGATTTCACCGCATGCCTCGAGATCATCCGCGAACTCGGCGAGCTCGATCTCTTCCTCTCGAAGGCCGCGGCCGAGGTGATCTTCCTCTACACGCGCGAGCGCAAGCCGTTCCCGCCCGGGGTCCGGCTGATCCGCGACACGACCGCTTCCGCACCGCCGGTGGGGCGCTTCTACGACGGCTGGTACCACACGCTGGTCGTGGCACCCGCGACCTCGAACACGGTCGCCAAGTTCGTCTGCGGGATCTCCGATACGCTGGTCACCAACGTCTTCGCGCAGGCGGGCAAGTGCCGGATCCCGATCATCGTCTACGCCTGTGACACCAAGCCCGTGCACGACAGCATGGCGCCGCACCGGATGGTGCGCTTGTGGCCGCGCCGGATCGACCTCGACAATACCGAACGGCTCAAGAACTTCGAGGGTGTCACGGTGGTCGAGGACATGGCGGCGCTGGAGGCGGCGCTCACGGCACGACTGGCCGAGCTGGGCGAGCGTGGCGCGGATCGGGTCGGGTGAAGCCGACGGCGATCGGATAAGAAAGATTATGGAAATGATCGGCCGGATCGAGATCGTGGACTTTCCCGCTACCGTCCGGCCCGGGATCGGATGGATCGTGGCCGATGCCGATCGTCGGTCGCCGACCGCGGCACTGTACGCCACCCTGGCCGCGGCGGCCGAAGCGGCGGGGGCGCGGGAGCCAGCGGGGATCCCGGCGATCGCCGCGACGCGGGGAGCCTATCGGGCGCTCGGCAAGGATCCGGCTCGCTATCGACCTTCGGCGGAAGCCCTCGTTCGTCGGCTGCGCAAAGGCGAGCCTTTGCCGGAGCGCGATCCTCGGGTCGACCTCGGCACGCTGGTTTCGCTCGAGACCGGCTTTTCGATCGGCGTCTACGACCGGGAGACGCTCCGCCCGGCGATCCTCGCCCGACCGGGGCGAGCGGGCGAGCGCTATCTCGGTATCGGCGGCATCGCCCTGAACCTCGAGGGATTGCCGCTGCTCGCCGATTGCGAGGGGCCGTTCGGCAGCCCGACCCGCGACAGCGTGCGCACCGCCGTGCGGCCCGAGACCCGTGGCGTTCTCTTCGTGCTCTACGGGTTCGCCCCGCATCCGGTCGACGAGGCGAGCCTCGAGCTCGCGAAGAGCCGGCTCGAGACGTTGCTCGGGGCACGGATCGTCGCCGCGCACCTCGCCCGATGAGCCGGTTCGCCTGGCTCGAGCGCCGAGCGGAGGGGCTCCTCGTCCGCCCGGGCGGCGTCTTCCTCGACCCGGTCCGGCCCGTCCCGCTCGCGGTCGTGAGCCACGGTCATGCCGATCACGCGCGCCCCGGCCATCGCGAGGTGATCGCCACCCCGGAGACCTGTGCGATCCTCGAGGCGCGTTACGGCGCGGACGCTTTCGGCCGGCTGCGGCCGCTGCCGACGGGCGAGACGATCGAGCTCGGCGAGGTCCGGCTCCGGCTCGAGCCCGCCGGGCACGTCCTCGGCTCGGCCCAGATCGTGATCGAGCACGAGGGAACGCGGGTCGTCTGGTCGGGTGACTACAAGCGTCGACCGGATCCGACCTGCGCCCCGTTCACACCGGTTCCCTGTGACCTCTTCGTGACCGAGGCGACCTTCGGCCTACCGGTCTTCCGTCACCCTCCGGTCGAGCAGGAGCTCGAAAAGCTCTTGCGCGCTCGCGCGGCCAACCCCGACCGGGCGATCGTCGTGGGCGCCTACGGGCTCGGGAAAACCCAGAGGCTGATCGCGCTCCTGCGAGCCGCGGGCTACGATCGGCCGCTCTACTTGCACGGTGCTCTCCTCCCCCTTTGCGCCCTTTACGAGGAGCACGGCGTCCGGCTCGGGCCGCTCTTGCCGGCGACCGCCGGCGAGCGGGGGCGAGTCCGCCGGGAACTCGCGGGCGAGATCGTCTTGGCTCCGCCCTCCGCGCTCGCCGATCGCTGGATCCGCCGCCTGCCCGATCCGCTCCCCGCCCTCGCCTCGGGCTGGATGCGGGTCAAGCAACGGGCCAAGCAGCGCGGGGTGGAGCTCCCACTCGTGATCTCCGATCACGCCGATTGGGACGAGCTCTTGCTCAGCTGCGGCGAGGTCGGGGCCGAGGAGGTTTGGATCACCCACGGGCGGGAGGAAGCCCTCGTCCACGCCCTCGGTCTGCGCGGCATCCGGGCCCGCCCCCTCGCGCTCGCGGGCTACGAGGAGGAAACCGGCTGAAGCGGCGGGACCGCGAACGAATCGGGCCGGACGGGATCGCTCCCGCCCGGCCCACCGAGGTACAGGGAGGCTGAACAGACCCCGTTTTCTTAAGGCTCGGCACCGAGGCCGGCGAACCCCGGCGCGTGCAAGCGTCGCATCTCCCCCTGCATGGACGACCGCATCCGACGCCCTCGCCGGTCGGCCCCGCCCCTGCTAGCGCCTTCCTCCGAGGCACGAAGGGAGGCTCGGACGGTCATGCTCTGGGAGGTCTTCGCGATCCGCTACGCTCGGCTCGCGGCGCGCACCCGCCGGGAGAATTTCTTGGGCGTCGATCCGCACGATTCCGCGCCGATGCCGATCGACTTCTACGTCTGGGTGGTGCGCTCGGGCGACCGCGTGATCCTCGTCGATCTGGGTTTCGACGCCGAAGAAGCCGCCCGCCGCGGGCGCAGGATCGACCGGCTGCCACGCGAGGGCCTCGCCATGCTCGGCATCCGCGCCGAAGAGATCCCCGAAGCGATCGTCACGCACCTGCACTACGATCATGTCGGCACGCTCGACCATTTCCCCGCCGCCCGCTTCCACGTCCAGGAGGCCGAGCTCGCCTACACGACGGGGCGCTGCATGACCTATGCCGAACTCCGCCGGCCCTACAGCGTCGAGCATGTCTGCGGCATGGTGCGGCGGGTTTTCGAAGGCCGGGTCGTCTTCCACGACGGCGACGAGGAGGTGGCACCCGGCGTCACCGTTCACCGGATCTGCGGCCACGCCAAAGGCATCCAATGTGTCCGGGTCGCCACCGCGCGCGGACCCGTGGTTCTCGCCTCCGACACCGCGCACTATTACGAGAACGTCTTGGACTATCGGCCGTTCCTCGTCGTGCACGACGTCGAGGCCACCTTGCGCGGCTACGATCGGCTGCGCGCGCTCGCCGGCGCGGTCGAGCGCATCGTCCCGGGTCACGACCCGCTCGTGATGGAACGCTACCCGGCGCCGGACGCGCGCCTCGAGGGCGTGGTCGTGCGCCTGGACGTCCCGCCCCGGAGCTGAGCCGGGGTTCGGCCTCCTTCGAGCGAAGCCGAGGGAGGCTCGTAGGCCGAGCCGACCCCGCCATGGCGGCGAGGAAACTCGGATGGAAAGGCAGGATCCGGCCCGGCTCGAGCTCGTTCCTGCCACGACCCGACGCGAACAGCGGGGCGATCGCGGCACCGATACCGAGCAGGCTCACCGCAGGTCCTCTCGAGAGCCCGCAGACTACCGGCCCGTCCATTGCGACCGTCGACCGGAACGTGGGCGAATCGTCGTCGGATCCGCTCCGCCCGTGACCCCACCCCGAGGTCCGAGCTTGCAACCGAACGGCGCGTCGCTACCTCCCTCGCACAGCTCGCCTCGCCGACGGGTGGGATGCAAGCCTTCGCCGAACTCTTGGAGCGCCTCCTCCACTGCCCGCAGCGCACGGGCAAGCTCACGCTCCTGCGCGACTATCTCTACCGGACCCCCGATCCCGATCGGGGCTGGGCTCTGGCCGCCCTCGTCGGCACGCTCGACTTCCCGCACGCCAAGCCCGGGCTCGTCCGTGCGCTCCTGGCCGAGCGGACCGATCCCGTGCTGTTCGCCTGGTCCTACGACTATGTGGGCGATCTGGCCGAGACCGCGGCTCTTCTGTGGCCCGAGCCGGCCGCGCGTCGGCCTCCACCGAGGCTTTCGGAGGTCGTCGACCGGCTCGCCTCGACGCCGAAGACGAAGCTCCCGGCTTTCTTGGCCGATCTCCTGGACCGGCTCGATGCCACCGGCCGGTGGGCGCTCTTGAAGCTCGTCACCGGGGGCTTGCGGGTCGGCGTCTCGGCCGGGCTCGTGCGCGAAGCGCTCGCCGGCCTGGGCGGGGTCGATCCGGCCCGTGTCGAAGAGCTCTGGCACGCCCAAGCGCCACCTTACGACGCGCTCTTCGCCTGGCTCGAAGGCCGTGGCCCCGAGCCCGCGGGCGGGGCCGAGCTCGCCTTTCGCCCCTTCATGCTCGCCCATCCCCTCGAGGAGCTCGATCTCGCGGCGATCGCCGCCGCTCCCGAGGATTGGGCGGTCGAGTGGAAATGGGACGGGATCCGCGTTCAGCTCGCCGCGGTCCCCGCAGGAGTGCGCCTCTACTCGCGCGGCGGCGAGGAGATCGGCGCGAGCTTCCCGGAGCTGGTCGAGACCGCCCGGATGCACGGTCTGCACGCGGTCCTCGACGGCGAGCTCGTCGTCCTGCGCGAGGCGGCGATCGGCAGCTTCAACGATCTCCAACAGCGCCTCAACCGCAAGGAGCCTTCGGCGCGGATGCTCGCCACGTACCCAGTCGGGCTCTTGGTCTACGACCTGTTGGCCGAGGGGAGCGAGGATCTCCGCCCCCTCCCCTTCACCGCCCGGCGTGCCCGGCTCGAAGCCCTCGTGACCAGCCTCTCCTGCTCGCGCCTGCGGCTCTCCCCGCTCCTGACACCGGCCCCGCCCGACGCGCTCGACCGGCTGCGCCGGGAGCCGCCGCATCCGGCCGTCGAAGGCCTCGTGCTCAAGCGTCGGTCGAGCCCTTATCTCGCCGGACGGGTCAAGGGTCACTGGTGGAAGTGGAAGCGCGATCCGTTCACCGCCGACCTCGTGCTGCTCTACGCCCAGCGCGGCCACGGCAAACGGTCCTCCTTCTATTCCGACTACACCTTCGGTGCTTGGCGGGAGGGGTCGGAGGGAACCGAGCTCGTGCCCGTGGCGAAAGCCTATTCGGGCTACACCGACGAGGAGCTCACCCGGCTCGACCGCTGGATCCGCGAGCACACGATCGAGCGCTACGGTCCCGTGCGTGCGGTCGAGCCCGCGCTCGTCTTCGAGATCGGTTTCGAGGGGATCCAGCGTTCGAGCCGGCACAAGTCCGGGATCGCCTTGCGCTTCCCGCGCGTGCTCGAGGTCCGCTGGGACAAGCCCGCGATCGAGGCCGACCGGCTCGAGACCCTCGAAGCGCTGCTCGCACCGTCCGACGCCGCCCGATCACCGGGCTCGGGCGGCATCGGGCGGCCGCTCGCGCAGCCAGCGTAGAAAAAAGCCCGCCGGCGAGCCGGCGGGCGAGTGCTCGGGGAGGCAAGTGAAAAAGGCGAACTCAGGCGCGACCGGATGCCGCGGTCGGGACGGCCGGAGCCGTGCTCTCGGGCGGCGGCAGGAGGCCGTCGGCGTTCGCGCCGATCTCCTCGCGCCAAGGCCGCCAGCGCTCGAGCGCGACGAGACCGACCACGAGGAGCGCGGCGAAGCCGAACGCGAGCCACGGGAAGGGAATGCCCAGAACCTTGTCGAGGGTGAGCTTGCCGGCGCCACCTTCGAGCAGGACGGGTCGGAGCGTCGGCTCGAGATAGGTGAAGGTCAGGGCACCCAGGAGGCCGCCCGCGAGGGTGAACCTGGCATCTTTGTAGCCGACGCCGACCTGGGCGAGCGTGGTGCCCGGGCAGGCTCCCGCCAAGGCGATGCCGGCGCCCAGGATCAGCCCGCCCACGATGTCGGCGGTCCAGAGCGTGGCCTTGGGATGGAGTCCCGAGAGCCCGGTCGCGACGAGCGCACCGATCACCACGAGCCCGGCTGCAACACCGGAAAGGAAGATCTTGAGCATCAAGAAGTTGCGCAGCTGGAGCTGGCCCAGGATGACGGCCGGCTCGAAGACGCGCGACTTCTCGAGCAGGAAGCCGAAGACCACGCCCATGGCGAGGCCCAAGAGAACGGCGGAAAGGACCGACATCGGAGGATCTCCTCACACGCGCCGCAGCAGATGGGCCATGGCGATTCCGCCTGCGAAGGTCGCGGCGATCGCGACGAAGGATCCGACGGCGAGCTGGGCCATGCCCGAGAGCCCGTGGCCCGAGGTGCAGCCGTCGGCGATCCGGGCGCCGGCGAGCATCAAAAAGCCTCCCAGGAAGGCGAGCAGGAAGCGGGTCGCCGGGCTCTTCGTGCCGAGGGCACGTTCCCAAACCGGGGCGATCCCGGCGCGCCGGGCACCGGAAAGCCGCGAGGAGAGGAAGGCGCCCAAGGCGATGCCCACGACGAGGGCGACCTGCCACCAGTTCTTGGCCCCCGACAGGTGCTTGGCGGCGTAGTCGATCTGCTGGATGGCCGGATCGACCCATGCGGCGAGCGTGGCCGAGACGGTGACGAAGGAGGACGAGGCCCCGAGGGCCGTGCCGATCAGGAGGAAGGCGGGGATCTGCAGGAGTCCCAAGAGCGCACCGGCCAGGTAAGGCGACCAGGCGCGGTCGGTGAGCGCGGGCATCGACGATCTCCCCTACGAACCCGAGGGTGTAGCTGCGTGACAGCTAATATAAGAAAATTATGAAATCAAGGGGGGTGGATCGCCGATCGTCGCAACCGTGGCCGGTCGGAAAAGCGGGTTCAGGAGCCGGGCGCGAGCAGTCGGCGGGCGTGGTCGAGACCGTGCCGGGCGCCGGCTCGGCCGAGCCCCTGACCGACCAGTCGGGAGGGCGGACGATCGAGGAACCGGCGGGTGACCTCCTCGGCCGGCGCCGGCTCGCCGAGCAGGAACCCTTGGACGTAATCGCAGCCGTATTCGGCCAGCATCCGCAGCTGGGCGGGGCTCTCGACCCCTTCGGCGATGACCTCGAGATTGAGACTGTGGGCCATCGCGATCAGCGAGCGGACGATCGCCGCATCGCTGCCGCTTTCCTCGATGCCTTGGATGAAGGAGCGGTCGATCTTGAGCGAGGCGCCCGGGAAGGCGCGGAGATGGTTGAGCGTCCCCCGCCCCACGGTTGATTGAGACACCCCGCAAGCGGACGGTATCCGCGGGAGGGGTATGGCATGACGAAGGACGGGACAGAGCGGCTGGGCGCCGCGGAGCGCGCGCAGGAGGCTGGCGTAGCGGCGCCCGGCCGCGGCGGGCGGATGTCGCGGCAGCGCAAGCGGGACGCCGTCCTGCGGCTGCTGCGCGGGGAGGACCTGGAGACGGTCTCGCGCTCGCTTGGCGTCACGGCGGCGACACTGAGTGGCTGGCGCGACGCCTTCCTCGCCGCCGGCGAGGCCAGCCTCGCCTCCCGCCCTGCCGAGGGCGAGGAACTGGAGAGCGAGCGCCTCAAGGCCCGGCTCGGCGAGATGTTGCTCGAGCGTGAACTCCTCGAGGCCAAGATCGCCGCCCTGGAGGCCGGCCGCCCTTTGGCCCGCCGGAGGTCGAGGCCATGAGCCGCACGGCCTCGCCGAGCAGCGGCAAGCCCTACGGCGTCGCCACCGTCTGTCGGGTCTGGCGCGTGGCCCGCGCCACCGTCTACCGGCACCGCACGGCAGCCCCGTCCACGCCGCCGCGTCGCCCAGGTCCGGCTGGGCCGATTTCCGATCCCGACCTGGTGGAGGCGATCCGCCGGGCCCTCCACGACAGCCCCTTCCATGGCGAGGGGCATCGGAAAGTCTGGGCGCGGCTGCGCATCGCCGGCATCCGTACCTCAAAGCGCCGGGTGCTGCGCCTGATGCGGGAGAACGCCCTGCTGGCGCCGTCGCGGATCGGCTCGCCCCGGGGGCCGCGAGCCCATGATGGCACCATCATCCCCGACACCGTCGACGTGATGTGGGGCACCGACCTCACCACCACCATCACTGGCCAGGGGGAGGTCGCCGTATTCGTCGCCATCGACCACCACTCCGCCGAATGCGTCGGTATCCACGCCGCGCTGCGGGCCACCCGCTTCGAGGCCCTCGAGCCGCTGCGCCAGGGCGTGCGCCGTCACTTCGGCGCCTTCGCCAAGGACATCGCCCGCGGCCTCGCCCTGCGCCACGACCATGGCAGCCAGTACATGGCCGACGACTTCCAGAAAGAACTGCGCTTCCTGGGGATCACGAGCTCCCCCGCCTTCGTCCGCGCGCCGGAGGGCAACGGCTGCGCTGAACGCTTCATCCGCACCCTGAAGGAGAACCTCCTCTGGGTGCGCACCTTCGAAAGCGTCGAGGACCTGCGCGTGGCACTCCTCGAGTTCCGCGAGACCTACAACACCACCTGGCTCATCGAGCGGCACGGCTTCAGGCCGCCCAGCGCCGTCCGCCAGCAACAGCTTTCAACCACGGCACTCGCCGCGTAGGCTCATCACAGGTGTCTCACCAACCGCGGGCGCAACAGTCCCCGCGGCGTGTTCGCGCTCGGTGCCGTCGCCGCGGCGCTGACCGCGCTCTACGCCAGGATCCCGGCCCAGACCGGCAGA
>JAILZQ010000046.1 GCA_023512415.1 Geminicoccaceae bacterium | reverse complement strand
GCTGTGGCGTAGAGGATCGCCGCGGCGAGGAACACGCCGTCGAGGCCGAGGAAGCCGACCACCGCGCCGCCCGCGACCGTGCCCAAGAGCCGGGTCGCCTGGGCCGAGGCGGTCTCGAGGCCCATGCTCGCACCCACATGGGCGAGCCCCACCGTTTCGCCGAGGAGCGTGCGGCGCACCGGTTGCTCGATCGTCCAGAAGATGCCGTTGGCGAAAGCGGCGAGGAGGAGGAGGGGAAGGTTCAGAAGGCCCGTGACGGTGGCGGCGAGCATGGCGAGCGAAGTCGCGAGCATGGCGAGCACGCCCACGAGCACCACCCCCCGCCGGTCGCGCGACTCGAGGAGCCCGGTGAGCGGGACACCCAACAAGAGGAGCGGCAAGAGCCGGGCGAGCGACGTCGCGGCCACTGCCAGGGGCGAGCCGGTCGCTTGCAGCGCTGAGAGCGCGAAAGCCAGCATCTCGAGCCAGCGCACCACGCCGATCGCGACCCCGGCGAACCAGATGCGGCGGGCCGCACGATGGCCGAGGACGATCTGCCAACCGAGTGCACGGAGCACCTGCGAGCGGCTCCTTTGACAAGCGCGAGACGGCTCTGCCAGCGTCGCGCGGCCGTGGTACTATCGGCAAGCGGAGGCGGCGGGTCATGCCCCATCATCGCATCGCGGTCATCCCGGGTGACGGGATCGGCAAGGAGGTGGTCCCGGAGGGGCTGCGCTGCCTCGAGAAAGCCGCGCGCCGCTTCGGCGTGACGCTCGATTGCACGGAATTCGACTGGGGCTGCGGCTATTACGAGAAGCACGGGCGGATGATGCCCGAGGACGGCATCGGCCGGCTCGCCGACTTCGATGCGATCTTCTTGGGCGCGGTCGGCTGGCCCACGGTGCCCGACCACGTCTCCTTGTGGGGCCTGTTGATCCCGATCCGCCGGCGATTCGAGCAATACGTCAACCTCCGGCCCGTGCGGCTCTTCGCGGGCGTGCCCTCGCCGCTCGCGAACAAGAAGCCGGGCGACATCGACTTCGTGATCGTGCGGGAGAACTGCGAGGGCGAATATTCCGAGATCGGCGGCCGGCTCTACCAGGGCAGCGCGGCCGAGATGGCGGTGCAGGAGAGCGTCTTCACCCGCCGCGGCGTCGACCGCATCCTGCGCTTCGCCTTCGAGCTCGCCAAGTCACGGCCGCGCCGGCATCTCACCTCGGCCACCAAGTCGAACGGCATCATCCACACGATGCCCTTCTGGGACGAGCGCTTCCGGGCGATCGCCGCGCTCTACCCCGAAGTGCGGACGGCGCAGTACCACATCGACATCCTCTGCGCGCACTTCGTGCGCTTCCCCGAGCGGTTCGACCTGGTCGTGGGCTCGAACCTGTTCGGCGACATCCTTTCGGATCTGGGCCCGGCGGTGACCGGGACGATCGGCATCGCGCCTTCCGGCAACATCAACCCCGAGCGCGAATACCCCTCGATGTTCGAGCCGGTCCACGGCAGCGCCCCGGACATCGCCGGCAAGAAGATCGCCAACCCGATCGGCCAGATCTGGTCGGGAGCGATGATGCTCGAGCATCTGGGCTACCCGGACGCGGCCGCGGCGATCGTCTCGGCGATCGAGCGGGTGCTCGCATCGGGCCGGGTCCTCACCCCCGACATGGGCGGGAAAGCCTCGACGGAAGAGCTCGGCCGGGCGATCGAAGGCGAGATCTGAGCGGCGGGGAGATCGACCGTGGCCGAGATCCCGGTTTTCCCGGCCTTCGTGGCCGCATCCGAGATCGACGAGCGGTTCGTCCTCCCGGGGCTCGGGATCGAGCAGCGGCTGCGCGTGCCCGCGGCCGCCACGGGCGGCCAGCTCTGCCTCGTCGAACAGCTCTGTCCGCCCGGCAAAGGCCCGCCGCGCCACCTCCACACGGCTCAGACCGAGGTCTTGCGGATCCTCGAAGGAACCTTCGAGCTCGAGATCGACGGCGCGCCGATGCCGGCACCCGCGGGCACGGTGGCGGTGATCCCGCCCGGCCGGCCGCACGCCTTCGTCAATCGCGGGCGCGCGGACGGCCGTGTCCTTTTCCTGCTCACCCCCGGCAACGATCTGGCCGCGTTCTTCCGCCGCCTGGCGCAGCTCCTGGCCGAGGGCCCGGCCGATCGGGATCGCCTGAACCGCGAGCTCGCGCCCTTCGGCTTCGCGATCACCGGCCCGCCGATGGGCTGAGCCCCTCGCGGCTCAATGGGCGCCCGGCGGGTGGCCGTGGGTGGCCTCGTAGGCCTTCTCGAACAGCTTCTGCTTCTCGGGGCTCGCCTCGGTCTGGTGCCGGGCCTTCCACTCCTCGTAGGGCATCCCGTAGACGATCTCGCGCGCGGTCTCGTAGTCGATCGGCAGTCCCTTCTCCTGCGCCGCCGCGGCGTACCACTTGGCGAGGCAGTTCCGGCAGAAGCCCGCGAGGTTCATGAGGTCGATGTTCTGCACGTCGCTACGCTTGCGCAGATGCTCGACGAGCGTGCGGAAGGCGGCGGCCTCGAGCTCGATCCGGGTCCGCTCGTCGATCGGGGGCACAGCCATGGGCGTCTCCTCGCTCCGGCCACCCCTCGCATGTAGGCCGCAGCCGGCCGGCCTCAAGCGGCGAGCGGTGCGGCCCGGCCGAGCCGCCGCGCGACGTCGAGGGCGGCGAGATAGCCGAAGGTCATGGCGGGCCCGAGGGTGATCCCACCACCCGGATAGTTGCCGCCCATGATGCTCGCCATGTCGTTGCCGCAGGCCCACAAGCCCGGGATCGGCCGGCCCTCGCGGTCGAGCACCCGGGCGGCGGCATCGGTCACGAGCCCGGCGAAGGTGCCGAGATCGCCGATCACCACGCGCACGGCGTAGAAGGGCGGCTTCTCGAGCGGCCCCACACACGGGTTCGGCCGCACCGCCGGATCGCCGAGGTAGCGGTTGTACGCGGTCGACCCGCGGCCGAAGGCGGGGTCCTCGCCGCGCCGCGCCCCTTCGTTGTAGCGCGTGACCGTGGCCTCGAGCCGTGCGGGATCGAGGCCGATCGTCCGTGCGAGCTCGCCGAGCGTGGCGCCGCGCCGCAGATAGCCGGAGCGCAGCGCGGGGCCGAGCGGCATCGGGAAGGGCTTGGCCCAGCCGAGGCCGTAGCGGCGGATCGCCCGGTGATCCGCCAGGAGCCAGGCGTGCGGCTCGCCGGGCAGGCCCCGGCAGGCCTCGAGCATCGCCTTGCAGAAATCGTGGTAGCTGTCGGCCTCGTTGCAGAACCGGCTACCCCGATCGGTCACCGCGATCACGCCGGGCTTCGCGCGGTCGACGAAGTGCGGGAAGACGCCGGTCGTGCCGTCGCGCCGTGGCACGAGGCTCACCGGGACCCAGGCCGCCGCGGCCGGGAGCTCGTCGGCGGTGGCCGCGCCGAGCGCGGCGGCGAGCCGGATGCCGTCACCGGTGTTGCCCGGCGGCGCCGGCGACCAGTGCGCGCCCCCGTCGGCGGCGTGCGGGAAGAGCCGGGCCCGCCGCTCCCGATCTTGGGGAAAGCCGCCCGTGGCGAGCAGGACGCCGGCGCGCGCCTCGACCCGCACCGGTCGCCCCTGGCGCACGACCAAGCCGCCCACCACCCGTCCCTCGCGGCGGCGCAGCTCGACGAGCGGCGCCTCGCGCCAGATCGGTATGCCGAGGTCGAGGGCGCTCGCGAGCAGCCGAGCGGCGAGCGCGTTGCCGTTGGTGAGGCGCATCGGCCGGCCGTGCACGAGCCGGTCGCGGCCGTAGCGGGCGAGCAGGCGGGCCACGTAGGCGGCCGAGCCGGGCGAGCGCGTGACGTTGAAAAAATGGGTGAGCTCTTTGCCCGAGCCGATCATCATCCCGAAGAGCGTGAGTTCGGGCAGGGGCGGGCGCAGCAGCCGCAGGTCGGCGCCCAAGAGCCGGCCGTCGAAGGGCTCGGCGCAGATCGACCGGCCGCCCGGCAAGGCGCCCGGAGCGTTCGGGTGGTAGTCGGAGAATTGCGGGCCGAGCACGAAGCGCAGGCGTGTGCGGCTCTCGAAGAGCTCGACCATGCGCGGCCCGGCTTCGAGGAAGGCCTCGACCCGGGCGGCGTCGAAATGGTTGCCCGCCTCGTGCTGCAGGTAGCGCCGCGCCGCCTCCTTCGAGTCGGCGATGCCGGCCCGCCGGGCGTGCGGCGAGCAGGGGATCCAGAGCCAGCCACCCGAGCGTGCGGTCGTGCCGCCGACGAGCGGCTCTTTCTCGACGACGAGCACGTCGAGCCCGGCGAGGCGGGCGGTGAGCGCGGCCGCCATCCCACCGGCTCCCGAGCCGGCGACCAGGAGGTCGACGGTGACGGTATCCTGCTCGTCGGTCGGAGCGCCGGCCATGGCGCGCCGCCTAAGCTCCTGCGGGCGAGCGGGCAAGGGCCCTTCGTGCAGGACGGTCGAGCCGCTCCCTCACCCCTGCCCTTCGGGTAGGACCAGGACGGTGAGGCGCCGTTCCGGCACGAGGTAGGTCCGGGCGAGGGCCGCGAGGCTCGCAGCATCGAGGCTCGCGATGTCGGCCGAGAGCGTGCGGGCATGCTCGAGCCGCTCGGGTGCCCGGTGGCGACCGGTCAGCACCCGCTCGAGCCAGAAGCCGTTGCTGCGGAGCGCCCGCTCCGCCCGGACCCGCCGCGGTGGCAGGACCTGCGCGAGCTCCTCCGCGCGCGGCCCCTCGGCAGCCAGACGGTCGATCTCCGCTTCGACGAGCCGGGCGAGCGCGCGGGCCCGGTCGGCCGGGAGGTCCACCACGACCCGGACCGCCCCACGTCCCGGGATCAGGAAGGAGCCGAAGCTCGAGACCTGCGGCGCGTAGCTCGCCCCGAGCGTTTCGCGGATCCGCGCGCGCAACCGCTCGCGCAGGACGTCGGCGAGGAGGGCGAGGCCTTCCGCCCGGCGCTGGTCGCGGGCGTCGTCGGTCGCCAGGTGGACGAGGAGAATCGCCTGACCGCTCGGCCCGCCGTGCTCGACCACGACCGTCTCGGCGCCCGCGGGCCAGGGCGGAGGGGGTGGCGGCGTTTCGGCCTCGACCCTCGGCGGGAGCCGACCGAGCGTGCGGGCCACCGCCTCGATCGCCCGCTCCGGCTCGACCGCGCCGACGATCGCCACGTCCAACGGGCCGCTCGCCGTTTCGCCACGCCACCACTCGGCCAGCTCGTCGAGCGTGCGGGCCTCGGCCAGCTCGCGCGCGGGCAAGCCGAAGCGCGGGTCGCCCCGGTGGAGGAGCCGCTCGACCGGACCCTCGAGCGTGGCCCGCGCGACGCTCGCGAGGCGACGCCAGGTGGTCTCGAGCGCCCGCCGCCAGGGCACGAGCCCCTCGGCCCGCAAGCCCGGATCCTCGAGCCAGGCCCGCGCGAGCACGAGCGCGGTCTCGAGCTCGTCGGCCCCCGCCTCGACGGTCAACAGGCTCGCCGCCTCGGCCAGGGTGAAGCCGAGCGTGAGGCGCCGGCCGGCCAGGATCCGATCCAACTCCTCCGCCGGATGGCGGCCGAGGCCGCCGGCCAAGAGCGCGTGGCGGGCCAGGAGATCGAGGCCGGGGCGGTCGGGCGGTAGGCCCAGCCGGCCACGGCCGAAGCGGACCGTGAGGCGGACCGTGTCGGCCTCGAACTCGGTCGGCTTGACGTCGAGCCGCACGCCGTTGGCGAACTGCACGGCGTAGAGGTCGAGATCGGGAACGTGCTCGCGCGCGACCGGCGGGGCGGGCTCGGGATCGGGACCGTAGGCGAGCTGCGGCGCCGGCGCGAAGCGCGGCGGCTCGACCGGCTCGGCGCGACCGGCGCGCCAAGCGGCGAGGAGCCGCTCGCGGGCCGCCTCGAGACCGTCCGCGGGCTCGGCCGGCAGCGTGACTTCGATCAGGGGTTCGCCCGCGACGAGCGCACGGGCCCTGTCGGAGACGGTCGGCGCGTCGATCGCGGGAGCGAGGCGCTCGAAGAGCGTGAGCGCGCCGGCTTCGTCGAGGAACGCCCGGCGGTCGCGAGCGGCCGCGACGAGCACCTCGACCCGGCTGCGCGAAAGGCGCGTGGGCGCGGTCCGCAGCCGGTCCTCGAGCGCGGAACGGCGCATCGCGAGCGCCTCCTCGACTTCGCCGGCCGACACCCCGTGGGCCGAAAGCCGCGCCACTTCGCGGCCGAGGGTCCGCAGCGCCGCCTCGGCCCGTTCGGGTTCGATCCCGGCGCGCAGCCGGACCAGGCGGGCCACCGGATCCCATTCGTCGATCCCGACCCGCGGGCTCGTGAGCTCGGGGTCGGTCCCGGCCGCGAGCCGCGAGAGCCGCTCGCCCAGCGCGCGCAGCGCCACACCGTCGATCAGGCCGTCGCGGCGGACCTCCAGCCCGTCCGGTCGAAGCTCGGGCGGGTGGCGGAAGGCGACCGAGACGGCCGCCGGCAGGCCCGGCTCGATCCGGAGCGCGAGCTCGAGGCCGCGCTCGGCGAGCGGCGGCGGAACGGGTTCCTGCGGTGCCGGGCCGCCCGCCTCGAGGTCGGCGAACAGCCGCGCGATCCGCTCGCCGACCTCGCCCGGCTCGACGGACCCGGCCACCGCCACGACCATCCGCTCGGGCCGGTACCAGCGCCGATAGAAACCCTCGACGAGCGGCCGGTCGGCCCGGGCCACGACCTCGGGATCGCCGATCGGCAGCCGCTCGGCGAGGCCGCTCTCGGGCAAGAGGAAGGCGAGCGATTCCGCGAACGCCCGCTGGCCCGGGCCGTCGCGCTGGCGCGCCTCGGCCAGCACCACGCCACGTTCGATCTCGAGGAGCTCGGCGGGGATGGTGAGCCGATCGGCGATCTCGCGCAGGACGAAAAGCCCGTGCTCCAGCGCATCGGGCGCGGCACGCGGCAGCTCGAGCTGGTAGACGGTCGCATCGAAGCCCGTGCGGGCGTTGGTGTCCGGGCCCATCGCCGCGCCGAACCGGGCGAGCGAGGCGGCGAGCTCGCCCGGTGCCAAGCCCGCGGAGCCGCGGAAGGCCATGTGCTCGAGCAGATGCGCGATGCCGCGCTCGTCCTCCCGCTCGTGGCGCGAGCCGACCTCGACCAGAAGGCGCAGGCTCGCCGCCCCTTCCGGCTTCGCAACGGGCAGGACCACCCAACGGAGGCCGTTCTCGAGCCGGCCCCAATGCGCCGCGGGGTGCGGCGGCGGGCCACCCTCCAGGACGATGGGCCAAGGCTCCTTCGCCACCCGCGCCTCGGCCGGAGCCGAGCTCAGGAGGAGGGCCGGGAGGAGAAGGCCGGCTACGACCCGGGTCGCCCGCAACCCACTACTCCTCCTCCTCCCGATCCCGCGGGCTCAGCGCTTGAACCGGGCCCAAGCGAATTGCGGGCTGTCGTTGGGCTCGATCGGCATCTCGATCGTGTCGCGCAGGGCCCAGGTGATGACCTGGTGGTGGAGCGGCACGTAGACCATGTCCTCCTTCACGATTTTCCAGGCCTCGGCGATCAGCCGGTCGCGTTGCGCGAGGTCGATCGTCCGCTCCATGGCGGCGGTGAGCTCGTCGACCCGGGGGTTGCTGTAGCCGGTGTGGTTCCAGCCGCCGCCGGTCTTGTAGAGGAAGTTGAACACGTAGTGGCTGTCGAGCGTCGGCACGCCCCAGCCCAGCATGTAGAAATCCTGCTCCTTGTTCTGCAACTCCTTGAAATGGATCGTCTTGGTCTGCGAGCGGAGAGCGATCTTGATCCCGACCCGGCCGAGCATGCCGGTGATCGCCTGGCAGATCGCTTCGTCGTTGATGTAGCGGTCGTTCGGGCAGGAGAGCGTGACCTCGAAACCGTCCGGATAGCCGGCCTCGGCCAAGAGCGCCTTGGCCTTGGCCGGGTCGAACGGCAGCCGCTGGTCGAGTTCGGCGGTGTAGCCGTGCACGCCGGGCGCGGTGACGATGCCGGCGGGTGCCGCGAGGCCACGCATCACCTTGGTCTTGATCGCCTCGATGTCGATCGCACGGTGGATCGCTTCGCGCACCCGCTTGTCGGCGAACGGGTTCTTGCCCTTGACGTTGGACGCTCGCAGCTCCGGGCGCGCTTGGTCCATGCCGAGGAAGATGGTCCGGATCTGCGGCGTCTGCATGATCTTGAGCCCGGGCGTCTTCGAAAGCCGCTCGATGTCCTGCAACGGCGGGTCGAGAACGAAGTCGAGCTCGCCCGAAAGCAGTGCGGCCACCCGGGTGGCGTCGTTCTTCACCGGCGTGTAGACGACCTCGTCGACATCGTGCGGTTCGTGGGCGAGGCCCCACCAATTCGGGTTCTTCTCGAGCACGGTCCGCACATCGGGCTCGCGGCGGACGAGCTTGAAGGGTCCCGTGCCGTTGGCGTTGCGGACCGCGAAGGTCTCTTCGCCGCCCTTGAAGTTCTGCGGCTTGCTGACCCCGTGCTTCTCCGCCCAGCCCTTGTCCACGATGTGGACTTCGGTGAGCTGGTTCGGGAGAATCGGGTTCGGTCCCTTGCCCGTGACGATCCGCACGGCACCGGCGTCGGTGGCGAAGACCTCGGTCACCGAGGTCAAATAGCCCTTGAAGTCCGAGGTCTCCGAGCGCGCCCGCTCGATCGAGAAGACCACGTCCTCGGCGTCGAAGCTCGCGCCGTCGTGGAAGCGGACTCCTTGGCGGAGCTTGAACTCCCAGACCGTGGGCTCGATCGCCTTCCATTCGGTGGCGAGCGAGGGCACGAGGGCGAGCTTCGGGTCGCGGTTGATCAAGGGCTCGTAGATCTGCTGGCCCATGGTGTTGGTCGGACCCTCGTTCTGCGCGTGCGGGTCCATCGTCAAAGCATCGCCTTGGCTCGACCAGCGCAGCGTGTTCTTGGCGAGCGCCTCGCCCCCTCCGCCGACGACCAGCGCCAGGAGCACCGCCCCGCCCGACAGCACGGTTCGCATCCGGATCCCTCCCCGAAAGCTCGCGCCGCGAGCGCCTCCCGCCGCGGGCCTTCCCGCCAACCTGCTCCTCCCCCGGGCCGAGTCAAGCGTCCGGGGCGGGCGCCGGACGGGAAACCTTTTCTTAACCGGTACCCGGCTAGATCCCCGGCCGAAGGCGAAGCCGGTCGACCCACCGGCTCGCACCGGCACCGGGGGCGCGAGCATGTCGAGGACCCGCGAGGAGCGCGCAACCGAGCCGGCGCCGGGCCGGCGCCGCCCTCGCCGTCGATGCGGGCCACGCCTACATGGTCCGCACGGAGCTCCAAAATGCCGCCGACGCCGCAGCCCTCGCCGCCTCGATGCGGCTCCCGGACGCCGCGGCGGCGGTCGCCGAAGCCCGTGCGATCGCGGCCCAGAACCTACCGCCCGCCAAGCACGGTCAGGTGCTGCGGGACGCCGATTTCCTCGTCGGCACCTGGGATCCGAGCAGCCGAACGTTCACCCCGGGTGGCGGCTCGCCGAACGCGGTCCGCGTGACCTTGCGGCGAGCCACGGCTAACGGCAACCCTCTGCCGACCTTCCTGGCCGCCGCGCTGGGTACCGACTTCTTCGACCTCGCGGGCAAGGCCACCGCCGGACCGGCCAAGGAGCCGGCCTGCTTGATGGCGATGCACCCGACCCGCAAGCACACCTTCTACCTCGTCGGCCCGGTCCGGATCACCGCACCGGACTGTCACATCTACGCCAACTCCAACCATCCCGACGACGTCGTCGATCCCAAGGATCCGAAGGCCTTCGTGGTCGCCAAGTCGATCCAGGCGATCGGCTACGGCCACCACTATCTGCAGAACCTGACCCCGCCACTCGAGTACGCGCCCTACCTGATCCCCGACCCCCTCGCGCACCTGAGCCTGCCGCCCTCCGGCGGTTGCACGGCGAACCGTCTGAGGATCAACGGCGGCAGCACCACCCTCGCGCCGGGCACCTATTGCGGCGGGCTCGAGATCAAGGGCGGGGCCACGGTCGACCTCCGAGCCGGGGAGTACCACGTCAAAGGCGGGCCGCTCGTCGTCGACAACGCCGCCTTGCGCGGCCAGGACGTGGTGATCTTCCTTTCGGATTCGGCGGCCGAACTCGACTTCACCCGCGCGACCGTGCAGCTCTCCGGCCGCCGCAGCGGTCCCTATGCCGGCATCGTGCTGTTCTCGGTTCGCAGCGATATGGTTCACGTCTTCGATCGCTCGCGGCTCGAGCTCGAGGGGGTCGCCTATCTCCTGCGTGGCCGGGTCAGCTGGATCAACCAAGGCACGCCGGCGAACAACGCGAAGTGGACGACGATGATCGTCGACGGGTTCACCTTCGACGGCAGCGGCGAGATCCGCATCAATTTCGCCCCGCACACCAGCGCGGTACCCTACCCGACGGCACTCAAGGTGGTGCCCCGCAACGGGTTCGCCCTGCTCGACTAGCTCACGAAGCGGAAGGTCCGACCATGCGCAGCGTCTTCGCGATCCTCACCGTGCTGGTCCTCTCGGCAACGAGCGGACCCGCCCATGCCGCCTGCTACGTGCTGGAGCTCAAGAACACGCAGTCGGGGCAGCCGCGCCGCGAGGCGGAGGTTTGTGCCGAGAGCGAGATCGAGGCCCGTCGCCAGTGCCGGCGGCTCGCCGAGCGGCGCAACGACGAGCTCCCCTCGCGCGAGCCGCTCCGATTCTACTGCCGCGAGGCGGGTTGAGCGGTCGCCGCGGAGCTCTTCGTCCGGCTCGCGGCCGGCCCATGGCTTGCGGGCGGCAAGGTCTCGCCCCGGCCTCCCTCCGTTCGGCGGGCTCCGTCGGGTCCCCCGGCTGGCAGCTTCGAGGTCGTGGCCCGGCGGCCGTTCCTGATGGCCGGGTGCCGTGCGGGGATCGGTCCGGCACACGAGGGAGCCCGCGAGCCTCGGAGGAAGGCATGTCCGAAAACGCGTCGCCCCCTCGTCCACCCGGCGGCCGCTGCACGGCTCGACACTCCGCCCGACCGCCCTCCTGGCCGGCTGCGGCGACACCTGGCGGGGGCTCGAGAAGGACACCGGCGAGAACCTCGAGAAGACTGATCGGGCGATCGAGAAGGCGGGCGGGACGGTCGAGAACGGATCGGCGCCGGCCCGCCCGTCCAGGGACTGCGCAGCGCGGCTCCGGGGCTCCCCGTGGTGGTTCGCCGCGGGAGGGAGGACCAGGACGGATGCAGCTCGCGCCCCCGGGCGGCCGGATCGGCTCGCCCCATTTGGGCGCGCCGAGGGGCCGGTGCGGCTCGATCCGATCGCCTCGGATGCACTGCGCTTCGGCGCGACCATCGAGCCGCCGGCGCGGCCGGGTCCGCGGCGCCGCGCAGGCCGGCTCAGCCGGCGGGCCTCTCCCGCCCCTCCCGCCGCGCCGCCTCCTCCTCGAGCGCGGCGCGGGCGACGTGGTCGAGGAGGATGTGGAGCTCCTGGAGCTGTTTCTCGGTCACCGGCGCCGGCGCACCCAAGAGGAGCTCCTCCGCCCGCTGCGAGAGCGGGAAGGCCGTGACCTCGCGCAAATTCGGGGTTTCGGCCAGGAGCATGACGATCCGATCGATTCCCGGGGCGATGCCGCCGTGCGGCGGCGCCCCGTAGCGCAGCGCGCGGAGCATCCCGCCGAAGCGAGCCTCGAGCACGTCGCGGCCGTAGCCCGCGATCGCGAAAGCTTTTTCCATGATGTCGGGGCGATGGTTGCGGATCGCCCCCGAACTCAGCTCGACGCCGTTGCACACGATGTCGTATTGGTAGGCGAGGATTTCGAGGGGATCCTTGCTCTCGAGCGCCTCGAGGCCGCCCTGCGGCATCGAGAAGGGGTTGTGCGAGAAGGTGACCTTCTTTTCCTCCTCGTCCCACTCGAACATCGGGAAGTCGACGATCCAGCAGAACCGGTAGGTCTGCTTCTCCAGGAGATCGAGCTGCTTGCCGAGCTCGATCCGTACCGCCCCGGCGAGCTTGGCCGCCGCTGCCGGCCTGTCGCAGACGAAGAACACCGCGTCGCCCGTGGCGAGGCCGGCGGTCGCGCGCAAGCTCGCGAGCCGCTCGGGCCCGAGGAACTTGGCGAGCGGGCCGCGCACCTGGCCCTCCTCGAGGGCGATCCAGCCCAGGCCCGGGGCGCCGTGCCCCTGGGCGAAGGCGACCATGCCGTCGAAGAAGCTCCGCGGCCTGCCGACCGCCCGCGGTGCCGGGATCGCCCGGACCACGGCACCCTGCTCGATCGCCCCGGCGAACAGCTTGAAGTCCGAGCCGCGGAAAATCTCGGTGGCGTCGCGGATCTCGATCGGGTTCCTGAGGTCGGGCTTGTCGGTGCCGAAGCGCAAGAGCGCTTCGGCGTAGCCGAACCGCGGGAAGGGCGGCGGGCTCACCCGCCAGCCTTCGGGCTTGTGGCGCTCGAAGACGCCGTACATCACGGGCTCGATCGCCGCGAACACGTCCTCCTGGGTGACGAAGGCCATCTCGACGTCGAGCTGGTAGAACTCGCCGGGGCTCCGGTCGGCGCGCGCGTCCTCGTCGCGGAAGCAGGGCGCGATCTGGAAATAGCGGTCGAAGCCGCTGATCATGTAGAGCTGCTTGTATTGCTGCGGAGCCTGCGGCAGGGCGTAGAACTTGCCGGGATGGAGCCGCGAGGGGACCAGGAAGTCGCGCGCACCTTCGGGGCTCGAGGCGGTCAGGATCGGGGTCTGGAACTCGGTGAAGCCCTGGCCGTGCATGAGCTCGCGGATCGTCCGGATCACCGCCGAGCGCAGCCGGACGTTCCGCTGCATGACCTCCCGGCGCAGGTCGAGGAAACGGTAGCGCAGTCGGGTCTCTTCCGGCTGCTCGCGATCGGTGTTGACCTGAAGCGGCAAGGGCTCGGCCGCCGAGAGGAGCTCGAGCGCGTCGGCCACGAGTTCGACCTCGCCCGTGGCGAGGTTCGGGTTCACCGTCTCGGGGGTTCGTGCCACGAGCCGGCCGGTGATCGACACCACGCTCTCGAGCCTGAGCCGCTCGGCCTCGGCGAAGAACGGCCGGTCCGGATGGACGACGATCTGGACGATGCCGGTATGGTCCCGCAGATCCAAGAACAACAGCCCACCGTGGTCGCGCTTCCTGTGGATCCAGCCGGCCAGACGCAAGGTCGAGCCGACCAGCTCGGGACGCGGCTCGCCGCAGCGGTGGGTGCGGTAACGGTGCATGGGACGGCCTCGGCGCGAAGCCCCCGGGACGGGGCCGGCGGAGAAGGTCACTTCCGCCCGCCTGCTGTCAAGGCGAGTGGCCGCGCGGTAAGATCGCCCTGTCGGGTGCACCGGAGGCGTCGATGCGCGTGACCGTGATCCAGATGAACTCGCGCGACGACAAGGCCGCCAATCTCGCCGCGGCCGAGGCGCTCGTGGGTGCCGCGGTGCGCGAGGACCGCCCCGATCTCGTGGTCCTGCCCGAGGTGTGGCCGCTCATGGGGGGCGATGCCGCGGCCAAGCGCGCCGCCGCCGAGCCACTCGGGGAGGAGGGCCCGGCCTGGCGCTTGTTGCGCGATCTCGCCCGCGGCCATCGGATCCTGATCCACGGCGGCAGCCTGCTCGAGCGCGATCCGGCGGTCGACCGGCTCTACAACACGACGGTCGTGTTCGACCGCGAGGGTCGCGAGCTCGCCCGCTACCGGAAGATCCACCTTTTCGACATCACCGCCCCGGACGGTCGCGAATACCGCGAGTCGGCGACCTTCGGCGGCGGCCGCGAGGTCGTGACCTACACGGCCGAGGACGTGCGGGTCGGCTGTTCGATCTGCTACGATCTGCGGTTCGGCGAGCTCTACCGGGCGCTCGCGGCGCTCGGCGCGCAGCTCCTCGCGGTACCGGCGGCTTTCACCTTGGCGACCGGCAAGGACCATTGGGAAGTGCTGCTGCGCGCCCGCGCGATCGAGACCCAGTGCTGGGTGGCGGCCGCCGCCCAGTGGGGCCCGCACCCGGCCGGGCGGGAGGAACGCTGGTGCTACGGCCATTCGCTGATCGTCGACCCCTGGGGCTCGGTCGTCGCCAGGGTGAGCGACGGGCCGGGCTTCGCCACGGCGCGGATCGACCTCGCCCGGCTCGCCAAGGTGCGCCGCGATCTGCCGGTCGCCGAACATCGCGTGCTCGGCGGCTGAGCGGCGGCCGGCGCGGCATTGCGTTCGGGCCACGCCCGACCTAAGAGGCGGCGCCGAGTGGCGGCGAGGGGCCACGAGATGGAGCATCGGATGGTGCGGTGGATCTTCGCGACCACGCTCGTGATCGGCGCGTTGGCGCAGCCGGCCGCGGCGCAGCCGGCCAAGGCCGACCCGGACTGGCCCTGCACCCAGGCCTACAATCCCGATCTCGTTCTCTCCCACGTGTGGAGCGGGCCCGATCCGGCCTCGGTCGGGGGGCATTGGGCCGCCGACCCGCAGATCGCGCCGCTCCTGCCGCGCCTCACCTCGACCGCTCGGCCGCTGGATGCGGCGCTCGCCGAACTCGACGGCTTCATCGCCAGCATGCCGGCCGAGCAGCGGCCGCGCCGGCTGCCCCTCCTCGTCGCGGCACTCCACGAAACGCTCGACGCCGAGCGGAAGAAGGTGATCGCCGGGCTCTACAGGCTCGGCCGCAGCCAGCGGCAGCTCGCCCAGGCCATCCGCGAGCGCAACGAGCAGCTCTTGCAGCTCCGCGCGAGAGCCGACGGCCAGGTGGAGGCCGCCGCGCTCGAGGAGACGCTCCAATGGGACCTCAAGATCTTCCAGGACCGGCGCGCCTCGGTGAGCTTGGTCTGCGCCCAGCCCGACACGATCGAGAAGCGGCTGTTCGCGCTGGTCAAGCGGATCGAGGCGGCGTTGCCGGCGGGGTCGGCCGGATGAGCGTGCGTGCGACGCTCGCCCTCGGCTCGCTGATCGGCCTCCTGCTCGTCGCCACTCCCGTCCGGGCGGAGACGGCGAGCGTGCGGGAGGTCGTCTTCGCGCCCGGCTTCCTGGCGGCGGTCGATCGGCCGACCGTGTTCCGCTACCGCTACGAGCTCGCCGGCAAGGCCATGGACCGGCCTTATGCGAGCTCGGCCAAGCTCGAGATCCGGGAGGTCTTGGCCGACGGCCGCAAGCTCGCCTGGCTCGACATGTTCGAGGGTGCGAACCGTCGCCGGACCGGCCCGGTCCCGACGATCGACCAGAACCCGCTCCTGCTCGCCTTCCTGCAGCGCGACACGCTGACCATGGCCAACCTCACGGGCGGTGCGCAGGCCTATTTCCAACAGCAGATCCGCCGCGCTTTCGATCGGCCGGTCGAGGTCGAATCGACCGCGATCCTCTGGCGCGGTCGGCCGTTGGAGGCGCGCACGGTGCGGCTCCGGCCGTTCCTGGACGATCCGTCGATCGCGCGGTTCCCGCAGTTCCGCGACAAGGAATACGCCTTCACCGTGGCGCGCGAAGTGCCCGGCGGGCTGTGGCAGGTCCGGATCCGTCTTCCCGATACCGCCGGTGTCACCTACCTCGAAGAGAGCTTGACCTTGGACGCCGTCGACTGAGGGGCACGAGCCGCCAGCCGCCGGCGTCGCCAGCTGCGGGACCCGTACCATGCGATCGCTCGCCTTCTCCTTGCTGCTCGCCGGCGGCCTCGCCCTTCCGGCGTTCGCCGCTCCCGCCGACTACCCCACGGCCGCACTCGCCGATTACGTGCTGGGGTGCATGGCCGCCCGCGGCCAGACCCCGGATGCCCTGCAGCGCTGCGCCTGCTCGATCGACCGGCTGGCCGCGCGCCTGCCCTACGACGACTACGTCAAGGCCGAGACGGTGCTGCGGATGCGCCGCGAGACCACCGGCCGTGATCAGGTCACGATGTTCCGGACCTCGCCCTGGGCGCAGGAGATGGTCGACAAGCTCCGCCGCGCCCAGCTCGAGGCCGACCTCGAGTGCTTCTGAGCGGCGATGCCGGCTCGCCGGGGCTTGGCGATCGCCGGCCGCCGCCTATAGTCCGGCACGGCCCCGCCGACCGATCGTGCGGGCCTCGACCGAGACCACCAAAGGGAGGTTGGTGATGCGTCCTACCGGCGGCTTTCGCCCGATTCTCGCCATTGCGGCCGTCGCGGCGGCCCTCGCGACGGCCGGCCCCGGGCGGGCCGACCAAGCCGCCGACGAGGCCTACGAGCGCCCCTACCAGATCTGCGCACCGAACGTCGTCGATCGCGGAACCTACAACGGCTATCGCCGCTACCACGCTTTTTGCCACGTCTGTCACGGACCGGACGGGCTCGGCAGCTCTTATGCCCCGAACCTGGTCGACTCGCTCAAGGTCATGAAGCGCGACGACTTCTCCCAGGTCGTGGCGGGCGGGCGGCAGACCCTCGTCGCCGGCAAGGAGAGCGTGATGCCGGCGTTCTACGAGGTCGCCGACGTGATGAACTACCTCGAGGACATTTACTCGTATCTCAAGGCCCGCTCCGACGGGAAGCTCGGTCGCGGCCGGCCGGAGCGGTGCCCCTCGTGATCCCGGGCCGCCGGAGGTTCGCTCGGGGGCTCGGGCGGATCCTCCTTCTCGCTTCGGTGCTCGTCGCCCCGCTCGCCGCCGGGGCGGTCGAGCCGAGCAAGGGCGAGCTGCGCTCGCAGGCCTCCTTCAGGGTCTGCGCCGACCCGGACAATCTCCCCTTCTCGAACGACAAGGGCGAGGGCTTCGAGAACGAGATCGCCGAACTCTTCGCCGAAGCACTCGGCCTGCCGGTCACCTACGCCTGGCACCCGCAGACGCTCGGTTTCGTGCGCAACACGTTGGGCGCATATGCTTGCGACGTGATCATGGCGGTGACGGCGGCGCACGAGCTCGTCCAGAACACGCGGTTCTATTACCGGTCGACCTACGTCCTGCTCTACCGTGCCGCGGACCGCGGCACCTACGACAGCCTCGATTCGCCGATGGCCGCGGTGGCCAGGATCGGCCTCGTCGCCAACACCCCGCCCGCGGTCCTCGTCGAACGGCGCGGGCTCATCGGCAACATCACCTCCTACAACCTGATCGTCGACACCCGCGTCGAGCATCCGGCCAAGCAGGCGGTCGACGACCTCGTCGCCGGACGGATCGACATGGCGCTCCTCTGGGGTCCGATCGCCGGTTATTGGGCGAAGCGGAGCCCGGTTCCGCTCGAATGGGTGCCGTTGCGCAGCGATCCGGGCACGAACACGCCCATGGATTATCGGATCTCGATGGGGCTGCGCTACGGCGAGACCGAATGGCTCGAGACGCTCAACCGCTTGATCCGCGAGAAGCAGAAGGACATCGACCGGATCCTCGACAGCTACGGCGTACCGCTGCTCGACACCCGTGGTCGGCTGGTCAACCCGCCGCCCTGGCTCGCGACGGCCGGCGGTCGCAGCAATTGAGGACACCGCGTCGCCGCACCCTGTTGCTCGCGGGTCTCGGGCTGTTCCCCGGGACACCGCTCGCCCAGGGCATGATGGACAAGGTCGACCTGGGCGCGCCGCGGATGGTCGAGGCGGAGCTCGACCGGTCGGCGATCGAGCGGCTGATCGCCGCCGCCGCCGGCCGGCCGGTCGACTTGGCCGACCGGAGCCTCAACCGGCTCGACCTCTCCGAACTCGACCTGCGCGGCGCCGATCTGCGTTGGGCGCGGCTCAACGGTGCGCGCCTCCTGCGCACCCGCCTCGCCGGTGCGAACCTCGCCCTCGCCTGGGCGATCGGCGCCGACTTCGCCGAGGCCGACCTCCGCGGTGCCGACCTCTTCCAGGCCCAGCTCGGGCGCGCCCGGCTCGACCGCGCCGACCTCGAAGGCGCGCGGATGGTCGCCAATTTCGACGGCGCCTCGCTCGTCGAAGCGAGGCTCGTCGACGTCCGTGGCGGCGCCGACATGCGCAACCAGAGCATGGGGCTGATCCGTGCCTCGTTGCGCGGCGCCAGCCTCGAGCGGGCCGATCTGTCCCGGGCCGATCTGGGCCGAGCCGACCTCGAATTCACCAAGCTCCGGGGCGCTCGGCTCGACGGGGCGAACCTGCGCGCCGCCCAGCTCGGCGGTGCGGATCTCACCGGGGCTTCCCTCGACGGGGCCGAACTCGCCGACGCCGATCTGGCCGCGGCCATCCTCGTCGGGACCACCGGGACGCCTTCCGGCCTCGAGCGGGCCCGCAACCTCGACCGAGCCTTCCGCGGCTGAGCCGGAGCCCGGCTCAGGACCGCCGTTCGGCGAAGACCACGTTGTCGACGAGGTAGCGGATACCGCGAAGCCAGCTTTCGTCCGTGTTGCCGCGGATCGAAACGGAGCCCGCACGCACGAGCTTGCCGGTCTCGACCTCGCCGATCCGGAGCGTGATGTCGAGGATCAGGTTGCTCGTCTTGCCGACCCAGGCGAGGGCCGCTTGTTCGGCGCCGAGCGCCCGGGCGAGCTCGAGCTCGCAGCCGTTGCATTCGCGGAGCGACGCGTAGGGGGCCATTTGCGCGGCGACCGGCGCGGGGTCGAGGAGGAGGTAGCCGCGCGCCTCGAGCCGCCGCCGCAGTTCGGCCTCGGCGAGCCGGAGGCGGACGCGTTCGTCCTCGCGCACCGGCTCCATGCTGGTGCTCACGAACTCGAGCGGGAACAGCACGAGGCGGACCGGCTCGGCGGCGGGCGTGCGACCGCCCACGGCAGCGGCGAGGAGAAGCACGAAGGCGAGGATCCGGTGCACGCGACGGTCTCCTGGTCGGGGCGAAAGAAAAGACCCGGCGTCGGGCCGACGCCGGGTCTCACGCGAAGGATCGCGCAGGATCAGTTCAGGCTGAAGACCGTGAGCTGACCGCCGAGCTGGGTGTAGTTGGAGAGCGCCTTGTAGGCCCCCACCGCACCGAGGCCCGCGGTGTCCTCGGTCAGGCCCGCAGCGAGACCGATGCCGGCCCAGCCGCCGATGCCGGACAGTACCGCCATGTACTGCTTGCCACCGTGCAAGTAGGTCATGACGTTACCGATGATGCCCGAGGGGGTCTTGAAGCGGTAGAGCTCGCGACCCGTGTCGGCATCGAGCACCTTGAAGTAGCCCTCGAGGGTGCCGTAGGCGACGACGTCACCGGCCGTCGCGAGGACGCCCGACCACACCGAGAAGGGCTCGATGTTGAGCCACTTGTGGCCACCCTTGATCGGGTCCCAGGCGCCGATCGCACCGAGCGTGTCGCCGCCGGGTGCCGGATACATCGACAAGGTGGCGCCGACATAGGGCTGACCGGCGGTGTAGGTGACGCGGAACGGCTCGTAGTCCATGCACACCGTGTTGTACGGCACGTACATGAGACCGGTCTTCGGGCTGTAGGCGACCGGCTGCTGGTCCTTGGTGCCGAGTGCCGCCGGGCAGATGCCCTTGGTGTTGACGTCCTCCCCGTTGTGCCGCGTCGAATAGCGGAGATCGACGACCGGCCGCCCGTCCTTGACCTCCTTCACCCAGTTCACCCACGGGAACGACTTGTCGGCCCGCAGGAGCTCGCCGGTCTCGCGGTCGAGGGTGTAGTTGAGGCCGTTGCGGTCGACGTGGAAGAGCATCTTCCGCTTCTTGCCGCCGAACTCGCCCTCGAACAGCACCATCTCGTTGACGCCGTCGTAGTCCCATTCGTCGTGCGGCGTCATCTGGTAGACCCACTTCGCCACGCCCGTGTCGGCGTTACGCGCGAAGATGGTCATCGACCACTTGTTGTCGCCCGGCCGCTGGACCGGGTTCCAGGTGCCGGGGTTACCCGACCCGTAGTAGATCAGGTTGAGCTCCGGGTCGACCGAGATCCAGCCCCAGGTGCACCCGCCGCCGATCTTCCACTGGTCGCCTTCCCAGGTCTTCACACCCAGATCGGCGGCCACCGGCTTGAGCAGTTCGGTGGTCTTGCCGGGCTCGATCAACACCTCCTTGTCCGGCCCGGTCGAATAGCCGCGCCAGACCATCTTGCCGGTCTTGGTATCGTACGCGGTCAGGTGGCAGCGGACACCGAACTCGCCGCCCGAGATGCCGACATAGACCTTGTCCTTGTAGACAACCGGCGCCGAGGTGCCGGTCTCACCCTTGGACGGGTCGCCGTTCTTGCTCTGCCAGAGGACCTTGCCGGTCTTCGCATCGAGCGCCACGAGCGTGGTGTCGGCCTGGTGCAGGAAGATCTTACCGTCACCGTAGGCGACGCCGCGATTGACCGTGTCGCAGCACATCACCGGGATGACGTTCGGATCCTGCTTCGGCTCGTACTTCCAGATCACCTTCCCGGGCTCGTTGAGGTCGAGCGCGTAGACGATGTTCGGGAAGGGGGTGTGGACGTACATCACGTTGCCGATCACGAGGGGCCCGCCCTCGTGGCCGCGCAGCACACCGGTCGAGAACGTCCAAGCGACCTTCAAGTCCTTGGCGTTGTTCTTGTTGATCTGCGCGAGCTGACTGTACCGATGGTGCGAGTAATTGCCGCCCTGCATGACCCAGTAAGCTGGATTCTGCTGGAGCAGCAACAGCTCGTCATTGGCCTCGGCGAGCGACGACCCGGCGAGCAACGCCGCCATGGCGACGCCACAACCGAGCACGACCTTCGACTTCACGACCTTGCCTCCGTCGTTGATTCTGTCGTCTTGGTCGCATCCGCACGCCGATCGGAACCGCCCTCCCACCCCGCCGGCACGCCGTCTTCCCTGGGATCGCGGCGCCCCGGCCCTCCGACCGATTCGCGTAAGCCCCGATTTTTTACAGAAGGGCGCGCGGCTGCGCAAGCAGGCTCGGCCGGCGGCACGCTCACCCGAGCGAGCCTATGATCTCACGGTAGGCGGCCTCGGGATAGGCCTTCATCGTGAGCGTGCGGACATTGCCGCGGCTCGCCACCTGCAGCGTCCAGCGGGCCGCGATCGCATCGTCCGGCGTCTCGTAGACCACCACGAGGTCGTACGGCCCCATGGTCATGAAGAGATGCAGGATCCGCCCGCCCATCGCCTCCAGCTGCGCCCGCGCCTCCTCGAAGCGCTCGGGCGAACGCTGCACGGTACGGATCCCCTGGTCCGTCCAGTTCATCAACGCCACGAACAGGGTCATCCTCCTCCTCCTCCCCGGATCCGGCGGCCCGCGCCGCTCGTCGCGATAGGGTAGCACGTCGAGCCGCCCCCGTCGCTCGCCTTGCGGCCGTTCCCGCCGGGCGCGAGGATGGCTGCGCGGCGCACGGCAGGAGAGCGGGCGATGGACGGACGGCGGATCGGCTTCGTCGGGCTCGGCGCGATGGGCGGGCCGATGGCGGCCAACCTCCTGCGCAAGGGGTTCGCCGTACGCGGCTGCGACCTCTCGCCACAGGCGCGGGCCGGGTTCGTGGCGGCCGGCGGCGAGGCGGTCGACGACCCCGCGGCCGCCGCCGCGGGGGCTTCGCTCCTCCTGCTCGCGGTGGCCACCGCCGAGCAGGCCCGGGCGGTGCTCGACGCCGCCCTGCCGGCCCTGCCCGCGGGTGCCGTCGTCGTCCTGCACGCGACCGTGCCGCCGTCCTTCGCCCGTGCCCTCGGCGAACAGCTCGAATGCCGCGGCCACCCGTTCCTCGACGCGCCGATCTCGGGCGGCCGGCGCAAAGCCGAGGCCGGAGAGCTCACCATCATGGCGAGCGGCAGCGAAGCGGCCTTCGCCGCGGCCGGCCCGGCGCTCGAGGCGATGGCCGCGAAGATCTACCGGCTCGGCACGACGCCCGGCGTCGCCTCGACGGTCAAGATGATCAACCAGCATCTGGCCGGGGTGCACATCGCCGCCGCCTGCGAGGCGATGGCGCTCGGCGTGCGGGCCGGGGCGGATGCGACCACCTTGTTCGAGGTCGTCTCGAACAGCGCCGGGAGCTCGTGGATGTTCCAGAACCGGGTCCCGCACATCCTGGCGCGCGACTTCACGCCGCTCTCGGCGGTCGAGATCTTCGTCAAGGATTTGGGGATCGTGCTGGACGCCGGCCGCGAGCTGCGCTTCCCCTTGCCGATCGCGGCAGCGGCCCACCAGCAATTCCTGGCGGCGGCAGCGGCGGGCTTCGGCCGCGAGGACGATTCGGCGGTGGTCAAGGTCTACGAGCGGCTCGCCGGAATCGAGGTCGAGGGCCGGCCGGCCTCCTGAGCCCATCGGCCGGGCGATGCGGCTCGTCGATCCGCGGGTCGAGCTCGCCGTCGGGCTCGTGGCCCTCGCTGCCCTCGGCTTCGGCATCCTCCTGGTCCTGCTGCCGTTCGCCTCGGCCCTGCTCTGGGCCGCGATCCTGGCCTACGCGGCCTGGCCGCTGCACGCCCGGCTCGTCCGCCTGTTCGGTGGCCGCGCCGGGCTCGCCGCCGGCCTCGCCACGACGCTTTTGGCGATGGCGCTCCTCCTGCCGCTCGTGCTGGTCGGCCGGCAGATCGCGGACGGGATCACGCTCTTGGTCGACACCGTCCGTCAGCTCCTCGAGGTCGGCATGCCGCCGCCGCCCGAATGGCTGTTCGACCTGCCGACGATCGGGCCGCAGGTGGTCGACGCCTGGAACCGGCTCGCCGAGGACGCCCGTGACCTGCCGGGGCTCGTCCAGCCCTGGCTCGCGACGATCCGCGATTTCGCGATCCGCGCCGGGCTCGCGCTCGGCTCGGGGCTGTTCGATCTGTCGCTCTCCTTGACCGCGGTCTTCTTCTTCCTGCGCGACGGTCCGGGCCTGGTCGAGCAGACCCGCCGGGCGGGCGAGCGGATCCTGGGCGAACGCGTCGAACATCTCCTCGAGGTCGCGGGCTCGACGGTGCGCGCCGTCGTCTACGGCCTG
>JAILZQ010000045.1 GCA_023512415.1 Geminicoccaceae bacterium | reverse complement strand
CCGTCGAGCCGGCCGCCCGGGGCGAACCGGCCGGCGAGCCGTTCGCGGGCGCGGTCGCGGACGCTCGCCGCTGCGGCGAGGGCGGCGCGGCAGGTCGTGAGCAGGTCGGGCTCGCCGCGGCGCAGCTCGGCGATGGCCGTTGCCATGTTCGCTTTCCCTGTATCGAGAAACACCTACCCGTGGAGCGGCCCGCGCCCCCGCGGGGGCGGGCGCGGGCCGAGGCTCACTCCTCGATCGCCTCCTCGAATGTCCGCATCCCCGGACGCCGGGCCTGGACCAGGACCGCCATGTTGCCGGGCTTGTGCTGGTTCTTCCACATCTTCGTGTGCGCCCGCGGGATGTCGGCCCAGGCGAACACCTCGCTCATGCAGGGATCGACCTGGCGGTTGACGACGAACCGGTTGGCGGCACTGGCCTGCTTGAGGTTGGCGAAATGGCTGCCCTGCATCCGCTTCTGCCGCTGCCAGAGATAGCGGGCGTCGAGGGTCAGCTTGTAGCCGCTCGTGCCGCCGCAGATGACGACCATGCCGCCGCGTTTGACGACGAAGGCCGAGACCGGGAAGGTCGCGGCTCCGGGGTGCTCGATCACCAGATCGACGTCGTTGCCCTTGCCGGTGACGTCCCAGATCGCCTTGCCGAAGCGGCGGGTCTCGGCGAGCCAGCGGCCGTAGGCCTCCTTGTCCATCGGGTCGGGCATCTCGCCCCAGCAGTTGAACTCCTTGCGGTTGATCACCGCCTTGGCGCCGAGCGAGAGCACGAAATCGCGCTTGTCCTCCTCCGAGATGACGCCGATCGCGTTCGCGCCGGAAGCGGCGATGAGCTGGATCGCCATCGAGCCGACTCCGCCCGCGGCCCCCCAGACCAGCACGTTGTCGCCGGGCTTCAAGATGTGCGGCGGATGGCCGAACAGCATCCGATAGGCGGTCGCGAGGGTGAGCACGTAGCAGCCCGACTCCTCCCAGGTGAGGTGCTTGGGCCGCGGCATGAGCTGGCGCGACTGGACCCGGCAGAACTGGGCGAGGCCGCCGTCCGGCGTGTCGAACCCCCAGATCCGCTGGGAGGGCGAGAACATGGGATCGCCGCCGTTGCACTCTTCGTCGTCGCCGTCGTCCTGGTGGCAGTGCACGACGACCTCGTCGCCGACCTTCCACCGCTTCACCTTCGAACCGACCGCCCAGACGATTCCGGCGGCATCCGAACCGGCGATGTGGAAGGGCTGCTTGTGGATGTCGAGGGGCGAGATCGGGATGCCGAGTGCCGCCCAGACCGCGTTGTAGTTGACCCCGCTCGCCATCACCATGACGAGGCACTCGTCCTCGCCGATCGCGTGGGTCGGCACGATCTCCTGCTGCATCGCCGTGACCGGCTCGCCGTGCCGCTCCTTGCGGATGACCCAGGCCCACATGTTGCGCGGCACGTGACCCAGCGGTGGGATCTCGCCCACTTCGTAGAGATCCTTGGTCGCGATCCGGTTGACCAGCGGCGCGCCATCGCGGTGGATCGGGATCACCTGGGCCCCGCCCACGGCACCAGCCGGGGCCGGTGCCACCGGGGAAGGCGTCGGCGCGCTCGAGGCGGCGAGCTGTGGCGTTTCCCCGCCGCTCGCGGCGAGCCGCGGGCCGCCCGCGGTGCCGGTCGCCGCTACCGTTTCTTCGAAGAAGTCCGAGGGCTCGAGCGGAATGCCCTCGCGCCGGGCGATCGCCAACAGCTCCTCTTGCCGGCGGGCGGGGATGGCGCCGCGCCGCACCCAGCCCGAGATCGCCGTCTGCCAGATGCCGAGGAGCTCGGCCACGCGCTGTTGCGAGCCGAACTTGGCGATGATCCGCTCGACGTTCTGCCTGCTCATGGGGTCCCCCGCTGGTCGCTGCACGCAGCGTGACACGCGAGGTGGTGGTCGTCAACGACGATTCGTGTTTGACGCGGCGCAACAGGGGTGTTAGGGGGTGCCGGGGAATCGGCGCCGGCGGGAGCGGGCGGGCCGGTCGGGAACGGGGGACGGGCCATGACGAACCGGGCGGGCGAGCCGGGCAAACGCGGCAAGGAGCGGCCCTGGCTGTTCCGAACCTATGCCGGGCACAGCTCGGCGGCCGCTTCCAACGCCTTGTTCCGCCAGAACCTCGCCAAGGGTCAGACGGGTCTTTCGGTGGCCTTCGACCTGCCCACTCAGACGGGCTACGACGCCGACCACCCCTTGGCCAAGGGCGAGGTCGGCAAGGTCGGGGTGCCGATCTCGTCGATCGCCGACATGGAGGTGTTGTTCGAGGGTATTCCCCTCGAGCGGATGAACACCTCGATGACCATCAACGCGACCGCAGCATGGCTTTTGGCGCTCTACGTCGCGGTCGCCGAGCGCCAGGGCGCGGACCGTCGCGAGCTCGCCGGTACCACCCAGAACGACATCGTCAAGGAATATCTTGCCCGCGGTACCTACATCTTCCCGCCCGTTCCCTCCCTCAAGCTCACGACCGATCTGATCACCTTCACGACGCGCGAGATGCCGCGCTGGAACCCGATCAACGTCTGCTCCTATCATTTGCAGGAGGCGGGGGCGACGCCGGTCCAGGAAATCGCCTACGCCCTCGCGACCGCGGTCTGCGTGTTGGACGCGGTCAGGGCCTCGGGCCAGGTCCGCCCGGAGGAACTGCCCGAGGTCGTCGGCCGCATCTCCTTCTTCGTCAACGCCGGCATCCGGTTCGTGACCGAACTCTGCAAGATGCGCGCCTTCACCCGCCTGTGGGACCGCATCACCCGCGAGCGCTACGGCGTGGAGGACCCCAAGCACCGGCTGTTCCGCTACGGCGTCCAGGTCAATTCCCTGGGTCTCACCGAGCAGCAGCCGGAGAACAACGTCTACCGCATCCTGCTCGAAGCGCTCGGCGTCACGCTGTCCAAGCGGGCCCGCTGCCGGGCCTTGCAGCTGCCGGCCTGGAACGAGGCGCTCGGCCTGCCGCGGCCGTGGGACCAGCAATGGTCGCTGCGCCTCCAACAGATCTTGGCCTACGAGACCGACCTGTTGGAGTTCGACGACCTGTTCGACGGCTCGCCGGTGATCGAGGCCAAGGTCCGCGAGCTCGAGGAGGCGGCGCTCGCGGAGCTCGGCCGAGTGGAGGCGATGGGAGGTGCGATGGCCGCGGTCGAGAGCGGCTACATGAAAGCACGACTCGTGGAGAGTAACACCGAACGTGTCACGGCGATCGCTGCCGGCGAGCTGCCGGTCGTCGGCGTCAACTGTTTCACCGAGAGCGAGCCCTCGCCCCTGACCGCGGGCGAGGGCGGCTTCCTCGCGGTCGACCCGGCGGCCGAGGCGGCGCAAATCGCTCGGCTCGAGGCGCATCGGGCGCGGCGCGACGCCAAGGCCGTGGCGGCCGCCCTCGCGGCCTTGCGCGAAGCGGCGCAAGAGGGCCGCAACATCGTCCCGCCCTCCATCGACTGCGCCCGGGCCGGGGTCACGACCGGCGAGTGGGCCCAGGTGTTGCGCGAGGTGTTCGGCGAGTACCGGGCGCCCACGGTCGTGGGGGCGGTCGCCGGCACGGGCGGCGACCTGTTGGCCCCGGTCCGCGCCCGGGTCGAAGAGGCGAGTCGGCGGCTCGGCCGGCGGCTCAAGATCCTGGTCGGCAAGCCGGGGCTGGACGGACACTCGAACGGCGCCGAGCAGATCGCGGTGGCGGCGCGCGATTGCGGGATGGAGGTGGTCTACGACGGCATCCGCTTGACCCCCGCGCGGATCGCCGCGACCGCGCTCGAGGAGGGCGTCCACCTCGTGGGCCTGTCGATCCTCTCGGGCTCGCACGAGCCGCTCGTGCGCGAGGTGCTCGAGCGGATGCGCAAGCTCGGCATCGGCGAGGTGCCGGTGGTGGTGGGCGGGATCGTCCCGCCCGAGGACGCGCGCCGGCTGCTCGCGGCCGGCGTCGCCCGGGTCTACACGCCCAAGGACTACCGGGTCGACCGGATCATGGCCGACATCGTCGAAGTGGCGCTGGCCGCCCGGCGCCGGGCGGCGTGAGGGGCGCGACCGGGTCCCGAGCCCGTCATCGGGCCCCGGGCGTGGCCGCGCCGTCCCGCCGGTCGCGCGGCGGCACCGGGCTTCGCGACTCGATGCCCGCATGGGCCGCATTCGTCGGTTCGGCGAGGACCTCGACCAGCTTCCGGCCGATCGCGTAATGCCAATAGGGTCCCGGGTGGTCGTCGAAGCCGGCGATGTCGTCCCGCACCGCGCCCTCGAGGTCCTCCGGCAGGGCCGAGACGATCTCGACCCGCCCGTCGAGCATGTTGTAGACAGGGTTGTCCGGGGAGCCGTCGATGCGGAGCAGGAGCACCCGAGCCGGCGTCTCGCGGGCGATCGTGTTGATCAGCGCGGCCGACACGCGGCTCATGTACAGTCGGTCCGGGTCGGGGCGATCGCAATAACCGCCGTTGCGGCCGCAATCCTGCTCGACATAGGAGACGATCGGCGAGCCGTCCGCCGCGAGATCGATCCGCGGCAGGCGGACCGCGATCAGGTCCTCGACGCCGCGGGTCCGCTTCCAATAGTCCAGCCAACGTAGACGCGATGGCGCCACCACGTGGCGCTCGTCGTAGAAGTCGGCATAGCCGAGAATCACGATGTCCTCGGCGCCGATCCGGCTCGCGAGCTCGCGGAAGCGCAGCAGCGCCTGGCCGAGGGCGTAGCCGGAGAGGGCGTGCAGGCGGACGCCGAGGTCGGGACGTGCCCGTTGCAGGTGCCAAGCCCAGGTCTGCTCGTCGTGCACCCCGTAGCCGAAGAGCCAACTGTCGCCGAACGCGAAGACCTCGCGACGGGCGCGCTCCGGCGGCGCGCCGGTCCAGCGGGAGCCGTCGGGCTCGATCGTGACGTGGACGCGCAGCGTCTCCCAGCGCTCCGTGCCGCAAGGACGGCGCATCAGGAGGTGGACGAACCGGCCGGGCCGGGCGGCGTAACCGAGCGTGTCGTCGAGCCGATGGAAGGTGCCGGGCTCGGCGCGCACCGCGTATTCGTAGCCGCCGCGGCAGGGCGAGTGGACGAGGCCCAGCCGCTCGAGCAGCTTGTGGGCGATCACGAACAGCGAGATCGGGCTGCGCTCGGCCCGAAGCACATCCTCGCTGCCGAGGATCCGGTAGCGGTAGAGTAAGGCAGTCGAGGCGAGCAGCTCGCCGACCGCCAACAGCGAGCCCGCGAGCGTCAGGCCGAAGACCAGTCGCCTCGTGGTGGAGAGCGGCGTCGGCTGCACGGTTCGCATGAGATGACGATGCTGCGGAGCCCGGGCCCGCGCAAGCGGCGCGGCCGAGCGTCGGGTCGGGTGGGTTCACTCGGCCGGGTCCGCACCCTCCTTCCGAGTGACGCGTTCGCCGCCATCGTCGACATCGGGAAATTCGCTGCTTCGACGAGGCGGACCGGGCGTACGGGCCCGGCCGGAGGCCCCGCCGCCGGCGCTTGCACGGCCCCGGCCCCGCCGGTAGGATCGCGCGCGCTTCGAGCGTGGGTGAAAAATGACGGAAGTCCGCGTCGCGACCTTCGACGGGCCGGGGGCGAAGCCGGTGATCCGCCGGGTGCCGCGGCCGCGGGTGCCGGAAAAGGCGGCACTGATCGCGATCGGCTGCTGCGGTGTGTGCGGCACCGACCTGCACATTTTGAAAGGGCACTGGCCCAAGCCGCTGCCCTGGCCCTTCACCCTCGGCCACGAGCTCGCGGGCGTGATCGTCGAGAAGGGGCCGGCGCTGGAGGCCGATTGGACCGGCCAAAAACTCGAGGTCGGCTCGAAGGTCATGCTGCCGCCCTTGATGCCCTGCGGCACCTGCGACTGGTGTCGCCGCTACCCCGAGCAGGCCAACAAGTGCCTCACCCCCGTCTATTACGGCCGTTACCTGGGCTTCGAGAAACCGCCGCACCTGTGGGGCGGCTGGGCCGAGATGGTCTATGTCGACCTCGAGATGTTGCCCGGCACCAAGATCTACAAGCTGCCCGACGACATGCCGCTCTTGTTGGGCTCGCTCTCCGAGCCCTTGACCTCCTGCATCCGCGGCTTCGAGCGCGCCAAGAAGGCGGGCGGCTTCCCTTGGGGGGCGACGGTCGTGATCCAGGGTACCGGGCCCATCGGCATTCTCGCGATCGCCGCGGCCTACGAGATGGGGGCGGGCAAGGTGATCGCGGTGGGGGCGCCCGAGAAGCCGCGGCTCGAGCTGGCCCGCGCTTTCGGTGCGGTGGCGACCGTGAACATCGAGGAGGTAGCCACGCCCGAAGAGCGGATCGCGCGGGTGCGCGAGCTCGTGGGCGGCTACGGTGCGGATCTCGTCATGGACTGTTCGGGTCACCCCTCGGCCGGGCCCGAGGGGCTCGAATTTTTGCGGGACGGTGGGTGCTACGTCGAGATGGGCCAGTTCACCGATGCCGGGCCGATCCTCACGAACTGGCACCGCATCTGCACCAAGGACGTGACGATCCTCGGATCCTGGGCCTTCACCGCCAACGACATCCCGCTCGGCATCAAGATGCTCGACAAGGCCCGCGACCGTTATCCTTGGCGGTCGATGCAGACCCTCTTCCCGTTCGACGAAGCGGGCCTGCAGTCGGCGATCGACGCCGCCAACCGGATGCGCGCGGTCAAGGCGACGATCGTCCCCGACGAGCGGCTCTGCGCCGCCTGAGCAGCGTCGGCCTTCGGGCCACGGGCCCGGCTCAGAGCCGCGGGACGCGCCCCGGCGGGGAGTGGCCGGTCGCGAGTGTGACGAGATGGGCGAGGGCCAGAATCACGAGGATCAGGCCCACGCCCAACAGGAAGGTCGAGGGAAAGAGCGAGACCTCGCCGAGCGCGCGCGGCCGGCGTTGGTGCCAGAGGCAGTAGCCGGAGAGGCCGAGGCCGGCGGCGAGCAGGAAGAGCGTCCAGGGAAGGGTCAAGGGCGGGCCTCGCGGGTCGCGGTTCGCCTGCGCATATCGCATATAAGGAGCCCGAGCGCGCGAGCGGAGGAGGGAGGAGATGGCGAGGATGCGGGCGATGCTCCTCGATGCGCCGGGGCGACCCTTGCGCCCGGCCGAGTTGCCCGTGCCCGAGCCGGGCCCGGGCGAGGTGCTCGTTCGGGTGCTCGCCTGCGGGGTCTGCCGGACCGACCTCCACCTGGTCGACGGCGAGCTCCCGGACCCCCTGCTCCCGATCGTGCCCGGCCACGAGATCGTGGGAGAGGTCGCGGCCATCGGCCCCGGGGTCGCAGGCCTCGGACCCGGACAGCGGGTCGGCGTGCCCTGGCTCGCACGGACCTGCGGTGCGTGCCGGTTCTGCCGAAGCGAGCGCGAGAATCTGTGCGATGCGCCGCTCTTCACCGGCTACACCCGCAACGGCGGCTATGCCGAGTTCACGGTGGCCGACGCCCGCTACTGTTTTCCGCTGCCCGACGGCGACCCGGTGGCCCAAGCGCCCTTGCTGTGCGCCGGTTTGATCGGCTTCCGCGCCTACCGGATGGCCGGCGAGGGGAGGCGGCTCGGCCTCTACGGCTTCGGTGCGGCGGCCCACATCCTGGCGCAGATCGCGAAGGCCGACGGGCGCGAGGTCTACGCCTTCACCCGCCCGGGCGACACGGCCGCCCGAGCCTTCGCCCGCCGGCTCGGCGCCGTTTGGGCCGGCAGCTCGGACGAACGGCCGCCCGTGCCGCTCGATGCGGCGATCGTCTTCGCCCCGGTGGGCTCGCTCGTCCCCACGGCGCTGCGCGCGGTCGACAAGGGTGGGGTCGTGGTCCTGGGCGGCATCCACATGAGCGACATCCCCGCCTTTCCCTATCGGATCTTGTGGGAGGAGCGGGTCGTCCGCTCGGTCGCCAACCTGACCCGCGCCGACGGGCTCGGCCTGTTCGCGAAGCTCGCTCGCACGCCGGTCGTGGCCGAGACCGTGCGCTTGCCGCTCGCGGCCGCGAACGAGGCGCTCGCGGCTCTGCGTGCGGGGCGATTGCAGGGGGCAGCGGTCCTGGTACCCTGATCCCACGCGTCAGGGAAAGCCCGCACGAGACGGGCGCCGGCACGAGGAGGGTCCGCCCGTGGAGAAGCTCGAGCGTGTCCGCGAGGCGCTCGCCGAGAGCGACTTCTTCGGCTCCTTGACCGAGGAGGAGATCGACCGGCTCGTGGCCTTCGGCACCATTGTCAAGGTGCCGGCCGGCCGGACGATCTTCCAGAAGGGCGACCCGGGCGACAGTCTCGCGGTCGTGGTGAGCGGGCGGGTTCGCATCGGCACGATCACGCCCGAGGGCCGCGAGGCGGTCCTCAACTTCGTCGATCCCGGCCAGACCTTCGGCGAGATGGCGATCCTCGACGGCAAGCCGCGCAGCGCCGATGCGACCGCGCTCGAGCCGTGCGAGCTCTTCTGCTTGAAGCGGCGGGACGTCTTGAGCTTCCTCGAGCAGCACCCGGAGGTGGCGCTGCGGGTGATCGGCGTCCTCTGCCAGCGGCTGCGGCGGACGACCGAGATGGTCGAGGACGCCGCGCTGCGGGCCATGGCGCCGCGGATCGCCCGGGCCCTGTTGCGCCTCGCCGCCGACCACGGTCGGCCGGTCGCGGACGGTGTGCGGATCGAGCTCGACCTCTCCCAGCGCGAGCTCGGCGCCTATTGCGGGCTCGCCCGCGAGAACGTCAACCGTCAGCTCTCGCTCTGGCGCGAGGCCGGGCTCGTGCGCCAGGAGGGGCGCCGGCTCGTGCTGCGCGACCGCCCGGCGCTGGAGCGGATCGTCGCCGACGGGCGGTGAGGGGGCACGAACCCGGGCCGCCGGCTCCCGACTACGTCGCCGTCCGTCGGCGAACCGGCGTTAACCGAAACGTAGTCATTTGCGGATAGGGTCTTGCGCACAGCGCGCAGTTGAGTAACCATAACGCGGAAGCGTGGTGCGGGCTGGCGCTTAGCGGGAGAGATGGCGATGCGGACGAGGATGGCGTTGTTGACCGCTGCCGCAGCGGTCGGGCTGCTCGCGGTGCCGGAGGGCGCCCTGGCGCAGAAGAAGGGCGGGACGTTCGTCGCCGACAACGTCCTCTGGCTGCCCGGAGTTTTCAACGAGCTGAGCGATCCCAACAAGCAGGCGGTGCAGAGCGAGCGACAGGCCGAGGACGCGATCTTCAAGAAAATCGAGCGCGCTCTCCGCAAGAACACTCTTTCCTCGGTGACGCGGGCCGACGTCAACCGAATCTTGAGCCTGTCGAACCTCCAACGAGACGACCGCGAGTTGACCGCGACGGGCTCCTCCGATCTCGCCTTCGCCGGCCTCGATCGCATGGTGGGAGTCGGGCTGGGCGGCGGCGCCACGTCGTTCCGCCTCGACCTGTCGAGCAATCTGCTGCCGACCTTGCTCGTCCCGACGGTCTCCGATGGCAACATCGTCGACTTGACGCCGCTCGACGAGGTCTACTCGATCGCCCGGGTGCGCCGGGGCAAGGGCGGCGCCAAGCTCGCCAGGAAGGGGATCGACTTCAACTCGGCCACCGGCGAGCTCAAGGTCACGCTCAAGGAGCCGTTCGCCGACAAGCAGTTCGTCAAGCTCGTGCTTAAGCTCCGCAATGTCTCTTCTTCTCTGGTGAAAGTGAAGGGGCGTAAAAAGTTCGCGATCACGGTGGTCAACACCACGCTGCCGATCGGCCCGAACACGATAAACATCAACGGTACGCAAAGTGGTGGAGTGATCACCTCGAACGCGGGAGACATCGAGGCCCAGATCACGGCGGACAGACCGAATATGCCGGCTCGGTTGGCTGCCGTGCAGAACGCTTCCTCGTACGATCCGCAGACAGGAACGATCACCGACACCAATACGAACTACGTCGCGGCGGTCAGCAACGGAGTGCTGTTCAAGAAGTTCAACGTGAACGTCACGCCGGTGAGCCCGAGCTGAGCTTGGCCGCGGCTACCGACCGAGACCGCGATGCGGCGATCGCTTCGGTTCGGAGGTCGCGCGATGTGGGCCGCGTGGGCGCCGCGTAGAGCGCCTTGTGGGCGTGAGCCGTGACCTGCTGGGGCGCCACCGAGCGAGGTGGCGCCCCCATCCGTTTCGGTCGCTTGAGAGGTGACCCATCCGGGCGACTCGGTTTCGGCCGATCGTGACGTTTTGCACGCGCGAGCGGAGGGTGATCGGATCCGAGAGCCGCGTCAGCGCAAGACGGAAGTGCGACCTGATGGGGCTGGTCGCGGCCGCGCGGAGGCGCTAGGCAGCTGCCCATGCCGGTGCCCCTCCTCCGTCTGCGGATCGGCTCCGTGAGCCTGGTGGTGGAGCCGTTCGACACCCCCACCGCCCGCGCGATCGCCGCGGCCGTCCCGTTCGCAGTGCGCGCCCGGACCTGGGGCGAGGAAGTCTACTTCGAGGCGCCGGTGAAGGCTGCGCTCGAACCCGACGCGCGCGAGGTCGTCGAGCCGGGCGAGATCGCCTTCTGGGTCGAGGGCCGCGCGATCGCGATCGCCTTCGGCCGCACCCCGGTCTCGCGCGGCGACGAGTGCCGACTCGTCGCCCCGGTCAACGTCTGGGGCCGGGCCCGCGAGGACGTGCGGGCGCTGAAGGTGGTGGAGCCGGGCGACCCGATCCGCGTCGAGGCCCTGGGCGAGCCCGCCCCTTGAGCTTGCCCGAGGACGCCCGGCCCGCCACGATCCTCGCCCAAGCGGCCGGCGCGATCGACGAGGCCACGGGCGGGATCGTCCCGCCGCTCCAGCCCTCGACCACCTTCCTGCGCGACCCGGACAACCGCTACCGCCGGGGCTTCGACTACGGCCGCGACGCCAACCCGGTCGTCCGCCAAGTCGAGGCGGTGGTCGCGGCCCTCGAGGGCGCCCGGGCGGCCCTCGCCTTCGCTTCCGGCATGGCGGCCATGACCGCGGTGTTCCGCAGCCTCCCGCCGGGCTCGCACGTCCTCGCCCCGAAGGTGATGTACTGGGGCCTGCGCAAGTGGCTGCGCGATGCGGCGGCATGCGGGCTGTTGGTGGTCGACCTGGTCGATCTCGACGATCTCGACCAGGTCCGCGCCGCGTTGCGGCCCGGGGTCACGAAGCTCCTCTGGGCCGAGACCCCGGCCAACCCGACCTGGGTCGTGGCCGATCTTTCGGCCCTCGCCGCCCTCGCCCACGAGGCCGGAGCCACCTTCGTGGTCGACAACACCGTGCCGACCCCGCTCCTCACCCGCCCGCTCGCGCTCGGCGCCGACTTGGTCGTCCACAGCGCCACCAAATATTTGAACGGTCACAGCGATCTCTTGGCCGGCCTGGTCGTGGCCGGGGCCGAGGACGAGCGCTGGGCCGAGCTCCGCCGGATCCGCCACGACGAAGGCGCGATCCTCGGCGCCTTCGAAGCGTTCCTGCTGCTGCGCGGCCTGCGCACCCTCGAAGTACGGCTGCAGCGCCAGTGCGGCTCGGCCATGCATCTGGCGGCCGCGCTCGAGCGCCATCCGCGGGTCGAGCGTGTCCTCTACCCGGGCTTGCCGACCCACCGGGGCCACACCCTCGCCGCGCGCCAGATGACCTGCGGCTTCGGCGGCATGCTGTCGATCCTCGTGCGCGGCGGTGCCGAGGCGGCGATCGCCACCGCCGCCGCGGTCCGGATCTGGAAGCGGGCGACCTCGCTGGGCGGGGTCGAGAGCCTGATCGAGCACCGCGCCTCGATCGAAGGGCCGGACAGCCCGGCCCCGCCCGGCCTCCTGCGCCTCTCGGTCGGGCTCGAGGACCCGCGCGACCTCCTGGCCGACCTCGAGCGCGCCCTCGATCGGGCCGGGTAGACCCGCAGGGCGCGCCCGGCTCTTCCGCCGCGGTCACGGAAGCGTCATCGTAGGCCCCTAGCCCGGCTCCGGCGACCGGGTGCGGGGGGCGTCATTCCGAACGATCTCGCGATCGAGCGGCTGGTCGTGCGCTTCGGGCGGACGACCGTCCTCGAAGATCTCGACCTCGCGGTGGCCGAGGGTGAGCTCGTGGCGCTCCTCGGCGCCTCGGGCTGCGGGAAGACCACGCTGTTGCGGGCGGTCGCCGGCTTCGCGCCGGTCGCCGCCGGGCGGATCGCGGTCGGCGGGCAGGAGATCCAGCATCTCCCACCCGAGCGGCGGGAGGCGGCGCTCGTCTTCCAGTCCTACGCGCTCTGGCCGCACATGAGTGCCGCGCGCAACATCGGCTTCGGCCTTGAGGTGCGCCGGCGGCCGCGCGCCGAGATCCGCGCCCGGGTCGACGAGATGCTCCGGCTTCTCGGCCTCGAGGGGCTGGGCGAGCGCAACGTCACCCAGCTCTCGGGCGGCCAGCGCCAGCGGGTGGCCCTCGGCCGGGCGCTCGCGATCGAGCCGCGCCTGCTCCTGCTCGACGAGCCGCTCTCCAACCTCGACGCGCGGATCCGCCACGATGTCCGCCACGAGATCCGCAGCCTCCAGCGCCGGCTCGGGATCACCGCGCTGCACGTCACCCACGACCGCGAGGAGGCCATGGTCATGGCCGACCGGATCGCGGTCATGGACCGCGGCCGGATCGTCCAGCTCGACACTCCCGAAGGCCTCTGGCACCGGCCGGCGAGCCCCTTCGTCGCGGCCTTCATGGGGGCCGACAACCGGGTCGAGCTCGCGGTCGAGACGGCCGAGCGGGCGCTCCGGGTGCGCACCGCCGAGGGTGGGCTCGCGCTCCTGCCGCTCGGCCCCACGGGACCGCACCTGGCCGGCCGGCCGACCGGCCGGATGGTCGCCCAGTTCCGCAGCGCCGCGGCCCGCCTGCTCGATCCCGGAGCGGCACCGGCCGGGACGCTGCTCCTCCACGGCACGATCGAGCAGACCGCCTATCTGGGCGACCTTTGGCGACACACGGTCGGCCTCGAGGGTCGGACCCTCCTGGTCGACCATCCCGAGCGGGTGGCACCGGGCAGCCCGGTCGCGGTCGGCGTGCCCGCTTCGGCCCTGCATCTGTTCCCGGTCGGCGACGCGGGGTCGCCGGCCCCACCAGCGCAAGAGGAGACGGCGAGGATGGAGCGACGCAGCCTGCTCGCGGCGGGTGCCGCGATCCTGATCGGCGCGAGCCTGCCGGCCGCGGCCGAGACGACCTTGAACGTGATCACCGCGGGCGACCAGAACATGGTCGACTACGTCAACGACTTCTTGGGCCCGCGCTTCGAGAAGCTCGTCCCGGGCGTGCGGGTGCGGGCGGCCGGCACCGGGCCGGGCGACGCGGGCTCGCAAAAGATCTACGAGAAGCTCGCGGCCCAGGCGCAGGCCGGGGTGGCGGCCTGGGACGTCGACGTCGCGGTGGTCCACCAGCGGATGGCCGGCCAGATGGTCAAGGAGAACCTCTTGGCCCGCTACCGCGATGAGGTCGCCACCGGCAAGCTCGTGACCCGGGAGACGGCCGAGAACGCGCTCGGCCAGCCGGTCGGCGGCTACGTCCTGCCGATGTTCCACAGCCAGATCGCGCTCGCCTACAATCCCGCACTCGTGCCGAACCCACCCGAGAGCTACGCGGAACTGGCCGAGTGGGTGAAGAAGAACCCCAAGCAGTTCGGCTACAACGGCATCAAGGGCGGCATGTCGGGCGTCGGCTTCGTCATGGGCTGGGTCGCGGCCCACGCCGACCTCGGCCGCAAGCTCGAGACGGGGCCCTACGACCCGGCGCTCAAGGCCGAGATCGAGAAGGCCTTGGCCGGGCTCAAGGAGTTCAACAGGGCGGTGATCTTGACCCCGGGCAACGCCGGCACGCTCGACGCCTTGAACCGCGGCGAGATCGCGATGGGTCCGGTCTGGGTCGACATGTTCTACACCTGGCAGGCCGACGGCCGGTTGAACCCGGCGCTCAAGCTCGCGCTGCTGGGCCCCGGCCTGCCCGGTCAGCCGATGTACTACGTCGTGCCGGCCAAGGCAGCCAATTCCCAGCTCGCCAAGAAGTTCATCGAGTTCGCCACGAGCCCGGAGATCCAGGCCGAGGGCATCGTCAAGCGCTTCAACTGGTATCCGGGGATCGACGCCCAGCACGTCCGCGCCGTGCTCGACGAGGCGAGCTGGAACAAGCTCTTCACCGACATCGCGCCCGAGGAACTGGCCAGCAAGGGCCGGCCCTTCCCCCTGACGCAATATTTCAGCGACATCCTCGAGGCCTATGAGCGCACCGTCGCCAACTGAGGCGAACCGGCTCGGGGCCACGGGCGAGGGCCGGATCGGCCTTGTGCTCGTGGCCCCGGCTCTGCTCGTCATCGCCGCCTTCTTCGTGGTGCCGCTCGGGCTCTCGGCCGTCTGGGCCTTGAGCGACCGCGACGGCGCGTTCTCGCTCGCCAATCTCGAGAAGGCGGTCGAGCTCTATCGGACCGACATCCTCTTCACCCTGCTGCTCGTGAGCGCGGCCACCGCACTCACCGGCCTCCTGGCGGTTTTGATCGGCGGCTGGCTCGTCCTCGGCGAGAACCCGCGGCTCGTGGCGATCCTGCGCTGGCTCTACCGGCTGCCCTTGTTCATCCCCTTCGTGGTCGCGGCCCAGACCATGAGCAGCTTCCTCGCCAAGAACGGGCTCATGAACCACGCCTTGATCGCGGCCGGGCTGATCGGGCCCTTGCAGGCGCAGAGCTTCCTCGATTGGCGCGGCGTGCTCGTGACCTTCGTCTGGAAGCAGACCCCGTTCGTGACGCTCATGGTCGCCGGCGCCATGGCCGCCCTCGACCGCTCCTTGATCGAGGCGGCGCGCAACATGGGCGCGGGGCGGATCCGCATCCTCCTGGGTATCCTCCTGCCGCTCGTCCGGCCGACGCTCCTCGTGGGCCTCGTCCTCTCCTTCGTGACGATGCTCTCGGTCCTCTCGGTGCCGGTCATGATCAACGCCGGCTCGCCCACCTTGATCACCGTCGACATGGCCTACCGGATCACCGCCCACGGCGACTACGGCGTGGCCAACGCGCTCGGCCTCGTCTCCTGCCTGATGGCCTCGGCCGCCGCTTGGCTCTATCTGCGCACGAGCTTGCGCCAGCGGACCGGCGGATGAGCGTCGCGAGCGCACGCCTCGCCCGCGCCCTTCTCGCCGGGCTCGTCCTCGGGCTCCTGGCCTTCGCGATCCTCGGGCCGCTCGTCAACCTCGCGCTCTGGGCGGTGGCCGAGCGCTGGTACTTCCCCAACCGGCTGCCGAGCCAGTACGGCTTCGCCTTCTGGGGGCGGGTCTTCTCGCCGCGCGGCGGCGCCTGGAACGCGCTCGGCACGAGTGTCCTGATCGCGCTCGCGACGGTCGCCCTCTCGCTCGCCGTGGCCTTGCCCGCCGGTTGGGCGCTGGCGCGCTTGCGGATGCCCGGCCGGGCACTCGTGCTGTTGACCTTCCTCTTGCCACAGGCCTTCCCGAACCTGCCGGTCTACATCAACATCGCCCGGATCTTCTATTGGTGGGGATTGAACGGTACGATCGTGGGGGTGGTGCTCGTCCACACCCTCCACGGCCTCGTCTTCGCGGTCTGGATCACCACGGCCGCCTTCGCCGCGGTCGACCGGAGCCTCGAGGAGGCGGCGCGCAACATGGGCGCGGGGCCGTTGCGTACCTTCCTCACCGTCACCTTGCCGCTCGCCACGCCCGGGATCCTGGCGGCCTCGATTTTCGTCTTCCTCGAATCGCTCGACGAGTTCACCGGCACCTACTTCGTGGGCGTGCCGGACGTATTGACCCTGCCGCTCTTGATGTTCAACGCGGCCATGGGCGGCAACTACCAGATCGCGGCGATCACGGCGCTGATCCTGCTCGTGCCTTCGCTCCTCTTCATGGCGGTGATCGAGCGCTTCTTGAAGGCCGAGGTCCTGGCCAAGGTCGGCAGCTGAGCGGGCTCGCGTCGGCCCGCCCGCCGGGCTGGAAGCTCGACGAATCGCCGGCCGAGAAACGGCGCCGGACCGGGAGGAGGCCATGGCCGATCTGATTTGCGTCGCCTTCGACGATCCGACCGGCGCCGATCGGGCGCTGGCCGCACTCACCGCGACGCAGAAGGAGCATCTGATCGAGCTCGAGGACGCCTGCGTGGTGATCCGTCCGGCCGAGGGCGACATCCAGCTCGAGCAGGCGGTGCCCCTGACCCGCATGGGTGCCACGAGCGGCGCTGCTTCGGGCGCCCTCTGGGGCGGGCTGATCGGCCTGCTCTCCTCGATCCCCTGGCCGGGATGGCGATCGGCGCGGGCGTGGGCGCCGCCTCCGGTGCACTGGCCGGCACGCTCGCCGACTACGGCATCGACGACGGCTTCGTCGAGGAGCTCGGCGGCACCATCGAGCCGAACTCCTCGGCGCTGTTCCTGCTCGCCCAGAGGGTGACCGCCGACAAGGTCCTGCCGCGGCTGTCCGAGTTCAAGGGCCAGGTGCTCGAGATCTCGCTCGGCGACGCCCAGGAGCAGCGCCTGCGCGAGGCGCTCGGCGACACCGCCGCCGCCTGATCCGGCCTGCCGACCTTCCCACGTCGGTGTCACCAGCGGGCGATCCGGCTTACGGGACCAGCATCCGGGCGAGGCGGGCGGCTGCGCCGGCGCGAACGGATGACCGCGGCCGCGGCGCGCGCTAGCCTCGCGCGCGGTGCGGCAGCGACCATCGGGCGGGAGCGGGGGCATGGCCGAGGTCGAGGGGACCGAGAAGAACGAGCGGATCGGCGTCGGGAGCGGCTCGCGCGGGGTGCGCGAGGTGCCGAGCGAAGAGGCGGATTCGATCACCGGGCAGCTCGGCAACGACCGCATCGATGCCGGGGGCGGGGCCGACTGGGTCTGGGCCGACCGCTCGGGCTCGCTCGCCGTCGGCCGCTCGGGCAACGACGCGGTCCTCGCTCGAGCCGGCGACGACGCGCTGTTCGGCGACGCCGAGATCCTCGCGGGTTCGGTGCGCGGCGGCCGCGACCTGCTCGACGGCGGGGAGGGCGACGACACGATCCTCGGCGATGCGGCGGTGCTCAACGAGCGGGCGCGCGGCGGCGCCGATCTGTTGATCGGCGGCCCCGGCGCCGACCTGATCTTCGGCGACGGGGCCGAGCTCCGCGGGGAGGCCCGCGGCGGCGTCGACCGGCTGTTGGGCGGCGAGGGCGACGATCGGCTGTTCGGCGACGCGCTCTTCTTCGACCCGACCGCGCGGCCCGGCCACGACGCGCTGGACGGCGGCGCGGGCGACGACCTCCTCCACGGTGGCGGCGGCGGTGACGATCTGACCGGTGGCGGCGGCGCCGACCTCTTCGTCCTCTTCCCGGCCCCCGGGCTCACCCGGATCCTCGATTTCGAGCCCGATGCCGACCGCTTGGACGTGGCCCTGGCGGGGCTCGACTTCGCGCGGCTCGACGGTGACGGGAACGGCCGGATCGACGGTGGCGACCCGTTCGTGGCGGCCGGCGGAAGTGGGCTGCGGCTCGACCTCGGGGCGGCCGCGGGCGGGCCCGCGGGCGAGGTCGTGGTCGTGCTCTTGGGTGTGCGCGAGCTCGGGCCGGCCGACATCGTGGCCGAGTTCGCCCTGCCGGCGAGCTGATCCGCAAGCCCGCTCCCTCCGGCCGAACGTTCTCTTCGCGCCCCGGCCGCGCTATCGACGGGGACCGCCGTTCGGGGGAGGGATCATGCAGGCCGTCGTCGTCCACGCCGCCCGGGATCTGCGGGTCGAGGAGCGCGAGCCCGAGCCGCTCGGCCCGCACGAGGTCCGGGTGAAGCTCGGCGCCGGCGGCATTTGCGGCAGCGACCTGCACTATTACCACGAGGGCGGGATCGGCGATTTCCCCATCCGCGAGCCGCTGATCCTCGGCCACGAGATGGCCGGCACCGTGGTCGAGCTCGGCCCCGCCGTCGAAGGCCTCGGGCCCGGCACCAAGGTCGCCGTCAACCCGACCTGGCCGTGCCCCGGCGTGCGCTTCGATCTCGGCGCCCGGGCGCACCTCGACCCGCAGATCCGCTTCGCCGGCAGCTCGCGCACCTTCCCCCATGTCCAAGGCTTCTTCCGGGAGCTCGTCACCGTGCGCGCCGAGCAGTGTCGGCCCGTGCCCGCTTCGCTCGCGCTCGAGGAAGCGGCCATGGCCGAGCCGCTCGCCTGCTGCCTGCACGCGATCCGCCGCGCCCGCGAGGTCCTGGGCCGCCACGTCCTCGTGCTCGGCTGTGGGCCGATCGGCTGCCTGACGATCGCCGCCGCGCGGCTCGCCGGGGCGGCCCGGATCATCGCTTGCGATCTCATCCCCGCCACGCTCGCCAAGGCTCAGGCGATGGGAGCCGACGCGACGATCGATCTCTCGGCGGATCGCGGCCCGCTCGATCGGCTGCAGGCGGGTGGCGGGACAGTCGACGTGGTGGTCGAGGCGGCGGGCTCGCCCGCGGCCGCAGTCGACGGTCTCAAGGCCACCCGCCGCGGCGGTACCTACGTGCAGTTCGGCGTCCTGCCCAAGGGCATGCACCCCGTGCCCTTCGACCAGATCGTCGCCAAAGAGCTCGACCTCGTCGGCACCTTCCGCTTCTGGGAGGAGTTCGACTGGGCGGTCGAGGCGATCGCCGCCCGCCGGATCGACGTCCGCCCGCTCTTGACCGAGGTCCTGCCGCTCGCCCGTGCGAAGGAAGCCTTCGACCTCGCTTCCGACCGCCGCCGGGCGATGAAGGTCCAGCTCGTCCCGGGCTGAGCCGCGCGTGCCGACCGCACCTGCCGAGGTGGCGCTCGCCACGGCCGATCGGTGAGTCCGAGGTGTCGATGCGCGTCACCGCGCTCGAGACCATCCGCTGCGAGGCCTTCGCCAACCTGCTCTGGCTCCGGCTCGAGACCGATGCCGGGCCGGTCGGCCTCGGCGAGGCGTTCCGCAACGCGGAAGCGACCGAGGCCTATCTGCACGAGACGCTCGCCCCCGAACTCCTCGGCCGCGACCCGCGGCCCGTGGCGGCCCATCGCGAGCGGATCGGACGGGTGATCGCCAACCGCTTCATGGGCACGCCCTCGCGCTCGATCGAGCTCCGGGGCGACGCGGCGGTCGACTTGGCGCTCTGGGACCTCCTCGCGCAGAGCCTGGGCGTGCCGCTCCACCGCCTCTGGGGCGGGCCCGTGCGCGAGCGGATCCGGGTCTACAACACCTGTGCCGGGCCGGCCTACAACACCGCGCCCGTGGTCGGCTGGGTCAGCCGGCTGGCCGAGCCGGGGGCCGCGCCCCTGGGTGCCCTCGACGATCTCCAAGCCCAGCTCGACGATCCCGTGGGCCTCGCCCGCTCGCTCCTGGCCGAAGGTGTGACGGTCCTGAAGATCTGGCCGTTCGACCGCTTCGCCGCGGCCACGGGCGGCAACGCCATCGGCCCGGCCGAGCTGGAGGCGGGCCTCGCCCCCATCCGCGCGATCCGCGAGGCGCTGGGCGACGTCGTCGAGATCCTCGTCGAGTGCCACGGCCTTTGGCGGCTGCCGGCGGCGGTGCGGATCGCCCGCGCGCTCGAGCCCTACCGGATCTTCTGGCTCGAGGACCCGATCGCCATGCACCGGCTCGACGATCTGCGGCGCTTGAAGGAGGCGACCGGGATCCCGCTCGCCGGCAGCGAGAACCACGGCACCGCCCACTGGTTCCGCGAGGCCTTCGCCCTGGGCGCGATCGACTACGCGCATTTCGACGTGGGCTGGATGGGCGGACTTTCGGAAGCGCTCGACGTCGCCGCCCTCGCCCGTGCCTTCGACCGGCCGATCGCCCCGCACGATTGCGTGGGGCCGGTGATGCTGGCGGCCAACCTCCAGCTCCTCGCCTCCCAGCCGCACGGGCTCTGGTGCGAGACGGTCCGCGCCTACGCCCGCGGCTGGTACCGCGAGGTCGTCGAAGGCCTGCCCGAGCCCGAAGGCGGGACGATCGGCTTTCCCGAGGGACCCGGGCTGGGTGTCCGCCTTTCACCGGCCTTCCTGGCGCGGCCCGATCTCGTCCGGCGGCGCTCGACGCTCGGCCCCGGCCGAGCAGGGCGGGGTTTGCCCCTGGGCCCGATCGGGGTAGCTTACGGTCGGGACCAGCCACGGGGAGGAACGCCCATGAGCCTCGCGAGCTATCTCGACAAGGCCCAGCAGAAGCTCGGCGACCTCGAGCGGATCTTGGGCGAGCTCGGTGAGAGGGCGGGCGTGGTCGACGCGCGCGCCGAGCTCGAGGCCGTCCGCGAGCGGCTCAAAGCGCTCCGCTTGCAAGGCGCCGAGCTTTCGGAGGAAGCGGTGCAGGGTTTCACCCGGCGGCTCGACGCCCTGACGGCCCGGATCGGGGCACTGCGGGGCTGAGGCCCGTTCGGGCGCTGCCGCGACTTCAGCGGGCCTCGCCGCCTCGCTAGAAAGCGCCGCGGCCGGTCGGGAGGGTGACGACCGCCCGGGTCCGCGGGAGAGAAGGCATGGCCGAGGCGCTGTTCGAGACCCTCCGCGAGGGCTTCGCGGGCCGCGAGGCGACCCGCTTCCTCGAGAGCCCCGACGGGCGGGTGTGGAGCTTCCGGGATCTCCTCGACCGCTCGGCCGCCTACGCGCGGATGCTCCTGGCCTTCGGTCTCCGACCGGGCGATCGGGTGGCGGTCCAGGTCGAGAAATCGGCCGAGAACCTCTTCTTGTATTTCGGCTGCATCCGTGCGGGCGGCGTCTATCTGCCGTTGAACACGGCCTACACGCTCTCCGAGCTCGAGTATTTCCTGAGCGATGCCGAGCCGCGGATCGTCGTCGTGCGGCCCGGGATGGTCGCGGAGGTGGGCCTGCGGGCGCCGGGTGCGATCGTCCTCGCGCTCGACGAGCGGGGCGAAGGGAGTGCCGCGAGCGCCGCCGATGCCGCCGCCGGACCGTTCGAGGACGTGCCCCGCTCGGGCGACGACCTGGCCGCCATCCTCTACACGAGCGGCACCACCGGGCGGTCGAAGGGTGCGATGCTCACCCACCGCAACCTCGCCTCCAACGCGCTCGTCTTGAAGGACTGTTGGCGGGTGACGGCCGACGACGTCCTGCTCCACGCCTTGCCGATCTACCACGTCCACGGTCTGTTCACCGCGACCAACACGCTCGTGGCGGCCGGCGGCTCGATCCTCTTCTTGCCGAAGTTCGACCTCGACGAGATCTTCCGGCTGCTGCCCCGCGCGACCATGATGATGGGCGTGCCGACCTTCTACACGCGGCTGCTCGCCGACCCGCGGCTGACCCGGGAGGCGGTCGCCCACATGCGGCTCTTCGTCTCCGGCTCGGCCCCGCTCCTGGCCGAGACGCACCGGGCCTTCTTCGAGCGCACGGGCCACGCGATCCTCGAGCGCTACGGCATGACCGAGACCGGGATGAACGCCTCGAACCCGTACGAGGGCGAGCGGCGGCCCGGCACGGTGGGCTTCCCGCTCCCGGGTGTGCAGATCCGGATCACCGATCCCGAGACCGGCCGGCCTTTGCCCGTGGGCGAGATCGGGATGATCGAGGTCGAAGGCCCGAACGTCTTCAAGGGCTATTGGAAAAACCCCGAGAAGACCGCAGCCGAGTTCCGCCCCGACGGCTTCTTCGTCACGGGCGACCTCGGCCGGTTCGACGAGCGGGGCTATCTCTCGATCGTCGGGCGCGGCAAGGATCTGGTGATCTCGGGTGGGCTCAACGTCTACCCCAAGGAAGTCGAGGAGGCGATCGACGCGCTGCCGGGCGTGGTGGAGAGTGCCGTGATCGGCGTGCCGCACCCCGACCTCGGCGAGGCGGTCGTGGCCGTGGTCGTGCCCGAGCCGGGCGCGCGGATCGGCGAAGCGGAGATCGGCACCGCCCTCGCCGAGAAGCTCGCTTCCTTCAAGCGGCCGAAGCGGGTCGTCGTGGTGGCCGAACTGCCGCGCAACACGATGGGCAAGGTCCAGAAAAATGTCTTGCGCGAGCGCTACCGGGATCTGTTCGGCCCGGCAGCCGGCTGACCCCGGGGCGGCCCGTTCAGCGGAAGCGGGCGAGGTCGAGGGTCGAGCGGCGGCCGAGATCGGCGCGGTGCGCACCCAGGAAGGCACCCGCCCGGGCCCGGCCGAGCGCCTTGAGCCGCAACAGGAAGTCGCGCTCGGTGTTGAGTTTGGAGGAGTAGCCGAGCCGGGCCATGGCGGGTTCCGGGCCGATCATGTGAAGCCGCAGACTGCGGTAGCGTTCCGGCGGCAAGCGGCCCTCGGCGAGGAAGTCGTTGATCCGGGCGATCGTCCGCAGTTCGCGCACGAGCGAACTGTTGAACGCCACCTCGTTCATCCGATCGACGATCTCGGCAGCACGCGTCGGCACCGCCTCGATCCGGATCGGGTTGATCTGGACGATCACGAAATCGTCGCAGTCGGTGCCGTCGATTAAGGGCTCGAGCGGCGGGTTGCCCATGTAGCCACCGTCCCAGTAGGCCCTCCCCTCGATCTCGACCGCCTGGAAGAGGAAGGGCAGGCAGGCCGAGGCGAGCACCGCATCGACGCTCAGCCGAGGATTGTCGAAGACCTCGAGCGCGCAGCGGCCGACGTCGGTCGCGGCCAGGAACAGCCGGATCCGCTCTTGGGCACGCAGGGCCGCGAAATCGACCTGCTCCTCGAGGATCGCGCGCAGCGGGTGGTAGCCCAAGGGGTTGAGCTGGTAGGGGGAAAGCAGGCGGGAGAGGGCATCGGCCCAAAGCCACGCGGGCGAGGTGTCCATGTCGCCCTCGGAAAGGACCCGGTCCAACGGGCTCGGCTTCAACGGGCTCCACATCCCGGCCGCGGCGACCGCCCCCCAGAACCGGTCGAGGGCTCGGCGGGCCTCCTCGCGGCCGCCCGCTAGCAGGCCCGAGGCGAGCAC
>JAILZQ010000256.1 GCA_023512415.1 Geminicoccaceae bacterium | reverse complement strand
ACGGGGATCCGGCCCGCTATCTGGGCAAGGGGGTGAAGAAGGCGGTCGAGGCGGTCCAGGGCGAGATCACCGACCTCTTGCTCGGCCGCGACGCGACCGAGCAGGTCGCGATCGACACGGCGCTCTGCCGGCTCGACGGTACGGCCGACAAGCGCCGGCTCGGGGCGAACGCGATCCTGGGTGCGAGCCTCGCCGTGGCCAAGGCCGCGGCGGCCCAGCTCGGCCTGCCGCTCTGGCGCTATGTGGGCGGGGTTGCGGCCCGCGTCCTGCCGGTGCCGCTCATGAACGTCATCAACGGCGGGGCGCACGCCGACAACCCGATCGACATCCAGGAGTTCATGATCGCGCCCGTGGGCGCGCCGAACTTCGCCGAAGCGCTGCGGATGGGCGCGGAAATCTTCCACGCCCTCAAAAAGGCCCTCAAGGAGGCCGGCCACGACACCAACGTGGGCGACGAGGGCGGCTTCGCCCCGAAGCTCGGCTCGGCCGAGGAAGCGCTCGGTTTCCTCGCGAAGGCGGTCGAGAAGGCGGGCTACCGGCCCGGCGAGGAGGTGGTCTTCGCCCTCGACTGCGCGGCTTCGGAGTTCTTCGCGGACGGCCGCTACCGGCTCGCGGGCGAGGGCAAGCTCCTCGATGCCGCGGGCATGGTCGACTATCTCGAAGGGCTCGTCGGCCGCTTCCCGATCGTCTCGATCGAGGACGGCATGGCCGAGCAGGATTGGGACGGTTGGAAGCTCTTGACCGACCGGCTCGGCGGCAAGGTCCAACTCGTGGGCGACGATCTCTTCGTCACCAACCCGGCGATCCTGGCCGAGGGGATCGAGAAGGGGGTGGCCAACGCGATCCTCGTCAAGGTCAACCAGATCGGCACCTTGAGCGAAACTTTGGACGCCGTCGATCTGGCGACCCGGAACGGCTATCGGGCGATCGTCTCGCACCGCTCGGGCGAGACCGAGGACGCGACGATCGCCGATCTCGCGGTCGCCACCAATTGCGGGCAGATCAAGACCGGCTCGCTCTCGCGCTCCGACCGGCTCGCCAAGTACAACCAGCTCCTGCGGATCGAGGAGGCGCTCGGTCCGGCGGCGCGCTATGCCGGCCGGGCGGCGCTGGTGCGGCCGTGAGCCGAGTCGGGCTGCGGGCCCTCGATCCGCGCCCTTGGTTGCGCCGGCACTGGGCCCTCCTCGCCGCCTCGGCCGTGCTCGCCTATTTCCTCTGGCACGGGTTGCACGGCGAGCGCGGCTTCGGCGCCTGGCTCCAGGTCAATCGCGAGCTCGAGCGGGCGCGGGCCGAGCTCGCCGGGCTCCAGGCGGAGCGCGAGCGGCTCGAGGCGCCGGTCGACGCGCTCCAGCCCGACCGCGCCGACCCGGATCTGGTCGAGGAAGAGCTGCGCAAGCTCGGCTACATCGGCGAGCGCGAAGCGGTGATCCTGGTGCCGGAGGGGGCGGCGCGCTGAGGGCCGGGCGAGGCTGGCCGCGCCGGGGCGCATCGTGTAGGAGAGCCCGCAGGTCGTGGGGCCGGCCGGGCCAGGTCGGTGGGCTCGAGGGGGAGGAGCGGGCGCATGGCGAGCACGGCGCGGGCGACGAAGGCTCCGGGCAAGGTCGCGGTCGAATTGGTCGAGCCCGGGCCGGCGGTGCCGCCGGTCGAGGAGCTCTGGAAACTCTACCGCGAGATGCTCTTGATCCGCCGCTTCGAGGAAAAGGCCGGCCAGCTCTACGGCATGGGCCTGATCGGCGGTTTCTGCCATCTCTACATCGGCCAGGAGGCGGTCGCGGTCGGTATCCAGCACACGCTCTCCGACAAGGACTCGGTGATCACCGGCTACCGCGACCACGGCCACATGCTCGCTTGTGGGATGGACCCGCGCCGGGTGATGGCCGAGCTCACCGGGCGGGTGACCGGCTATTCCAAGGGCAAGGGCGGCTCGATGCACATGTTCGCCAAGGAGGTGCGCTTCTACGGCGGGCACGGGATCGTGGGCGCCCAGGTGCCGCTCGGCACCGGCATCGCCTTCGCCCACAAATACCGCAAGGACGGCGGGCTCTGCGTCACCTATTTCGGTGACGGCGCGGCCAATCAGGGGCAGGTCTACGAGGCCTTCAACATGGCCGCCCTGTGGAAACTGCCGGTCCTCTACGTCATCGAGAACAATCGCTACGCCATGGGCACCGCGGCCGAGCGGCATGCGTCCACCACCTCGCTCTTCCAGCGCGGCCTCGCCTTCGCCATCCCCGGGACCCAGGTCGACGGCATGGACGTCCTGGCCGTGCGGGAGAAGGCCCAGGAAGCCGTCCGCTACATCCGCGAGGGCCACGGCCCGTTCGTGCTCGAAGCCCTCACGTACCGCTACCGTGGCCACTCCATGTCCGATCCGGGCAAGTACCGGACCAAGGAAGAGGTCCAAGAGATGCGCGAGCGGCACGACCCGATCGACCGGCTCAAGGCGCTGATGCTCGAGCGCGGGCTGGCCGACGAGGACCGCTTCAAGCAGGTCGACAAGGAAATCCGCGACATCTGCAACGAGGCGGCGCGCTTCGCCCAGGACAGCCCGGAGCCCGATCCGGCCGAGCTCTGGACCGACGTGCTCGTCGAGCACTGAGCCCGGGGCCGCAGCCCCGATCGACGAGGCGGCGGAGGCCGGCCAGCGCCCGGCCGCGCCGGTCCCGATCCAGGAGAACGAGCGATGCCCACGCCCATCCTCATGCCGGCGCTCTCGCCGACCATGACCGAGGGCAATCTCGCGCGCTGGCTCAAGAAGGTCGGCGACCGCGTGAGACCCGGCGAGCCGATCGCCGAGATCGAGACCGACAAGGCGACCATGGAGGTCGAGGCGGTCGAGGAGGGGGTGCTGGCCGAGATCCTGGTCGCCGAAGGAACCGAAGGGGTGAAGGTCAACACCCCGATCGCGCTGTTGCGCGGCGAGGAGGAGGCCGAGCCTGCGCCCGGCCCGGCGGCGCCGGCTCCGGCTGCCGCAGCCGCCGCGGCGGTCCGGCCGGCCGGTGCGGCCGCC
>JAILZQ010000044.1 GCA_023512415.1 Geminicoccaceae bacterium | reverse complement strand
GAAGCTCGCGAGCCCCTGGAGCCGCGCCCCGGCCTCGGCGGCGAGGCGCAGCAGGCTGCCCGGGTCGAGGCTCTCGCGCAGGATGCCGCGGGTGTAGAGCCCGTGCGCCTCGGCCCAGCCGGCGAACCGCTCGTAGAGGAGCTGCAGCCGGTCGCCGTTGGCGACCAGCCAGGCGGCGGCGCGGCCGAGGCCCCAGGCGACGGCGCCGAGCAGGAGTGCCGCCGCGGCCAGGCAGCAGGCGAGCGTCACCAGCAGCGCCAAGCCGGCCGGCAGGACCCGCTCTAGCGCCGCCTGCAGCGGCCAGACCACCGCCACGACGAGGAGCGCGCAGGCGACCGGCGCGCTCACCGGGGCGCTCAGGTGCAGGGCACCCGCGAGCAGCACGAGTGCCGCCGTGGCCGCGCTCGCGCGCAGGAGCCCGTCAGCCGGCACTCGCGGCCGCCGGCCGGCCCGGGCTCAGGCGCCGCGCTCGCGCCGCCACTGCTCGAACAGCGCCCGCTCCTCGATCTCGCGCTGGGTTTCGGCCTGCTGCAGCTGCCGCTGGCGCTCGAACTCGAGCTGGCGGCGCTTGGCGGCGTAGGGCACCGGCGCGCCGCCGGTCGACGTCTGGGCCGCCACGGCGGCCGATGCCAGCACGAGCGCGCAGCCGGCGAACGCCGAGCCGACCGCGCCGCGGCGGTGGCGGCGCGTCGCCGGTTGCGGTGTCCCCATCCCAGCTCTCCCGATTGGTTTCGTCGCTCCGATCGAGGACGGGTCGGCCGGGCAGGCTCGCTGCGCTGCGCCCGCCGGTTCACCGTAGAGCGAGACCGCTGGCTCGCAAGTTCAGAGCGCCGGGTCGCGCGGGGCGAAGAGTCGCGCCCCAGCGAAGGCCGCGAGCAGGCGCGCGGCGCCGGCCGGATCGGTGACCGCGAGGGCGGTCGACAGGCCGTCGGCGACGACCGCCTCGGGGGCGAGGACCGTCACCGGCTCCGTGCTCGCCGGGGACTCGCCGGTGCGCGGATCGAGGATCCGCGGCCGGCCCCCGACGACCGCCCTCGAGGTCGCAACCGCGCCCTCGACCAGCGGGAAGGGCGCTCCGCCCTCCCGGCCGATCCGCCACGGACGCCCGTCCGGACGGGGACCCAGCGCCTTGAGCTCGCCCAAATCCACGAGCACCCGCTCGATTCCCCAGGCGCGAATCCGTTCGGCCAGACGATCGGTCAGGTAGCCTTGGGCGATGCCGTCGAGGGTGACCGCCATGCCGGGCCGGAGCAGGACGACCGCGTCGGGTGCCACCTCGAGCTTCCGCCAGTCGACGAGCCGCCGGGCGGCGGCTCGCTCCTGCCGGGTCGCGTCGCGGGCGGCGGCGAGCCAGAGCGGCTGGATCGTCGGGTCGAAGGCGCCGTCGGAGAGCGCGGCGAGACGACAGGCGAGCCCCAGGACCTCGACGAGTTCGGGCGGCGGATCGTCGAGCCGACCCTCGCGGTCGAGCCGGGACAAAGCACTCGTCGGGTCGAACAGGGAAAAGACGGCCTCGAGCCGGGCGAGCTCGTCGAGGGCGGCGGCGATCGCGGCGTGGGCCCGCTCGGGCTCGACGCCGAGGAGGTCGATCCGGGCCGGCGCGCCGAGGGCGATCCCTTGCCAACGCGTGGTCGGCAGGCTCGCAGGCAGGGGACCGCCGACCACGTAGGCGGCACTTCCGAGACCGAGAAGCCGCAAGATCCGCCTCCGCGTGAGCGGACGCATGGCCGCCGCCACCTCCCTCGGGTCCCCGGGGGCACGCTGCGCGCACCACGGCCCACCCGCCTTGACGGCGGTCAAGGAAACGGGCGGGGCACGCTTCTAGCTTCGCGATCGGCCCGGGCCCCGGGCACCGCGCCCGCCGACCGCGGGCGCAGCGCGGAGGCAACGCAGCCATGGCCGAGACCGGTGGACCCACCGCCCCCGAGCGCATCCCGTTCATGCAGCGGGTGCTCGACAATCCGTTCCTGCTGCTCTTCCTCGGCGTCGCCACGCCGGCCGTCCTCTACTTGCTCTGGGGAGTGATGGAGCTCTCCCAGATCCCCGTGGCCCGCTGAGGGGAGGACGACCATGGCCGTTCATCCCCCGGAAGCCCGGATATGGTGGAACGAACCCGTACCGAAGGGCGAACTGCTCTGGGTCGCCGTCGCGTTCCTCTGGGGTGTCGTCATGTTCGTCATGATGATCTGGTGGCACCTCGAGGGCCGGCAGAACCTGTCGACCGAGGTCTACCGGATCGACCCCGAGGTCTTCCGATCCCGCGTCGAAGCCTTCGTCGAGCGCCACAAGGTCGGTGAGGAAGGCACGACCGGCATCCCGGTGGCCCGCGTGCCGCCCGGGGGTGACGCCTACATGCTCGGTCGGCTCTGGGAATGGTGGCCGGTGCTCGAGCTGGAGAAGGGCAAGACCTACCGGCTCCACCTCTCTTCGCTCGATTGGCAGCACGGCTTCTCGCTCCAGCCTGTCAACATCAACATCCAGGTCCATCCCGGGATCGAGCACGTGCTCACGATCACGCCCACCCAAGCCGGCGTCTTCTCCGTGGTGTGCAACGAGTTCTGCGGCGTCGGTCATCACCAGATGACCGGCCGCATCCGAGTGGTCGAGCCCGGCACGGGAGGTTGAGCCATGGCGACCGCAACAGCCGGCCTCGGCGGCCTCGCCGGCCTCGCCGCGCGCTTCCGCACCTGCCCGGTGACCGGGCTCAAGGTCGATGCTGCGGCCGAGACCTTGATCAAGGCCAACGCCGTCGCCGCCGTCGTGTTCCTCGCGATCGGCGGCTTCCTGGGCGTGTTGGTGGCGCTCACCCGCTGGCAAGGCGTCCACCTCCTCGGACCGGATACCTTCTACCTCGTGTTGACCGCGCACGGCATCAACGCGCTCCTGCTCTGGATCATCTTTTTCGAGGTCGCGGTCCTCTATTTCGCTTCCGCGGTGATTTTGAACTCGCGGCTCGCGGCACCGCAGATGGCCTGGGCGGCCTTCGTCCTCATGGTCGTGGGTGCGCTCGCCGTGAACTGGGCCGTGCTGCAGGGCGACAGCTCGGTGATGTTCACGTCATACGTGCCGATGCAGGCTTCGCCGCTCTTCTACCTCGGACTCATCCTGTTCGCGGTCGGCGCGCTGATCGCTTGCTTCGTCTTCTTCGGCACGCTCGTGATCGCCAAGGAGGAAAAGACTTACGAGGGGTCGATCCCGCTCGTGACCTTCGGGGCGCTTTCGGCGGCGATCATCGCCGTGTTCACGATCGCCTCGGGCGCGATCATCTTGATACCCACCTTCCTCTGGTCGTTGGGCTACATCCGCCACATCGACAGCGTGATGTACAAACTGGTCTGGTGGGGGATGGGCCATTCGAGCCAGCAGATCAACGTCTCGGCGCATGTCGCCGTCTGGTATCTGATCGGTGCGCTCGTCCTCGGTGCCAAGCCGATCTCGGAGAAAGTCAGCCGGGTCGCGTTCCTCTTCTACATCCTGTTCCTGCAGATCGCCTCGGCGCACCACATGCTGGTCGAGCCGGGGCTGAGTGCGGAGTGGAAGGTCTTCAACACCTCCTACGCCATGTACCTGGCGGTGCTCGGCTCGATGATCCACGGCATGACCGTGCCGGGGGCGATCGAGGCGGCGCAGAGGAAGCGCGGCTTCACGAACGGGATCTTCGAGTGGCTCCGGAAGGCACCTTGGGACAACCCGGCCTTCGCCGGCATGTTCCTCTCGCTCGTCCTGTTCGGGTTCCTGGGCGGCATCAGCGGGGTGGTGCTCGGCGCCGAACAGCTCAACATCATGATGCACAACACGCTCTACGTGCCCGGCCATTTCCACGCCACGGTGGTCGCCGGCACCACGCTCGCCTTCATGGCCGTGACCTATCTCGTCCTGCCCTTGATCTTCCGTCGCGAGGTGATGTTCCCGACACTCGCCAAATGGCAACCTTACATCTTCGCCATCGGCGTCGCCGGGACTTCACTCTTCATGCTGGGCGCGGGCACGCTCGGCGTCTCCCGCCGGCACTGGGACATCACCTTCTCGGATGCCGCCCTCGGCTTCGACTACCCCGGTACGGCCTTCCTCATGCTCGCCTTGAACGGCCTCTTCGCGATCCTCGCGACCGTGGGCGGTGCCCTCTACGTGATCGTCACCGTGGCCACGGTGCTGTTCGGCGAGCGGGTCGGGCCCGAGGGACCGAAGACGCCGATCTCGGCCGCACCGGCGGCGGTCACGGCCGAGGCGGTCGGCAAGTACGGCAGTGCCGGGACGCTGCACCTGCCCGGCACCTACGTGTTGATCACGGTGTTCTTCGTCGCCTTCGTCCTCTACTACTTCGTCAACTGGAAGTACCTGTCCGAGCTCTGGCCGATGAGCTGAGGACGAGGAAAGCGCGAGGGAGGATCACGCCGTGCGCAGCGCGCTCACCGGTCCGCGGAGCCTCGCTGCCGATCTGGTCTCGGTCTTCAAGCTGCGCATCGGCGTGGTCATCACCGCTTCCGCCCTGGGCGGCATCGCGGTGACCCCGGGGCCCCTGCCCGAAGCCCATCGCGTGGTGTTCCTCGCCCTCGCGGTGTTCATGGCCTCAGCCGCCTCGGGAGGCTTCAACCAGCTCTGGGAACGAGGACTGGATGCGCGGATGCGGCGGACAGCGCGCCGGCCCTTCGTGGCCGGCAGGTTGCGTGCCGGCCCTTCTTGGTACGTCTCGATCCTGCTGCTCCTGATCGCGGGCGGCGGCCTCGCCGCAGCCGCCGCCAACCCCTGGGCCGCCGGCTACACCCTCGCCGGCGCCCTCACCTACGCGTTCGTCTACACCGTCTGGCTCAAGCCCCGGACCTCGCTCAACATCGTCGTGGGCGGGCTCGCCGGCTCGTTCGCCGTCCTCGCCGGGGCGGCGGCGGTCGACCCGGGCCTCGCCCCCGAGCCCGTGCTGCTCGCGATCGTGCTCTTCCTTTGGACCCCGCCGCATTTCTGGGCCCTCGCCATGGCCGCCAAAGAGGACTACGCCCTCTGTGGCGTGCCGATGTTGCCCGTGGTCGTCGGCGACGCGGCTTGCGCCAAGTTCGTCTTCGCCCACGCGCTCGCCCTTTCGGCGATCGCGCTCCTCCCGGCGCTGTTCTCGATGGGTGCGGTCTATCTCGTGGCCGCACTCGTGGGCGGCGCCTGGTTCAGCTGGAAATGTTGGCTCCTCGTGCGCGAGCCCACGAAGAAGAACGCGATCCGCGCCTTCCTCGCCTCGCTCTCCCAGCTCTCGCTCCTGCTCACCGGCGCGGTCGCCGACCGCCTGCTCACCGGGATCGGCTGATGCTCCGCCTCGTTCTGTCGCTCGCCCTGCTCCTGGCACCGGCCACCGCCACGGCCCGGGCGGTGATTTCGGCCGAAGATGCGCTCGCCCGCGGCGAGGCGGCGATCGGTCGGATCCTACCCGACCTCGTGCTCGTCGATTCCGAGGGGGAGCCGGTCGCGCTCACCGAGCTGCGCGGCAGACCGCTCCTCGTTTCGTTCGTCTACACCGGCTGCTCGACCGTCTGTCCGGCGCTCGTCCAGAACCTCTACCCCGCGGTCGCCGAGGCGCAGCGCACGCTCGGCCGTGAGGCCTTCGTCACCCTCACGGTGGGGTTCGATGCGCGCAACGACCGCCCGGAGCGGCTGCGCTCCTTCGCCCGCGCCCAGGGGGTCGACCTGCCGAACTGGCGCTTCGTCTCGGCCGACCAGCCGACGATCGACCGGCTCGCCGACACGCTGGGCTTCGCCTATTGGCCGGCGGCCGGCGGCTTCGACCACATGGCGCTCGTCTCGGTGATCGACCGCGACGGTCGGCTCTACCGCCAGATCTACGGCGGCGTGTTCTCCACGCCGCAGATCGTCGAGCCCTTGAAGGACGTGGTGCTCGGCCGCGATCGACCGATCCTCTCGCTGCCGGCCCTGGTCGACCGGATCCGCTGGTTCTGCACGGTCTACGACCCGCGCGCCGACCGGTACAGCTTCTCCTACGCCTTCTTCATCGGGATCCTCGTCGGCGGGGCGACGCTTTCGGGCGTGCTCGTCTGGGTGATCCGCGAGTGGCTGCGCCGGCCGACCTCGGTTCGAGGCGCATGAGATCGGTCCGCGCGATCGTCCGCGCCGGCTTCGACCGCGCGGAAGCGTCGCTCGGCCGCGCCTTCCCGCCGGCGTGGAACCCGCTGCTGAATTTGGGCGCGCTCGGCTTTTTCTTCTATTGGATCGTCGTGGGAAGCGGCATCTACGTCTACAGCTTCTTCGACACGGGCATAACCCAAGCTTACGCCTCGATCGAATACATGACGCACGAGCAGTGGTATCTCGCGGGCGTCATGCGCAGCTTCCACCGCTACGCCTCGGATGCGCTCGTGATCGTCGCGGTGTTGCATCTCTTGCGCGAGTTCGGCCGGGACCGTTACCGCGGCGTGCGCTGGTTCTCCTGGGTGACCGGCATGGTCGTCCTGGTGCTCGTTTTCGTGGCCGGGATCACCGGCTACTGGCTGGTGTGGGACGAACTCGCCCAGTACGTGGCGATCGTCACGACCGAGTGGTTCGACGCCCTCGGGATTTTCGGTGAGCCGGTGGCACGCAACTTCCTGGCACCCTCGACCCTCGACAGCCGCTTCTTCACCCTCATGGTCTTCATCCACATCGCCGTGCCCTTGATCGCGCTCGTCTTGTTGTGGGTACACCTCCAGCGGGTGGCGAAGCCGCGGATCAACCCGCCGCGTGGGCTGGCGCTCGGCAGCTTCGTCGCCCTTCTCGTGCTGTCGCTCGCCCATCCGGCGGCGAGCCGGGGCCCCGCCAACCTGGCGACCGTGCCCGACGAGGTCGGCCTCGATTGGTTCTATCTCGCCGCCTACCCGCTCCTCGAGACGCTGCCCGCGCCGTTCACCTGGGCCACCGCCCTCTTCCTCGCGGCCCTGGCGCTCGCGATCCCCTGGCTACCGCCGATGCGGATGGCCCGGCCCGCCCGCATCGACCTCGCGAACTGCAACGGCTGCTCGCGCTGCTTCGCCGACTGCCCCTACAACGCGATCACCATGGTGCCGCGGAGCGACGGTGCGCCGTTCGCGGCCGAGGCCCGGGTCGACCCGTCCCTTTGCGTGCGCTGCGGGATCTGCGCCGGGGCTTGCCCCACGGCGATTCCCTTCCGGCGGGCGCATGCGCTTTCCCCCGGGATCGACCTGCCCGATCTCTCGATCGGGTTCCTGCGCGAGCGCGTGGAGGCCGAAGGCGCCCGGCTCGCCGGCCGAGGCCGGGTCATGGTCTTCGGCTGCGGGGAGGGCGTCCCACTCGAAGGCCTGGCGAGCGAGCGCATCGGGGTGGTGCGGCTCGCCTGTTCGGGCCAGCTCCCGCCTTCCTTCGTCGACTACGTGCTGGCGCGCGACCTTGCCGACGGGGTCCTGGTGACCGGCTGTGCGGAGAACGCCTGCCACGCCCGCTTCGGAGTCGCCTGGACCGAAGCGCGCTTCGCCCGGAGCCGCGATCCGCACTTGCGCCAGCGGGTGCCGCCCGAGCGGCTGCGCACGCTCTGGGCCGGACGGCTCGGCCGGGGCGCTCTCGAAGCGGAGCTCCGGGCCTTCGCCCGGTCGCTCGAGGCCCTTCCGCCCGTGGCCCCGCCGCGTCGGGTGCCGGGCCCGCGCGCGCCCGCGGAGGTCCACCGTGCCTAGTCCCGCGCAATGGGCCGGACAGGTGCTCTTCTACGCGGTGGCCGCGGGCGTGACCGGCCTTTTCGCGAGCTGGCCCAGCTGGTCGCGGTTGCCGCCCGGCCAAGCGCAGATCACGATCGCCTTCGCCCACGGCGGCGCCCGCAAGGAGGCCTGTCGGAAGCTCACCCCGGAGGAAATCGCGAGCTTGCCGGCCCATGAGCGCCGGCCATCGGACTGCCGGCGCGAGCGCGTGCCGCTGCGCTTCGAGCTCGTGCTCGACGACCGCCCGCTCCTCGCGCGCACGCTCCCGCCCTCGGGCCTGTCGCGCGACGGCCCCTCCCAGCTCTACGAGAAGCTGGCCGTGCCATCCGGCCGCCACACCGTCACGGTTCGCTTGGCCGACAGCGGGCGCGCCTCGGGCTTCGATTACGAGAGCCGGTTCGAGCTCGAGCTCCGCCCTCGGCAGAACCTGGCGATCGACTTCGAGCCCGATCGCGGCGGCTTCTTCGTCCGTTGAGGGAGGCACCGCCGTGGCTCTGATCACGTGGCGCCCCGAGTTCGAGACCGGCATCCCGGGCGTCGACCACGAGCACCGCGAGCTCGTGGCGCTGATCAACCAGCTGCACGCCGCGCTCGAGGCCGGTGCCTCGAAGGAGGAGGTCGCCGACTTCCTGGGCGAGGTGTTCGCCCGGATCTCGGCCCATTTCGCGCTCGAGGAAACCATCATGCGCAAACATGGCTACGACGAATACGCCGAGCACAAGGCCGACCACGAAAAGCTCTTGGACGACATCCGCGACATCATGGATGCGCACGCGGCGGATGCCTATTTCGACTACCGGGATGCGCTCGGAACCGCGGTGCGCGACTGGTTCGTCGAGCATTTCAAGACCAAGGACGCCCGGCTGCACGCGAAGCTCGGGATCTGAAAGGGAGGCGGTGATGGCCGATCTCGTCTACCGCGCGGGCGAGCCCTTCGCGAACGTGCTGCGGATCGTCGGCCGCGGGCCGACGCTCGGGCGGCCGCTCGAGGTCGAGGAGGCCGAGGCGGCCATGGCGGCGATCCTCGACGGCCGGCTCGACGAGCTCCAGCTCGGCGCGTTCCTCCTCACCTTGCGGACGCGCGGCGAGGCGGCTGCGGAGATCGCGGGTTTCCTCCGCGCCGCCCGCGCGCGGCTGCCCGATCTTTCCGCTCTGGCGGTCGATCTCGACTGGCCTTCCTACGCCGACGCCCACAAACAGCTCCCCTGGTTCCTCCTGGCCGCTCGGCTCGTGGCACTCTCGGGCGCGCGCGTGCTGATCCACGGCGTGGCGGGCGAGGGCCCGGCCGGCACCCGCGCGGCGCTCGCTGCCCTCGGCGTCCCGCAAGCCGGCACGGTCGGCGAGGCGGCACGCGCGCTCGACCGGACGGGCCTCGCCTATCTGCCGCTCGAAGGTCTCTCGGCCCGGCTCGCCGAGCTGCTCGCGCTCAAGCCTCGGCTCGGCGTGCGGACCGTGATCAACAGCCTGGTGCGCGCGCTCGACCCGGCCGGGGCCCGGGCACGGATCGTGGGCGTGTTCCACCCGCCCTATCTCCGGCTCCACGCCGAAGCCGAGCAGATCCTGGGTCGCGGTCCTTGCGCGGTCTTCAAAGGCGGCGGCGGCGAGGCGCAGCGCAACCCCGAGAAGCCCTGTCGGGTCCTGCATGTCGAGGCGGGCGAGGTGCGCGAGGAGCTCTGGCCGGCGCTCCTGGGCGAGGACCGGCACCCCTGGCGGCAGGAGCCGCTCGAGGTGGGCCGGCTCCCGGACCTCTGGGAAGGCCGGCTCGAGGCCCCGGGACCGATCGCCGCGGTGACCGGCACGGCGGCGATCGCCTTGCACCTGCTCGGCCGGGCCGGGTCGATGGCGGCGGCCCAGAGCCTGGCCGAGGCGCTCTGGCGCGAACGGCCGCGGCTCGCCCGCGCGGCCTGACCGGCTGGGCCGAGGCCGCGCCTCAGCCGAGCCCGGCCCGCTCGCGCAGGATCCTGCGGATCGCGGGTGCCGCACCGATCGGGCCGGTGTAGGCGACCGGGCCGGGCGCCGCGGCGAGCGCTTCCTCGACATCGTCCTTGCCGTGCGGGCCGGCGTCCACGAAGAGGCCGACCACCACGACCTTCCGCACGGCGAGGGCGGAGAGCCGCACACCGAGCAGCGGTGCCTGCTCGAGGAACGCCGTCTCGACCGCCGCCCAGGCGGCGGTCTCTCTCACCCGGAGCGCCAGCGCCGCGGCGGCCTCGCCACTTCCGGGATGGCGGGGTGTGCCGTGGGCCGCGAGCACCAGCACGACCTCCTGCGCGCGCCAGCCCCGGGCGCGCGTCGTCGCTTCGGCGGCCTCGGCCACGACCCGGGCGAGGAGCGGGTGGGTTCCGACGGTCCGGGCGATCGTGAGCCCGTCGATGCCGGCGAGGAGTTCGCGCAACCGGTCGAGGATGAAACCCTCGGCCATGAGGAGCGGCACCACCGCGACCGGTCGCGGCGAGGTCCGGGCGATCGCCTCGATCCCGGGCTCACCGCGCAGGCAACCGGCTGCGACCACGAGCCCGGGCAACTCCGCCTCGAGGGCTCGGGCGTGCACCGCGGCGACCCCCGGCCCGCCTCCGATCCCGTGGGTCGCGATCAGGAGCGAGCGGGGCGGGTTCAGTGGCTGGTGCCCTCCGAACGGCCGATCTTGTTGCCGACATTGTACTTGCCGGAGGGCTTGTCGGCCGGGATCCGCTTCACCTCCTTGAGCGTCGCGGCATCGTAGACCACGACCCAGCCGTCCCGGTCGCCGACCGAGAGCAGCACCCGGCGGCCGTGCCGATCGAACTCGGTGTGTGCGGCCGTGGCACCGGGTACCGGGGTCAGTGTGCGCACGATCTCGAGCGTCGCCTTGTCGATCACCTGGACCGTGTCGCGCTTGCGACCGAGGCTCGCATCGAGCCAAGCGTAGCGGCTCTTTTCGTGCGAGCGCAGGAAGAAACCGGGGCCGAGCGTCTCGATCCGCTTCACGACCTGCCAGGTGCGGGTGTCGAGCACGGTCAAGGAGGCCTCGCGCAGGTTGGGGAAGGCCAGGAGCCGGGTGCCTTGGTGCTCGAAGGTGATGCCGGCGCCGAGATGCGGCAGGCCGGCTGCGGGCACTTCGGCGATCACCCGGCGCACGTCCAGGTTGACCACGCGCAATTTGTTGCCGTCGCGCGAGGAACCGACGACGTGCCGCCAGGAGGGATCGAAGACGAAATCGTCCATCGGCTCCGGGAGCTCGTCGATCCGGCGGATCGGGAACGGCCCCACGGAAGAGGGGATCGCTTCGAGCATGCCCTTCTCGTGGCTGTGCACGAGACCCTCGAAGACCGGCGGGGCGTCGGGCCGCCAATCGATCTCCCAGAGCTCGGCCAGGTCCTTCAAAGCCACGAGGAAGCTGTTGCGCGGCGGGGCGGCGTAGACCGCGCTCACCCGCGAGCGTCGCTCGCCTCGCCGATCCGAGACCTCGATCACCTTCAAGAGCTCGAGGCTCGCGGCGTCGAGCAGGACGAGGGTCGGCGGGAGCCAGTTGGCCACCGCCAGCACGCGGCCATCGGCCGAGATCGCGATGTTGCGGGTGTTGATGCCGGCCCGGACCTCGGCCACCGGCAAAAGACCCCAGAGATCGTAGCGCAGCACCCAGCCGTCACGACTGACGAAGTGGACGAAGCGACCGTCGGGAGTGAACTTCGGACCGCCGTGCACGGCGTAAGGCGTCGGGAAGCGGGCGAGGCGCACGAGCCGGTCGCCGTCCAGGACCGAGGCGTGGTGGTCGCCTTGCTCGACCAGCACGAAAAGGTTCGAGGGATCGGCGTCGTGGACCGGGCGGGCGGGCAACCGTGCGGGATCCACGAGCCAGCGCCGCGAGGCGCGGATCTGGGCCTCCGTCCAGACCGGCGGTTCGCGCGGCGGCGTGAAGATGTAGGCGACGAGCGCCTCGATCTGCTCCGGCGCCAAGACCTCGCCGAAGCCGGGCATCTGGGTCGCCGGTCGACCCTCGGCCACGACCCGCCGGGCGCGGTCGGGACCGAGCCGTCCGAGGCTTTCCGGCAACAGGGCAGGCCCCGTCCCACCCAGCCGATCGCCACCGTGGCAGACCGCACAAAGGGCGGTGTAGAGGCTCCGGATCGCCGCGTCCTCGGCGGCCGTGGCCGCCGACGTCGCCAGGAACGAGCCGACCACCAACAGTTCAAGCCGCCGCACGCCCCACCCCCGTGTCGTCGAGGCCGATCTCGGCGTCCGAGAGATAGCAACCGGGATCCTCCGCGAAAGGATCGCCCGAGGTCCGCAGCGCCCGGATCCGCGTGTTCCCGCCGCAGATCGCGAATTCGGCGCAGCGCCCGCAGCGGCCCGAGATCGCCCGCGGCCGGCGGCGCAAGCCCGCGAGGATCGGATCGGAAAGGTCCTGCCAGATCGCCGAGAAGGGCCGCTCCCTCACGTTGCCGAGGGTATGGTGCCACCAGAAGGTGTCGGGGTGCACCTTGCCGAGATTGTCGATGTTGGCGATGTTCACGCCCGAAGCGTTCCCACCCCAAGCCTCGAGATGGGCGCGCAGGTGCGGCGCTTTGTCGGGAAAGCGGCGCTCGACCCAGCGCAAGAGGTAAACTCCGTCGGCGTCGTTGTTGCCGGTCACGAACTCGCTCGCCCGCCCCTCGCACACGTGCCGCCAGGCGCGCTCGATCAGCTCGTCCATGACCGCACGCGTGGTCGCGTGCGCCGCATCGTCCTTCCGGTAGCGCCGGCCGCGGCCGGAATAGACGAGATGCGAGAGATAGAACTTGTCGATCGCTTCCCCTTCCATGAGGTCGAGCAGCGGGACGAAGCTTTCGACGTTGCGCTCGGTCAAGGTGAAGCGCAAGCCCACCTTGATGCCCCGGGCGCGCAAGAGCCGGATGCCGGCGAGCGAGCGGTCGAACGCGCCCTCCTGGCGGCGGAAGCGGTCGTGGACCGGGCCGATCCCGTCCAGGCTCACGCCCACATAGTCGTAGCCGACCGCGGCGATCCGTTCGGCCATCGGCGCATCGATCAGCGCGCCGTTGGTCGAGAGCCCGAGATAGAAGCCGAGTTCCTTGGCGCGCGCGGAGACCGCGAAGATGTCGGGTCGAAGGAGCGGCTCGCCACCCGAGAGGATCAGAACGGGCACGCCGAACGCGCGGAGGTCGTCCATCACGCGGAAGACCTCCTCGGTCGAGAGCTCGCCCGGGAAGTCGACCTCGGCCGAGAGCGAGTAGCAGTGGATGCAGTTGAGGTTGCAGCGGCGGATCAGGTTCCAGATCACGACCGGCCCGGTCGGCGCGGGCCGCCGTGGCGGCGTCGGACGGATCAGCTCGGCGAGGAACCGGGTCAGGCGGAACATGCGCTCATCTCCGGCGACGCGGGCGGTTCGAGAGCGAGCCGCAGCCCGGCCTTCTTGAGGATCCGGGTGCTGTAGAGCACGTCGGAAGCCCGACAGGCGTTCCCGAGCAGCGCTGCGATCTCGGCGCGGTGCCCCTCGGTCTCCGCCCGGCTCCGGCCGTGGACCATGGCGAAGAGATTGTAGGGCCAGTCGGGTGGTCGGCGCGGTCGGCGGTAGCAGTGCGAGACGAAGGGCAGGGCTCCGACCTCCGGGCCCAGCCGACTCACCTCGCGGTCGTCGACGTCCCAAACCGTCATGGCGTTGGCGAGGAAGCCGAGCCGGTAATGGTTCGGCACGGCCGCGATCCGGCGGATCACCCCGCGCTCGCGCAGCCGCCGCAGACGATCCAGGAGCTCTGTCTGCGGCAGGCCGAGCGCTCGGGCGAGCTCGGCGAAGGGCTCGACGCAGAGCGGCAGCCCGTCCTGGCTCGCTACGAGGATCCGCCGGTCGACCGGGTCGAGCACGGCCGGCCTCAAACCGGCAGCACGAGCTCGAGGCGGTATTCCTCGAGCTTCGGCAGGTCGAGCACCGCGAGGCCGGTCTCCGCCTCGATCCGGGCGATCGCCGTGGCGAGTTGCTCCGGCCGCTCGACCGCCAGCACGAACCACATGTTGAAGCGGTGCGCGCGCTCGTAATTGTGGGCGACCTCGGGCAGCGCGGCGAGCCGTGCGGCCACCTCCTCAAGGCGATCGGCCGGCACCGCCACGGCGCAGAGGGTCACGGCACCGCCGAGCTTTTCGGCATCCAACATCGGTGCGAAGCGGCCGACGACTCCCGCGTCGATCAATCGAGCGAGGCGCGCGACGACGGCCTCCTCGGTGGTCTCGAGGCTGGCCGCGAGCTCGGCGAAGGGACGCTCGACGGTCGGCACACCCCGCTGCAGGGCGGCGACGATCGCCCGGTCGATCGGGTCGAGATGCCCGCTCCTCAAGCCGCGGCCTCCACAGGCCCGGCATCGGCCGGGGCGTAGCGGGCGGCGCGCTGGACGAACCGCCGCCGCGAGAAGAGCACCGCCCGCGGCACGCTCTCGAGCCCGGCGCGCATCAAGACCGCGTGGACCGCGCGCAAGGTCGCGAGCCGCTCCGGCCCGTGGACCATGAAGAACAGGTTGTACGGCCAGAGAGGTGGCCGGCGCGGCCGGGCGTAGCAGAGGCTCACCGCGGGCTCGCGGGCGAGACGCCGGCCGGCCGCCTCGAGCTCGGCATCCGGCACGTCGAGGACGACCATCGCATTCGCCCGGTAGCCCAGCTCCCGGTGGCGGACGATCAGGCCGGCGCGGTTGATCACTCCGGCCGCCCGCAGTGCCGCGAGCCGAACGAGGACCGCGTGCTCGGCGAGCCCGAGCCGCTCGCCGAGTGCGGCGAAGGGTCGGGGCACGAGCGGCAGGCCCGCCTCGAGGGCGGCGAGCAGGGCGCGGTCGTCAGGGCTCAGCGCCATCGCAGCGGGAACCCGAGATCGAGCTTGAACGGCCGTTCGAGCGGCAGGTCCAAGACCGCGAGGCCGGTGCGAGCCTCGATCGAGGCCAGAACCTGCTCGACGGGGCCGCGGTTCGCCGCGGTCACGACGAACCAGAGGTTGAAGCGGTGCTCGCGCTCGTAATTGTGGTTGACCTCGGCGAACGAGCTCACGAGGCCAGCGACCGCCTCGAGCCGGTCCTTCGGCACCGCCATCGCCGCGAGCGTGCTCGCACCGGCCCGGTTGGGTGCCACGGTCACCCCCACGCGCGCCAACACGCCCGCCGCCTGCAGCCTCGCGAGCGCCTCGATCACCTCGGCCTCGCTCGCGCCCACGGCCTCGGCCATCGCCGCATAGGGGCGGGGCACGAGCGGCAACTCGCGTTGGAAACGGTCGAGCAGCGCGCGCTCGAGGGGTGTGGGCTCGAACGGCGCGGGCGCGAGGGTCGGCGCGGTCTCCTGCACGGTCTCAACTCCCGATCCGGTGCGCCCGGGCGGTCGAGAAGATCCCGGACGGCTTGTCGGCCGGCAGGCTCGCGAGGACCTCCCGGCGACGGGTGTCCAAGACGACCACGCGATCGTCGTCGCGCGCCGAGAGCCAGACCTGCTCGCCCCGGGGTGTGAACTCGAGATGGAGGATCGCCCGGCCCGGGCTCAACGTCCCGGCCGGCTCGAGCCGTTCGAGGTCGAGGATCGCGACCTTGCCGTTGTGCGGGTGGGCGAGGCTCACCCAGGCCTCCCGGCCGTCGGGGCGGACCACGACGAACACGGGCTGGCCGGGTGTGGGGATCCGGGCGACCTCCTGCCAGCTCCGCTTGTCGACCACGAGCACCTCGTGCCGGCCGACGGCGGGCAGCAGGAGATGCTCGCCCGCGGCACCCCGGCCTTCGAGGTGCGGCATCTTGTAGACGGGCAAGGGCGCCTCGCCGCGACCGTAGCCGTCGAGGATCCGCCGCGGGCCGGCCTCCACGTGCCAGAGGTCGAGGAGGACGATCCCGTCCTCGCCGAACAGGCCCGCGAGGTAGAACCGGCCGTCCGGCGTGACGTTGGCGTCGTAGGGCAGGCTGCCGATCCCGGCGAAGCGGGTGATCCGGGGTGCCGACAGATCGCTCGGGTCGAGCAGCCAGATCTCGCCGGAATCGTAGAGGGTGAAGGCGAAGCCGCCCTCGGCCGTGTCGACCAGACCCACGACCTTGGACCGCTTGCCGTCCGACCCGACCGCCGCGACCTCCGCCAGCGGGCCGAGCGTCGCGGAATCGAACAATCGGACGCCGCCGGGCTCGTAGTTCGCGACCGCGACCAGCCGGCCATCCTGCGAGATCGCGCCGCCGATCGCGTTGCCCGCCTGGAGGATCCGGCCGACGAGGCGACGTTCGAGGAGATCGACCTTCGAGAGGCCGCCGTCGCGGCCGAAGACGAAGGCGAAGCGGGCGTCGCGCGAGAAGACGAGCGAGCCGTGGGAGAGATCGCCCAACCCCTCGACACGGCCCAGGACCGTGCGCCCGGTGGTCTCCGCGATCAGGACCGAGCCCCGCGCGCGTTCGACCACCACCACGAGATCACCCGTGCCCCGGAGCTCGGGGCAGGCGGCCCGGGCCCGCCGCGACGCCAAGAGCGGTGCCGCCACGCCGAGCCCGATCGCCGTGCGGCGCTTCATGGAACCCTCCCCTCGACCAGGAGCTCGACCAGGAAGCGCGCTTCGGCCTCGGCCAGCTCGTGCTTCCACGGCGGCATCGGCGTGCCCGGTCGGCCGTAGAGCACGGTGACGACCAGACCCTCGGGGTCTTTGTCGCGCAGGGTTTCGGGCAGGAGCGGCGGCCCGAGCCCGCCCTTCATGGTGAGGCCGTGGCAGGAGCCGCAATCGTGGCGGAGGAGGTGCACGAGCTCGCCCTTGCGCGCGGGCGCAAGCTCGACGCCCGCCCCCCGCTCCACTTCGGGCCGGCCGATCCCGGCGAGGAGCAGGAACAGCAGGGCGGCCGCGGCACGCTCAGGCATGGCCCTGCACCTCGAGCCGTGCGAGCGAGGCGACCGGGCGCGCGAGCGCGAGCGGTAGAGCGAGCGCCTCGACCACCCGGCCGATCACGAAGAGGGTGGGCGAGTCGAGCCTCGCCGCGCGGACGGCCTCGCCGATCGCCGCGAGCGGCGCGCGGACCACCCGCTCGGAAGGTGTTGTGCCCTGGGAGATTGCCGCGGCGGGGGTGGCGGGCGAGAGGCCGGCTCCGACGAGTCGCTCGACGATCTGGTCGATCTGCGCGAGGCCCATGTAGACGACGAGGGTCGTCTCGGGATCCGCGAGTCCTCGCCAGTCGAGCTCCAGGGGTTCGTCACCCCGACAGTGGCCGGTTACGAACCGGACGCTGGAGGCGAGGCCGCGGTGGGTCAGCGGGACGAGCGCGCTCGCGGCGCAGCCGGCCGCGGCGGTCACCCCCGGGACGACCTCGACCGCGATGCCGTGGCGCAGCAGGTAGAGCGCTTCCTCGCCGCCGCGTCCGAAGATGAAGGGATCGCCGCCCTTGAGCCGGACGACCACCCGGTCCGGCGCGGCGAACCGGCGGAGGAGCTCGTTGATCTCCTCCTGCCGCATGGGGTGCCGACCGGGGGTCTTACCGACGTCGATCCGCCGCGCCCGCGGCTGGACGAGGCTCAGGACCCCCTCGCCCACCAGCCGGTCGTGGACCACGACGTCGGCGAGCTGGAGGAGCCGGGCGGCCTTCAGGGTGAGGAGTTCCGGGTCTCCGGGCCCGGCTCCCACGAGGTGGACGGTCGGTGGCTGCATCGCTCGCGTCCAGCGGCTGCCCGGACGGCCCGGCTCAGTAGATGTCCTTGCGGGTGTTCAACACGTTGAACTTGCCCGTCGGCGTGACGATGACCGGATCCTTGATGACCTTCTTGAGCTTCCTCGTCTTGTCGTCGACGACGACGATCGCGCTCTCCTGGTTCTTGGCGTTCCAGACCGAGAACCAGATCTCGCTGCCGTCCTTGTTGTACTCGCCCTGGACGACCCGCCGCATACCTTCGGCGATGCCGGACCATTCGCCGACCGGAACCACCTCGTAGGGCTTGTCGAGATCGTCGAGGTCGAACACCGCGACCGAGGAGGCGATCGACGGATCCGGGTTCAAGGGCGTGTCGACCCAAAGATTGCGGCTGTTGGGATGGGTCTTGATGAACAAGGAACCGCCGCCCTGGCCGTAGAGCTTCTTGACCACCTTCCAGGCGTGTTGCGGATGCTTCTCGGGATCGGTGCCGATGATGCTGATCGTATCGTCGCCGAGATGCGAGGTCGCCCAGACCGGGCCCCACTCTTTGGTGACGAAATTGGCACCCCGGCCCGGGTGCGGTGTCTTGCCCTGGCTGTCGATCAGGGCGGCGAGCTTACCCTCCTTGGTGTCGACGATCGCAATCTTGTCGCGGGCATTGGCCGCTACCAGGAAATACCGCTTGCTCCGGTCGAACCCGCCGTCGTGGAGGAAGCGCTCCGCTTCGATCGACGTCACCTTGAGGTTCTTGATGTCGGTGTAGTCGACCAGGTCGATGCGACCGATCTCCTTGATGTTGACGATGAATTCCGGCCGGTGGTGCGACGCCACGATCGAGGCGACGCGCGGCTCCGGGTGATATTCCTGGGTATCCCAGGTCATGCCGCGGGTGCTCACGATTTTCAGCGGCTCGAGGGTGTCGCCCTTCATGATGACGTATTGCGGCGGCCAATAGGACCCGGCGATCGCGTAGGTGTCCTCCCAGCCCTGCATCTTGCTGGTCTCGACCGAGCGGGCCTCGTAGCCGATCTTGATGGTGGCCACGGTCTGCGGCGGATCCATCCAGAGATCGATCAGGTTGACGAGGCCGTCGCGGCCGATGGTGAACAGATAACGCCCGGAAGCCGAGAGCCGGGAAATGTGCACGGCATAACCCGTGTCGAAAACCGCCCGGATCTCGTAGCTGGCGCCGTCGATCAAGGCGACCTTGCCGGTGTCACGCAGCGTCACCGAGAACAGATTGTCGATATCGAGCTTGTTCTGCTGGGTCTTGGGGCGCGCCTCGGGCGATACGATCACCTTCCAGGAGGCGCGCATCTCCTTCATACCCCACTCGGGCGGGGCGACCGGCTCGTTCAAGAGATATTTGACCATGAGCTCGACCTGGGCCGGGGTCAGGTCGCCCGAGGTCCCCCAATTCGGCATGCCGGCCGGTGAGCCGTACTCGATGAACGTCTTGAGGTATTCGGCACCCTTCTCGCGGGTGATGTCGGTCGTGAGCGGCTTGCCCGTCGCCCCCTTACGCAGGACGCCGTGGCAGCCGGCGCAGCGCTCGAAGTAGATCCGGTTGGCCTCGTCGAATTCGGCCGCGCTCAAGGCGGGAATCCCGGGCTGGGCACCGGGTGGCGGCAGGCCTTTTTCCTTGAGCACGTCGAGTGCCGGCTCGTAAGGTGGCACCGTGGGCTTGTGCTTCTCGAGCTCGGCCGGGGCGGGTGCCTGCTGCGCCGCCGTCACCCCGGCCGCCAGGAACAGCGCGAGCGCCACGCCCGTGCTCGTGAGCATCGTCGCGCGAGCCGTCGTCCTCATCGTGACCCCCTCCGGGACTCCTCGCTGGCCGATGCAGCGGAGCACGGCCGGGAGCCGCCGTCCTTGACGACGGTCAAGGTCGAAGGGGGGCGGCCGGGCTCGACTGTGGCGCACGCGGATCGTCGGAGCACGCGCGTGGCACCTCTTCTCCTCGCCCTGATCCTGCTGCTCTTCGGGGCGGCCGAGACGGGCGCCCGAGAGCCCGCTCCCGACGCGCTCCACCGGGCGTTCCCCGGGGCCGACGCCTTCGGACCGATGGAGGGCGAGCCACCCGCGGCCACCGCCTATCGCGCGGGCGAGGCCGTGGGCTGGGTTTTCTCCTCCTGGCTCACCGTCCGCTCGACCGGCTATTCCGGCGCCCGGCTCGACCTCCTCGTGGGCCTCGACCGCGAGGGTCGCATCACCGGGGCGGTGATCCTCGAGCAGAAGGAGCCAATCCTGCTCACCGGCCGCGACCAGCGCGACCTCGAGGCCTTCCTCGCCCGCTATGTCGGTCGCGACGTGCGCGCGCCGGTCGAAGTCGGTCGGGGTGCCGCGGCGCGCGGCGGGATCGACGCGGTGAGCGGGGCCACGATGACCTCGCTCGTCCTCCACGACGCGCTCCTGAAGTCCGCCCGCGCGGTCGCCCGCGCCCGCGGCGTCCTGGGCCCGGCCGGCCGGCTCGATCTCGAGGGTTTCGCGCCGGCCTCTTGGGCCGAGCTCGAGGCCATGGGCGCGCTCGTCCGGCTGCGCCTTTCCCACCGCGAGGCCGAGGCCGCTTTCGCCCGTCGCGGTCATGTCTTGTTCCTGGAGGCGATGGGCCGGCCCGACCCCGAGGCGAGCTTCCTCGAGGTCTGGACCGGGCTCGCCAGCCCTCCGCAGGTGCTGCGCAACCTCTTGGGCGAACGGGCCGAGACGCGCCTGCGGGGTGAACTGGCGGCCGACGATGCGCTCCTGTTCCTGGCCACCCGCGGCCTGGCCTCGATCGGCGGGCCGGGCTGGCGGCGGACCGGCCGACTCGAGCGGCTCGCCATCGTCCAGGGCGAGCGGACGATCCCGGTCACCACGAGCATGGTGCGGCCGATCGAGCGGCTCGTGGTCGAAGGCGCCCCGGAGCTGCGCGAGCAGCTGCTGCTCGTGCTCCCGGCCGCGAGCGGCTTCCGGGCGGAGGAGCCGTGGCGTCTGCAGCTCCTCCTCCCCTCGCTCTCCGAGCCGGCCGCGACGCTCCTCCTGGAGCTTCCCTACCGGCCGCCCGCCGCCCTGCTCCACCCGCTCGCCGAGCCGGCCGCCGAGCCCGCCTGGCTCGCCGTCTGGCGCGGCCGCACGGTCGATCTCGCCCTGCTCGGCGTCGGCCTCGCTCTGTTGACGGCGATCCTCACCCTGCAGCCGCTGATCGTCCGCGATCGCCGGCTCTGGCAGCGCCTGCGCGTTGTGTTCCTCCTCTACACGCTCCTCTTCGTGGGCTTCTGGGCCAAGGCGCAGCTTTCGATCGTCAACGTCACGACCTTCTCGCAAGCTCTCTTGACCGGCTTCTCCTGGGATCTTTTTCTTCTGGAGCCTCTGATCTTCGTTCTCTGGACGTACGTTGCCCTCGCCCTCGTCTTCTTGGGTCGCGGCGTCTATTGTGGTTGGCTCTGCCCGTTCGGCGCCCTCCAGGAGCTCCTCGCGGTGGTGGCGGCACGGCTGCGCCTACCCCAGCTCGCCATCCCCTTCCCGCTCCACGAGCGGCTGCGCGGCGTGAAGTTCGCCATCTTGCTCGTGATCCTCGGCCTTTCGCTCGGCGCCCTGGAGCAGGCGATCCAGGCGGCCCGGGTCGAACCCTTCAAGACCGCGATCGTGCAGCGCTTCGTCGACGCGCCCGCGGCCGTCGTCTGGGCGGTGGCGCTCCTCGGAGTCGGGCTCTTCGTGAACCGCTTCTTCTGCCGGTATCTGTGCCCATTGGGAGCGGCCCTCGCGCTGCCGGCGCGGCTGCGCCAGTTCGAGTGGCTCGAGCGGCGCTGGCAATGCGGCCAGAAATGCCGGATCTGCGAGGCCGGCTGTCCGGTCCAGGCGATCCACCCGGACGGCAAGATCCACCCGGGCGAGTGCATTTACTGCCTGCGCTGCCAGGTGAACTACCGGGACGACCGGCTCTGCCCGCCGCTCGTCGAGCGCCGGGCCCGCGCCGAGCGCCGCGAGGCCCTGGCGCGCGGCGGGCGGGCCGGAGCGGCCGAGGCGGGCGAAGGCTGAGCCTCTTTCTCCCGTCCCCGCCCTCGGGCAGCATGGGTTCGGCGCCTCGGGGGGAGGGAGGCATGGTCGAGCCGGCAGCTGCCCGCGAGCAGGCCGACACGCTCTTGCGCCGGACCGGCATGACCGCGGAGGACCTGGCGCTCGTCCGCGTCGTGCCGCTCTTCGCGGGGCTACCCTTCGCCTCGCTCGCCGCCTTACTGGCAGATGCCCGGGTCCACGAGCATCCGCGGGGTGCCACGCTCTTCCTCCAAGGCGACCCGGCGGACCGCTTCTACGTCGTGCTCGACGGCTGGATCCGCCTCTATCGCGAGACGCCGGACGGCGCGGAGATCACGATCGCGCTCTTCGCCCGGGGTGAAAGCTTCGCCGAGGCGGCGATGCTCGGGCCGGGCCGTTTCCCGTCTGCGGGGTCGCAGCCGAGCCCTCGCGCCTCCTCCACGTCCCCGCTTCCTCCTTCCTCGGCGCCCTCGAGGCCGACCGCATGCTCTGCCGCAACCTCATGGCCTCGATGGCGCGGCGGCTGCAGGCCTTCGTCCGCCAGATCGAAGCGCTCGCGCGCCGCTCCACGGTCGAGCGGCTCGCGGCGTTCCTCGTCAAGCTCTGCGAAGGCCGCCGCCCGCCGGTGGAGCTCGAATTGCCGCTCGACAAGACGCTCGTGGCGGCCCGGCTCGGCATGCAGCCCGAGACGCTCTCGCGCGCCTTCGCCCGACTCCGCCGCCTCGGCGTCAGCACAGTCGGGCACACGGTGCGGATCGCGGACGTCGACGCGCTGCGCACGATCGCCGAGCCCGACGAGGGTTGAGCCCGGCCCGCTTCGGCGTTCACGCCTCGAGCAGCATCCGCTCCGGCGCCTCGATGCACTCCTTGATCCGGACCAGGAACGAGACCGCCTCGCGGCCGTCGATGATCCGATGGTCGTAGGAGAGGGCGAGGTACATCATGGGTCGCGGCTCGATCCTTCCGCCCACGACCATCGGCCGCTCCTGGATCTTGTGCATGCCGAGGATGCCGACCTGCGGCGGGTTGAGGATCGGCGTGGACAGGAGCGAGCCGAAGATCCCGCCGTTGGTGATCGTGAAGGTGCCGCCCTGCAGCTCCTCGATGGCGAGTTTGCCCTCGCGGGCGCGCTTGCCGAGATCGGCGATCCGCTTCTCGATGTCGGCGAAGGAGAGAAGATCGGCGTCGCGTACCACCGGCACGACCAGGCCTTGATCGGTCGAGACGGCCACGCCGATGTCGTAATAATGCTTGTAGACGATCTCCTCGCCGTCGATCTCGGCGTTGACCGCGGGGAACGCCTTCAGAGCCTCGATCGACGCCTTCACGAAGAAGCTCATGAAGCCGAGCTTCACGCCGTGCTTCTTCACGAAGGCTTCCTGGTAACGCTCACGCAGGGCGATCACGGCGCTCATGTCGACCTCGTTGAAGGTCGTGAGCATGGCCGCCGTGTTCTGCGCCTCCTTGAGGCGCTCGGCGATGCGCTTTCTGAGGCGGGTCATCCGCACCCGCTCCTCGCGGGCGGCACGCGCCGCCGCCACGGGCGGAGGCGCCGGCAAGGGGGGCGCGGCAGGTGCC
>JAILZQ010000255.1 GCA_023512415.1 Geminicoccaceae bacterium | reverse complement strand
AGGCAGGCCGAGCTGTCGGCATGATAGGCGTTGAGGCCGAGGATCCAGGTCACGGGTCGGGCCTTCCTCGCGGCTGCGGGTGGGAGGGTGGCGGGTCGGGCCGGCGGGAGGCTGCGCTCGGCGGGGTCAAGGCGGTTCGTGCGCGCAGGTAGCCCGCGAGGTCGCCGCGGGCGAGCAGGGCCTCGGGGCCCGGGCGCGGGGCGGCATCGGGCAGGCGGGCCTCGGCTCGATGGCGGTCGCGATCGTCGGCTCCGGCGCATTCCGCGCTGCTCTCGGGCCCCGCGCGGTCGAGCGGCGCGCCGGGCTCGGGTTCGTTCGGGAGGTTCGGCAAGGCATGCCTCGCGCTCCCGACTCGGGTGGCCGCGGCGCCGGGTTCGACGGTGCCGCCCGCCGCGGCCGGCCCGCCGGTTCCGGCCGGCCTCGGCGCGGCGGACGGCCCGGCCTCGGGTTCGTTTCGCGGATTCGGCGGAGCGTCCGGGCCGGCGCCGGGAACCGCAACGCCCGGTTCGGCCGTGCCGGTTCCCGCTTCCGGGCCGGCACGCCGGCCGGGTGGGGTGGCCGGTTCGGCGACCCTTTCGCCCTCGGCCTCGGGTTCGTTCGGTGCGTTCTGCCGGGCGGTCGGGGCGACGCCGGGAGCGGTGGCCGAGAAGGCCGGTCGCCTCGCGAGCCCGACGTCGCCGGCCTCCGGTTCGGTCGGCAGCTCGGCGCAGCCGGTGGTACCGTCGGGCGCGACCGCCTCGTCCGTGTCCCGCGCCGGGGCGGCCTCGGCCGGCCGGAACAAGGCCTCGGGCGGCACGCTCGCGGGCGGGGCGGGCTCGCCCTCCGCCGCGGGGCCGTCCTCGCCGGGGGGCGGCTCTCCGCTCGGCGAAGCGGAGCGGGCGTGCTCGGCCAGGCTTTTCGTGAGCCGGTGCAGCTGGCGGTCGAGCTGGGCCTGCCAGCGCAGGAGGGTGGCGAGCTCGGGTATGCGCGAGAGGACCCGGGGCAGGCCCGGGTCGGGGAACAGCCGGCCCGTGGGGCAATGCGGCTCGATCGTGGCGAGCCGCGCCTCCAGCCGGTCGCAGCGGGCGAGCTTCCAGACCGTGACCGCGAGCCGTTCGACCAACAGCCGCGCGCTCGGGCTCGCGGGCGCGTATTCGGCTTCGAGGGCGGCGCGCAGGGCTTCGAAGTGGGCCGGGTCCTCGCCGGGGAACAGGATCGCCGGGGAACAGAGCCCGTGGCGCAGGGCATTCCGCGAGGCGCGCGCCTTGCCCTCGGCGGTGACCGGGCCCTTCGAGCGGGCGCCGTTGCGGCGGGCGGCTTCGATCTGCGCCGGCGAGCGCGGGCGGGGCGCGGGCGCGAGGGTCATGGGCCGGCTCCGATTCCAGGAGGATGCGCCGATCATAGGATCATGAGCCTATCATGTCAACGAGCCCATCATGTCGAACGTCCCTCCTCGCCACACGCCCGGCCGAGGAGGATGCGCGCATCCTCACGACCGAGCCGTTCCCCTCGGACGCCGGCACCCGGACCTCGGCCGGGACCGCGCCTCCGTCGCGGGCACCCTAGCCGCCGTCGGTGAACGAAAGGTTAACCCAAGCGGGTCGCTCGTTCAGCCGCACCGGCGGCCAGCCGGACCGGCGGCGAGGACCATCAACCGAACGTCGACGACCGGGGCCGCACAATCCCGGACGGTGGCGGAGGCGCCGCGCACCCCTCGGCTCGGGCGAGGTCGGTCTGCCACCCTGGGCAGGATGTGCGGACTCGGTGAAGAAAGGGTGAAGCAAGGCGGGTCGTCGCTTCGGGCGAACAAGAGCGAGCATCGTTAACCGGACGTCAACCTTTCGGGCCTACCCTGCCGGCCAGCAGCCGAGCGGCCGGGGCGGGACGGTCGTTCGGCATCGGGACGAGGAGACGAGGAATCGAGGTGGTGCGGGAGCGTTCGGGTGCGGTCGGTTCGCGGGATCGGCAAGGCTGCCCTTGGCGGGCTCGGAGGGGGTGCGTAGCATGGAGGTCGAGGAGCGACCGATGACGACGCAACGCTTCGACCTCGCGGGGCTGCGCGCTCGGCGGGCGCGTCTGTTGGAGATCGCCGCTCGGCACGGCGCGCGGCGGGTGCGCGTGTTCGGCTCGGTAGCGCGCGGCGCGGCCGACGACCGCAGCGACATCGACCTGCTCGTCGAGATGGAGCCGGGTCGCAGCCTGCTCGATCTCGGCGCCCTTCTGGTCGAGCTCGAGGCGGAGCTGGGACGGCCGGTCGATCTGGTCACCGAGGAGGGGCTCGCGACGCGGCTGCGCGAGCGGGTACTGGCCGAGGCGGTCCCTCTGTGAGGGACGATCGGGCTCGCCTGCTCGACATCCTCGATGCGATCGCCGCCATCCGGCGGCACACGAAGGAAGGTCGGGCGAGCTTCGAGGCCGACGAGCTCGTGCAGGTCTGGGTCCTGCACCATCTTCGGATCATCGGTGAGGCGGCGCGCGGCCTGAGCCCCGAGACGGTCGCCACGAGCGGCGCGCCGTGGCGTGCGATCGTCGGCATGCGCACGATCCTGGTCCATCGCTACTTCGCCATCGACCGCACGCTCGTCTGGAACGTGGTGGAAGAGGAACTCGGGCCGCTCGAGAGCGAGGTGCTGCGGCTCCTCGCCCGGCTCGGTTCCTGACCCCCGCCCGTCGCCGGCACCCGGCAGCGGCACCGCGCCGCGTGCCCGGCACGCGCCACCTCGTCCTGCGGGCCGATCCGGGCGGGGTCGGGGCCCGAGGGCTCGACGGGCCTCCTGGCCCGCTCCGCTCGAAGCCGTCCGGGCCGGCTCGGTCGACGGTCAACCGCTGTGACCCTGACCTCCCGAACGGAGGAAGAGGGGGCGCAGCCGGGCCGGGGCTCAGAGCCACCAGGGGTAATCGCCGCGGATGCGGGCGAGGCGGAAGGGCGTGAGCGGCTGCTTCGCCCAGACGACCGGCGCGCTCGGTGGCGCCGGAGGCGGTGCGGCGGGTGCGGGCGGCGGGTCGGGGCGCGGTGCCGGGGCCGGCCGGTCTGCGGCACGGCTGGCGCGGCCGCGCCGGCC
>JAILZQ010000043.1 GCA_023512415.1 Geminicoccaceae bacterium | reverse complement strand
GATGTCGTTGCGCATCCGCAGATCGTGGATCATCGCCCGGTACCAGACGTCGAGCGTGGTCTGCAGCGACTTCGGCAGCTTCTCGTAGGCCGCCTTGTTGACCGTGAACTGGAGCACGGGCATGGAATGAATGCCGGGATAGATCGGATATTTGGCGATCTTGTGCAGCCCGACGCTCTTGTCCATCGTGTAGGTGGAGAAATCGGCGATGTCGACCACGCCCTTCTCGAGCGCGGTGTAGACCTCGGAGGGCGGCAGCGCCACCGTCGACGCCCCGGCCCGCTTGAAGACCTCGGCCACGAGCCCCTCGGGCGAACGCATCTTCTTGCCCTTGAGGTCGTCGATTCCGCGGATCGGCACTTTCGCGGTGAACGACTCGCGGGCGACCGGCGCGCAGCCGATCAGCTTGACACCGCCGCCCGAGTATTTGTCGAACAGTTCCTGGAGAAGCTCGCGACCGCCGCTGTGGTAGCAATAGGTCATGAGCTGGTCGGGATGGTCGTAGCCCGCCACGAGATCGCCCAGGATCGCGAACCCCTTGTTGCGGCCGGCGAAATAGACGGTGGCGGTGAAGTCGCCCTGGAGCACGCCCTGGGCGATCGCGTCCATGGTTTCGTTGTGGGGCACCACCGAGTTGATCGGCGTGAGCTCGATCTTGAGCCTGCCCTCGGTCATCTCGGCGAGGACGGGCAGCCAGTGCTTCTCGATGACCTGGTAGAAGAACTCGCCCGCCTGCATCGAGGTCTGGACCTTCCAGGTCTGCTGCGCCTGGGCGGTGCCGGCGAGCGCCACCAGACCCGCCGCGGCGAGCGCTGCGATCCGCGTCCGCATTCCCCTGCCTCCCGGAGTCTCCCGCCGCCCGGTGCGGCGGCTCGTCGCACTCTCGCGAGGCCCTTTGAAAACGTCAACAGGCGGTCAGGTGGAGCGGCCTTGCGGGGGTGCGCAGGAGCCACCGAGCACGAGCCGGCTCTCGAGCACCACCTCCTGGCGGGGCAGGTTCGGCCGTTCCAGCCGGCGCAGGAGAAGCGCCGCGGCGGTCCGCCCGATCGCCGCGAAGTCGCGGGCGATCCGGGTGGTCTCCGGGGTCGTGAGGCTCGCCGCCTCGTCGGCGTCGATCGCCACGAGCGAGACGTCTTTCGGAACCTCGAGCCCGGCGGCTCGCAAGGCGAGCAGGGCGGCACGCAGCAACCGGCTGCCCTCGACCAGGAAGGCGGTCGGCCGATCGATTTCGGCGAGCAGCGCGGCGGGCAGGAGGGCCCGGTCGAGCGCGGCCGGCGGCACGGCGATCCGCACGAACCCCCGCGCGCCGAGCCCCGCCTCGGCGAGCGTCGCTTCGACCGCCGCCCATCGCTCGCGCACCGGGCGGATCGCGAGATCGGGCTGGAGCAGCGCGAAGCGCCGATGGCCCATCGCCAGGAGCCGGCGGACCGCCGCGCGCAGCGCCCCCTGGTGCTCGCTCAGCACCCGATCACCCCTGGGTGCCTCGCGGTCGAGCACGACGAACGGCACGTCGAGCGCGCTCACCGCGGCGACCAGCCCGGCATCCTCCTCGTCGGACAGGTAGAGGACGAGGCCGTCGACCTGGCGCTGGCGCAGCAAGCCCAGGGCGCGCCGTTCGCGCTCGACCCGGTAGTCGCTCGAGGTCAAGAGCATGCCGTAGCCGGCTTCCGAGAGCGCCTGCTCGCAGGCCTGCGCCACGGCCGCGTTGGTCAGGCTCGTGAGCTCGGGGGTGAGGAAGCCGACCGAGCGGGTGAGCCGGGTGCGCATCGAGCGGGCGGCGAGGTTCGGCACGTAGCCGAGCTCGCGCATCGCCCGCTCGACCCGGGCGCGGGTCTCGGGCTGCACGAGCTCGGGGCTGTTGACGACGCGCGAGACGGTCACCGTCGAGGTGCCGGCCGCACGCGCCACGTCCTTGATCGTCGCGCGCCGGATCACGGGTGCAGCATACCGGCTCTCCGCCGGGCGCGACAGGGTGGCGAAGCACCGCTGGAGCGGCGCGCTTTACGACCGCAGGTTGTCGGTGCGATGGTCCGCGCGCGCGAGCCGTGACATCCTGTTCGTCGCTGATCGGATCGGCCGTTGGAACGACCTCTCGACATCCTCGTCGTCGCCGCCTGCCCGTTTCCCTACCCCCGGGGAACACCGATCCGCATCCTCCGCACGGCCGAGGCCTTGTTGGACCGCGGCCACCGGGTCCGAGTCGTGACCTATCATCTCGGCCGGGGTGAGGCGGACCCGCGGCTCGCGATCGCGCGCCTCCCCCGGGGCCTCGGCTACCGCAAGACTTCGCCGGGTCCGTCGATCGTCAAGCTCGTCGCCCTCGACCCGCAGCTCGCGTGGATCCTGCGGAAGGAGCTGGAGCGCGAGCCGGCCGACGTTCTCTACGCCCATCATTACGAAGGGCTCCTCGTGGCGTCGGCCGCCCGCGTAGGACTTCGGCCACGACCGCCCCTCGTGTTCGACCTCCACACGCTGCTCGCTTCCGAGCTGCCGAGCTATCTGGGCGGCCTGCCGAGCGGGTTGGTCCGACGATGGGCGCTCGCGATCGACCGGCGGCTGCCGCGGCGTGCCGACCACCTCACCACCGTGACCGACCGGATCCGTGACAAGCTGATCGGCGAGCTGGGCGTTCCCGCCGAACGTGTCACGACCGTCGCGAACGGCGTCGAGGTCGATCACTTCGCGAGCGTCCCGCCCGCCGGCCCGATCGCGGGCGACCGGGCGCCGCGGATCCTCTTCACCGGCAATCCCGCGCCCTATCAGCGGCTCGATCTGCTGTTGGAAGCGTTCGCGAAGCTCGCGGGGCGGTACCCTTCGGCCGAGCTGGTCCTGTCGCTCGACGGCGACATCGCTGCGCTGCGCGCGCGGATCGCGGCCCTCGGGATCGCCGAACGCGTGAGCTTGCGACCGGCCGTCCCGTTCGCCGAGCTCCCGGCGCTTCTCGCCGAGGCCGACATCGCCGCGAACCCCCGGACCGACGCCGACGGCACACCGGTCAAGCTCTTGAACTACATGGCCGCCGGCCGGCCGATCGTCTCCTTCGCGGGTTCCGCACCGGGCCTCGTCGACGGCGAGACCGCCCTGCTCTGCCCGGACGGCGACACCGACTGCTTCGCCCGGGCGATGCTGCGTTTGATCGAGGACCGTGCGCTCGCCGCCCGCCTCGGCGCGGCGGCACGCGCCCATGTCGATCGCTCCGCTCGCTGGTCGCGGGCCGCCGAGACCCTCGAGCGGGTCATGCGCGCGCTGGTGACCCCGGCACCGCACCGAGAGGCCGCCCGCACCCCCGCCTAGCCCGCCTGGGTCGCCCGAGAGAACCGCGCCGGCCCCGCTTCCCCTCGCCCGACGGCCGGGCTAGGCGGACGGCGGAGCCCGGTGGGCGAGGGCTGGCGGCGGGAGGCAGCGGCCATGCGGATCAGCGCGATCGAGACGATCCGCCTCGAGGAGTTCCCGAACCTCCTCTGGGTCCAGGTCCACACCGACGAGGGGCTCGTGGGCCTGGGCGAGACCTTTTTCGGGCCGCGCGCCGTCGAGGCCTACATCCACGAGACCGCGGCCCCGCGTCTTTTGGGCAAGGACCCGCTCGCGATCGACCGGCATTCCCGCACCCTCCTGCACGACTACTATCTGGGCTTCGCCTCGAGCGGGGCCGAGCTGCGCGGCGCCTCGGCGATCGACATCGCGCTCTGGGACTTGTTCGGCCAGGCCACCGGCCGGCCGATCCACCAGCTCTTGGGCGGCCTCTCGCGACCCGCGATCCGCACCTACAACACCTGCGCCGGCTACCGCTACGTGCGCGGCTCCAAGGGCCAGCTCACCGAGAATTGGGGGCTCGACCGCAAGGAAGGGCCTTACGAGGACCTCGACGCCTTCTTGCACCGCGCCGACGAGCTCGCGCACTCGTTGCTCGAGCAGGGGATTTCGGCGATGAAGATCTGGCCCTTCGACTTCGCGGCCGAGCGCTGGGGCGGGCTCTACATCGCCCCCGACGAACTCGAGACCGCACTCGAGCCGTTCCGCAAGATCAGGAAGGCGGTCGGCTCCAAGATGGACATCATGGTCGAGTTCCACTCCCTGTGGAACCTGCCGACCGCCAAGCGGATCTTCGGCGCGCTCGAAGAGATCGAGCCCTTCTGGTTCGAGGATCCGATCAAGATGAACGACTTCGAGGCGCTCGCCGACCTCGCCGCCGCCACCCGCGTGCCGATCACCGCCTCGGAGACCGTTGCCACCCGGCCGCTCTTCCGCCAGATGATGGCGCAGCGCGCGGTGGGTGTGGTGATGCTGGATGTCGCCTGGTGCGGCGGGCTCTCGGAGGCCAAGAAGATCGCCACCCTGGCGGAAGCGCACCATCTGCCGGTCGCCCCGCACGACTGCACCGGACCCGTGGTGTTCGTGGCTTCCTGCCACCTCTCCTTGAACGCCCCCAACGCGCTCGTGCAAGAGAGCGTGCGGGCCTTCTACACCGGCTGGTACAAGGAGCTCGTGACCGACCTGCCGCGCATCGAGGACGGCTGGATCCATCCCCTCGAAGGCCCCGGCCTCGGGACCCGGCTCTTGCCGGACGTCGTCCGCCGGCCCGACGCCACGGTCGTCGCGAGCCGCCTCTGAACGGAGACGACCGTGGCCGAAGCACGCCTTTCCCCCCTCCCGGCCGAGCGCGAGGTCGCCGCACCGCGCACCCCCTCCGCACCGCGCCAGCGGGGCATCCCGGGCCCGCTCCTCGTCGCCCTCTACCTCGCCCTCGTGCTCGCACCGCTCGCGATCGCGGCACTCCGCGGCGAACCGCCCCGGCCGTGGCGCGACGAGCTCGCGACCGGCTTGGCCCTCCTGGGCTTCGTCGTCCTCTTCCTCGAGTTCCTCCTCTCCGGTCGCTTTCGGACGATCTCGGGACGGATCGGCATCGACACGACGATGCGGGCGCACCAGCTCCTGGCCCGCACCGCGCTCTTCTTCCTGCTCGTCCACCCGTTCCTCTACACGAGCGGCCTGCAACCCTTCCCGATGCCGTCGGATCCGACCGGCCGCGCGAGCCTCGGCCTCACCGGACCTTCGATCCTGACCGGGGTCGCGGCCTGGATCCTGCTCGCCCTGCTCGTCGTCCTCGCCATCGGTCGCGATCAGCTCCCCTTCCGTTACGAGGCCTGGCGGGCGAGCCACGGCCTCGGCGCCCTCTTGGTCGCCGGCCTCGGCACCCACCACGCCATCGAGGCCGGCCGTTACAGCGCCGATCCCTGGCTCGCCGGCTTCTGGCTCGTGCTGCTCGCCCTTTCGGCGCTCACCCTCGTGCACGTCTACCTGCTCCGACCGCTCGGCCTGCTCGCGCGACCCTGGCGGATCGATTCGGTCGAGCGGATCGCCGATCGGACCTGGTCGGTTCGGCTGGTCGAGGAGCATCCCGGCCGGTTCCGCTTCCGAGCCGGGCAGTTCGTCTGGGCCACGCTCGACCGCTCACCCTTCTCCCTGATCGAGCACCCGTTCTCGATCGCCTCGGCACCCGCGGACCTGCCGCGGCTCGAATTCGTCATCAAGGAGGCCGGCGACTTCACGAGCCGGCTCGACCGGCTGCGGATCGGTGGGCGCGGCTATCTCGAAGGGCCGCACGGCAACTTCGCCCTCGAGGGCTGGCAGGCCGAGGGGGTCGTGCTGATCGCGGGCGGTGTGGGCATCGCGCCCATGCTCTCGCTGCTGCGCCAGGCTGCGGCCGAGGGCGACCGGCGTCCTTGGCTCCTGCTCTACGGCAACCGGCACGTGGGCCAGATCGTCCACGGCGAGGAGCTCGAGGCGCTCGCGAGCCGGCTCGATCTGCGGGTCGTCCACCTCCTGGGCGAGCCGCCCGAGGGGTGGAAGGGCGAGGTCGGCCAATTCGACCGAGCGCTGCTCGCCCGCCACGTCGAGCTCCCGGCGATGGCCGGCCGGTTGTTCTTCGTCTGCGGCCCGCCCGCGATGATCGACACGGTCGAACGCGCGCTCGTCGACCTCGGCGTGCCGCTGCGGCACATCGTGGCGGAGCGGTTCCGCTACGACCAGGGCTGAGCTCACCGGGGGAGGTACGCGTGCACCATCGCCGGCTCTTGTGGGCCTATCGGGGCCTCACCCTCTTGTTGTTGGCGGCCGCCCTCGCCTTCGCCCTGCGCCCGCCCTTGCCGTGAGCGGCCGAAGGGCTCAGCCGGCGGTCCGCTCGAGGGCCGAGACGAGCGCCCGGGCGGCCGCCAGGAGCGGCTCCCGGTGCGCGTCGTCGAGCGGCGGCCGGGCCGCCAGCGCCGCGGCGATGTCGGCCAGCACCCCGGCGAAGAGATAATAGTGCAGATGCATCTGGGCGGTCCGCCGGTCCTCGCCCGAACGGCTGAGCTTGATCGTGACCCCCTCGGCATCGGCGGTGGCCTCGAAGGACGAGGCCCGCCCGAAGCTCCCCATGTAGGCCTTGTCCGGGAAGTCGATGGCGACCTCGGCGCGGTCGGTGATCGGCTTCAAGGTCATCCCATCGTCTCCCGGCTGCGGTCCGCCCGGCGATGAGAGGGCAGTCGACTGCGGATCACAAGAGCCTGGGGGGCGGATCCGCCGCGCTCTCTTCGCGATGGCCCGTCTCGCCGGCCGAGGCCCGGGCCGAGCAGGAACGCCTGGCCCCGCTCGTGATCCGCGCGGACCGGCTGGGTCCCGTCCGCCGCGTGGCGGGGCTCGACGTGCACTACGCGCCCGGGGCCGGCCTCGCCTGGGCGGCAGCCGTGCAGGTCGACGCCGGGACCCGGGAGCTCCTCGAGAGCGCGCTCGCTTGCGCACCGCTCGCCTTCCCCTACGTCCCCGGGCTCCTCTCGTTCCGCGAGGCCCCGGCCGCGCTCTCGGCCTTGGCCCTGTTGCGACCGGCCCCCGACCTCTTGCTCGTCGACGGGCAGGGGCTCGCCCATCCGCGGCGCTTCGGCCTCGCCTGCCATGTGGGCCTGCTCGCCGATCTGCCGACCATCGGCGTGGCCAAGTCGCGCCTTCTGGGCGAGCACGATGTGCTGCCGGCCGAGGCGGGCGGGTGGGTCCCGTTGCGCGATCGCGGCGAGACCGTGGGCGCGGTCGTGCGCACGCGCACGGGCGTGCGGCCGCTCTTCGTCTCGATCGGCCACCGTGTGTCGCTCGAGACCGCGGTCGCTTGGACGCTCCGGCTCTGCGCCGGGCGACGGCTGCCGGAGCCGGTGCGGCTCGCCGACCGGCTCTCGCGCTGTCATCCGGACCCGGCCGAGGCGGGCGCCGCCGTCCCGCCCCCGCCCGCTTCCCGCTCCCGGTAGTAGCGCAAACAGTCGCGTTCGCGGCCGCGCACCACCCGCAAGCCCGCCAGAGGCCCGCGCTGTTCGGTGACGATCGTGCGCTGGCCGCTCACCCCGTCGTCCTTGTCGAAATAGATCACCACCCAATCGCCGATCCGGCCGAGCTCGTGGGCCCGGGCGGTGTTCGAGAAGAGTGCGGTGCAGAACCAGGGCCCGCGGCGGGTGTGGAGCACGGGCAGCCAAGCCTCCCCCGAAGTATTGAAGCGGCGCGGGGCGATCTTCGGCAGGTCCTCCGCGGCAGCGCGCTTGCGGTACTCCTCGTCGACGTCGAGCAGGACGGCCACTTCCGGCTCCTCGGCCGGCGGGCCGCGCCGCCAGGGCCGGGCGCGGGTCAAGATCTCGGCCAAGCTCGCCCGGATCTGGGCCGCCCGCCTCGGCCCCACGCCCGGCACGGCGAGCAGCCGCCCGTCGTGCGCGGCGAGCTCTGGATCCTCGAGCGTGTCGATGTGGAGATGCTCGTGGATCCGGCGAGCGAGCTCGGTGCCGATCCCGGGCACGGTCGCGAACAGGTCCTCGGGGGCCACCGCCCCCTCGAGCCGCTCGAGCTGGGCCCAGCGGCCCGTCGTGATCATTTCGACGATCGCCCGGGCGAGCGAGGGGCCGATCCCCGGCAGAGCCTCGAGGGCCTCCGCCCCACCCTCTCGCCAGACGCTCTCGATCGAGCGGTCGAGGCCGGCCACCGTCTCGGCCGCGCGGCGGTAGGCGCGCACCCGGAACGGGTTGTCGCCTTGGGCTTCGAGCAGGTCGGCGGCCCGGCGAAGTCGCTCGGCGATCCGCGCGTTGAGCGCGTCGGCGCGCGCTTCCGCGGCACTCACGCACACCTCCCGTCCGCCGCCGGAGGCGCCGGCCGACTTGCCGAAGCCGACGGCCGGGCGTAGCCCGCGGCCGCGAGGTGGCATCGGGGGCGTGCATGAGGATCTTCGTGGCCGCGGTCGGCACCGAGACCGACAGCTTCTCGCCGATCCCGACCGGGCTCCAGAGCTTTCGAGAATATCTCTGGTTCGAGCCGGGCACGCATCCCGCGGAGGCCCGCTTCTTCACCGGTCCGCTCGTGGCCGCCCGCGAGCGTGCGCGAGGCGAAGGGCACGAGCTCGTCGAGGGGCTCTCGGCCTTCGCCGCCCCGGCCGGCGTCACGAGTGCCGCCGCCTGGCGGGAGCTGCGCGGCCGCGTGCTCGCCGAGCTCGAGGCGGCGCTGCCGGTCGACGTCGTGCTCTTGAGCCTGCACGGCGCCATGATCGCCGAGAACGAGCTCGACTGCGAGGGCGATCTCCTCGAGGCGGTGCGCGCCCGGGTCGGCGCGCAGACCGTGGTGGGTGCCGAGCTCGACCCGCATTGCCACCTCGGCGAGCGCATGCTCCAGAACGCCGATCTGCTCGTGCTCTACAAGGAATACCCGCACACCGACACGCTCGAGCGGGCCCGCGAGCTCGTCGACCTCGCCTTGCGCGCCGCCCGCGGCGAAATCCGCCCGGTCATGGCCGCGGCCGATTGCCGGATGATCGCCCTTTTCCACACCCCGCGGGAGCCCGTGCGCGGCTTCGTCGACCGGATGCGGGCCCTCGAGGGGCGGGACGGCATCCTTTCGGTCTCGCTCGCCCACGGCTTTCCCTGGGGCGACGTGCCGGAGATGGGCGCCAAGGTTCTGGTCGTGGCGGACGGTGATCGGCAGCGGGCGCAGGCGCTCGCCCACGAGCTCGCCCGCGCGGTCCGATCGATGCGCGGGAACACGACCGAGCCCGTGCTCGGCCTCGACGAGGGGCTCGACCGGGCGCTCGCCGCCCCACGCGGCCCCGTGGTCCTCGCCGACACCGCCGACAATGCGGGCGGCGGGGCGCCCTCGGACAGCACTTTCGTCCTGGCCCGGCTGCTCGAGCGGCGGGTCGAGCGCGCCTGCCTCGGCCCCTTGTGGGATCCGGTCGCGGTCCGCTTCTGCCACCTGGCGGGGCCGGGGGCTCGGCTGTCGCTCAGGATCGGCGGCAAGGTGGGCCCGATCTCCGGCCCGCCGCTCGACGTCGAGGCCGAGGTCCTCTCGGTGGCCGAAGGGGCCCGGCAACGCTTCGGGGGCGGCTGGACCCAACTCGGCGACGTCGCCGCGATCCGCGTGGGCGGCGTCGAGGTGCTGCTGAACGCGACCCGCACCCAAGCCTTCGACCCGGCGCTCTTCACCGACCACGGCATCGACCTCGCCGACAAGAAGCTCGTGGTCGTGAAGTCGATGCAGCATTTCCACGCCGGCTTCGCGCCGATCGCCCGGGAGATCCTCTGGGTCAACGGCCCGGGTGCCCTTTCCCAGGATTTCGCACGCCTGCCCTACCGCCGCGTACCCCGGCCGATCTGGCCCTTGGACCCGCCCGAGCTGGCCTTCGCCGACGCGATCGGAGATCCGCTGCGATGAACCCCGCCGAAGCCTTCGCCCCCGTCACGTTGCGCAAGCCCGCCGTTGCCGGCACCCGCGGCATCGTCGCCGCCCAGAACCAGCGGGCGGCGCGGGCCGGGGTGGCGATCCTGGAAGCCGGCGGCAACGCGGTCGATGCGGCGGTGGCCACGGGCTTCGCGCTCGGGGTGGTCGAGCCCTGGATGAGCGGGCTCGGCGGCGGCGGGGCGATGCTCGTCCGGCTCGCCAAGGAAGGCCGCGGCTTCGCGGTCGACATGGGCATGGTCGCCCCGCACCGGCTCGATCCGAAGGATTACCCGCTCACCGGCCGGCCCGGCGGCGACCTCTTCGGCTGGCCCGAGGTCGTGGGCGACCGCAACCTCGAGGGGCCGCTTTCGATCTGCGTGCCGACCTGGCTCGCCGGGATCGCCCTCGCCCACGAGCGGTTCGGCCGCCTCCCCTGGCGCGATCTCCTCGCGCCGGCGATCGCGCTCGCCCGCGAGGGCCTGGCGGTCGACTGGTACGCGAGCACGATGATCGCCTCGGCGGCCCCGGCTCTCGCCCGTCAAGGGCCGGCGGGAGCACTCTACCTGCCGGGCGGCCATCCGCCGGTTCCCGCTTGGACCGGCGAGCCCACGATCCTGCCGCTCGACCGGCTCGCTTCGACCCTCGAGCGGCTCGCCGAGGCGGGTCCCGCCGACTTCTACCGCGGCGAGCTCGCCCGGGAGCTCGCCCGCGACCTCGCCGAGATCGGCGCGCGCCTAGACGGCGAGGATCTGGCCGCCTGCGCCGCCGCGATCCGCCCGCCGCTCGAGGTGCCCTACCGGGACGCCACGGTGCTCGCGATGCCCGGCTTCTTCGCCGGCGTCACGCTCGCCCGCGTCCTGGAGCTCCTGACGCCGGTACCACTCGCGGGAGCGGGGCCGGACGCCGAGGCCTACCGCGCCTACGCCGACGCCCTGCGTACCGCCCAGGCCGAGCGGCTCGCCACGCTCGGCGACACCGGCCCGGGGCCTTCCTGCACGAGCCATCTCTGCGTCGTCGACCGCGAGGGCAACCTCGTTGCGCTCACCCAGACCCTCCTCTCGCTGTTCGGCTCCAAGGTCCTGCTGCCGCGCACGGGCATCCTCCTCAACAACGGGGTCATGTGGTTCGACCCGCGGCCGGGCCGGCCGAACAGCCCGGCCCCGGGCAAGCGGCCGCTCGCCAACATGTGCCCGGTGATCGCGCTCACGCCCGACCGGCGGATCGCCCTCGGCGCTTCGGGCGGCCGGCGCATCTTGCCGGCGGTGACGCAAATCCTCTCGTTCCTCCTCGATTACCGGATGGACCTCGAGACCGCCTTCCACACCCCGCGGATCGACACGGCCGAGGCCGAGCGGATCACCGTGGACGCCCGGCTCGGCCCGGAGGTCGCCCGCGCCCTCGCGGAGCTGGCCCCGGTGCGCCCGACCCCGCCCCTCGTCTATCCGCTCACCTTCGCCTGCCCGAGCGCCGTCCTGCACGAGCCGGCGACCGGCCGGGCGCGGGGTGCCGCCGAGCCCGTCCAGCCCTGGGCCGGCGCCCTCGCCGCCGGCTGATCCGAGCCGCCCCGCCCGCCGACCCCGGACGGCCCGCTCTCGGTCGAGCCCGCGACGGCGTTGTCGGGCCCGGGGTCGACGTGCGGGCCCATTCCGTCGATCCTGTCGTCTTTGGAATTCTTCGATCTATATTGTAGGTCTGCGTCGGTTTTTCCGTCTTCACCCGGAACGATTTGGCGCTATTCATCGGGTCCGACGAACCGAGAGGGAGTTCCGGCGATGTCCTACCGAGGTCGTCCCGATCGGGATGGGTCGATGCTGCCCGTCGCGGCCGAGGCCGCCCGGCTTTCGGGCCGGGTCGTGGGGCAGCTCGCCCCGGCCGAGCAGTTCCTGCTCTGGGCGCTGCGCCGGCGAACGACGGACGGCGGTGCCACCTCGCCGGTCCTGGTCCACGGCTTCCGCCTGGCCTTCGGCCTCGCCCTGGTCGAGCCGGCCCTCGCCGCGTTCGAGCGGTTCTGCGCCCTGGTCGAAGCCGAAGGCCTACGCGACCAGGGCCTCTTGCCGCTCGCCTGCCCCTGCGTGTCGGCCGACGAGCAGCGGCTCTTGGCGATCCTCCTCGCCCCTCGGCCGGCGATCGCCGAGGCGCTCGCCCGCCTGGTCGTGGCGGCGGCAGCGGTCGATCGGCTCGTCGCGTGCGCCCGCGAGCTCGCCCGTCTGTTGGAGCGGGCCGACCTCCTCGCCCCGGGTCCGAGCGAGCGGCTCCATCGAGCCGCCCGCGGGCCGGTTCCTCACATCTGCGAGAGGCCGAAATTCTCGATGCCGATCTTCTCGATGAGCTCGAGCTCGGTGCGGTTCTGGTCCTGATGACGCTCTTCGTCCTCGAGGATCTCGACCAACAGGTCACGCGAGACGTAGTCCTTGGCCTGCTCGCAGATCTCGATCGCCTTGCGGTAATGGGCGATGCCCTCGAGCTCGAGCCGGAGGTCGCACTCGATGACCTCTTTGAGGTTCTCGCCGATGTAGAGCTTGCCGAGGTCCTGGAGGTTCGGCAGGCCGTCGAGCAGCAAGATGCGCTGGATCAGCTTGTCGGCGTGCTTCATCTCCTCGAGGCTTTCTTCGTACTCGGCCTTGCCGCGCTTGACGAAGCCCCAATTGTCGAGCATGCGTGCGTGCAGGAAATATTGATTGATCGCGGTGAGCTCACCCTTGAGCGCCGTGTTGAGCGCCGCCAGGACCGCGGGATCGCCCTTCAATGCCTTGGCCACGTCCTCTCTCCCTCCGGATCCGCGGGGGTCGGACCGCCCGCCACCGCCTGGAATTCCGACGGACCCGGCCCGTCGGATGTTCCTTCGAACCGTTCCAGTTTTCGATCGGTCGGCACGACGGGATCACTGCCGTCGATTTCGATCGGTTCGACTGCGACCATTCGCCCTTTGCTCGCAGGGAGCCCGGCGATAGCGTCGGCTCGGCTGTTCGATGCGGGAGTTTGCCGCCCGTGATCGTCTGCGTCTGCAACGCCCTTCCCGAGTCCCGCTGCCGCGAGACCGCCTGCCGGGCCGAGTGTCGCACGGTCGGCTGCGTTTACCGGTTGCAAGGCGCTCGCATCCGCTGCGGCCGCTGCCTGCCGCACATGCACGCCCTGCTCGAGGAGGTCCGCGCCGCTGCGACGGCGGCGGGCTGCGCCGAGCCGCCGGTCAGCTCGGCCCCGTCGGGCTGAGGGCCGAGGGCTCCGGCTCCGGCCACTCGACCCGCTGGCCGTCGACCGCCGCTTGCTCCTGGACCCGGACGATCACCTCGACCCCGGTGATGGCGTAGCCCGGGGGCGGTGCGGGCAACCGGGCGAAGGCGATCTCGCGCTCGTCGATGTCGCGCACGAAGCCGGTCCGCTCGTCGTAGAAATGATGGTGGTCGTCGACTTTGGTGTCGAAGAAGGTCTGGCCGGTGTGGACCACCACCCGGCGCAGAAGGCCCGCCGCCACGAACTGGTGGAGCGTGTTGTAAACCGTGGCGAGCGAGACGAACAGCCGGCGGCTGCGAGCCTCCTGGTAGAGCTGCTCGGCCGAGACGTGGCGCGGCGGACCCTCGAACAGGAGCCGCCCGAGCCCGACCCGCGGCCGGGTGGGACGCAGCCCCGCGGCACGCAGCTTGGCGATCGTGATGCAGGTGGCAGGCTCGCTGGCCATCGCGGTTCCCGGCGTCTCGTCCGACCGGCGACGGGCGGGCCCGGCCCGCCGACGCCCCCGGCTCCCGCTCTCTCTATAGGGCGGCCGGGCGTGCGCGGCAATGGTCGGCCGATCGTTCGACCTGCGGCTTCTTGGGAGCTGTCGCGTTCCGACTTGTAATCATTCCAGCTCTCCCGCCGGCGGCCGGCCGCGCGACGCGCCCAGTTCGTCGCTCGACTTTCCCGGGCTTCTGCGCCGCGCCGCTGTCCCTTCCCCGTAGACACGCCCTCCTCGCCGCGGCGCCGACCGGCTAGGCTCGCCCGCCGGGAAGGGCAGCGGGCCCGATGGGACCGACCGGTGCGGCTGTATCGCGAGTTCACGAGCCAGGAGGCGATCGACCGGGAGTACGACGCCGCGGCGGCGGTGCCACGGAGTGCCGCGATCATCGCTCGCTGGACGGAGACCAGCGCGGAGGTGCGCGCGCGCCTCCCCTGCCGACTCGGCCTGAAGTACGGGCCCACTCGGGCGGAATATCTCGACCTCTTCCCGGCCGGCCCGGGGGCCCCGCTCCACCTCTTCTTCCACGGGGGCTATTGGCGACGCTTCTCGGCCCGGGAGTTCTCGTTCGTGGCCGAGCCGCTCGTGCGCGAAGGCGTGGCGGTGGGGGTGGTCAATTACGCCCTCTGCCCCGAGGTGACGATCGACGAGATCGTCCGTCAGGCGCGCGCCGCCACCGCCTGGGCCTTCGCGCGGGCCCACGAGCTCGGCGTGGATCCCGCCCGGCTCACGGTCTCCGGGCACTCGGCGGGCGGCCATCTCGTCGCCATGCTGGCCGCCACCGACTGGCCCGCCGACTACGATCTCCCCGCCGATCTCGTGAAGGCGGGCGTGGCGGTGAGTGGGCTCTTCGACCTCCGCCCCTTCCGCTGGTCCTACCTCCAGCCCGCGCTCCAGCTCACCTGCGACCAGGTCGCGTGCAACAGCCCGATCGACCAGTTGCCCGCGACGAGCCCGCCGCTGTTGATCGTGGTCGGGGCCCACGAGACGGCCGAGTTCCGCCGGCAATCGCGCGACTTCCACGCCGCCCGAGCGGCCCGTGGCCTGCCCGTTGCGCTGCTCGAGATCGACGGCGCCGACCATTTCACCGTGCTCGACGCCGCGACCGACCCGGCGAGCCCGCTCTTCGGCCGCCTGTCGCGGCTGGCCCGCGACCCGCAGCACGCGCTCGAGGACGGGGTGGTGGCGGCAGGCTCCTGACAGGCCGGCCGGGCGGGTCTAGAGAGGGAGAACCGAGCCGCCGCCCGGAGACCCGCCCTGGCGCCCATCGCGCACGTCCTCGAGACCTGCCTCTACACCCGCGACCTCGCGGCGGCGCGGCGGTTCTACGTCGACCTCTTGGGCCTCGAGGTCGAGAGCGAGCGGCCGGGCGTCTTCCTCTTCCTGCGCCTCGAGCGGGCGATGCTCCTCCTTTTCGACCCCGAGGCCACGGCCGGCCAGCGCGTGCCGCCGCCGCACGGTGCGGCGGGCCCGGGCCATGTCTGCTTCGCCGTGCCGGAAGCCGAGCTCGATGCATGGCGGGCGCGGCTCGAGGCGGCCGGCGTGGCGATCGAGCACGAGCAGACCTGGCCGCGCGGTGGCCGCTCGCTCTACTTGCGCGATCCGGCCGGCAACAGCGTCGAGCTCGCCTCGCCGCGGATCTGGGGGTTTCCCGAATGACCGTCGAGCGGCCTTGTGCGGTGCAACATGCGCCCGGTCGTCCCCAGGATTTCTCTCCTGGGGATCGTTCGGGACATGCTGCGCCGCAGCAAAAACTGACCGTGACCTTCGTCGCGGATCTGGTCTGCCCCTGGTGCCGGATCGCCTTCCACGCCCTCCTGCCGCTCACCGAGCGGCTCGGCTGCGAGCTCCTCTGGCACCCCTTCCTGCTCAATCCGGGGCTGCCGCCGCAGGGTGTCCCGCGCCGGCTCTACCTCGAGCGCAAGTTCGGCTCGCTGGATGCCGCGGCTGCGGCGCTCCGCCGGGTCGTCCGGCGCGGCGCCGCCGAGGGGCTGCGCTTCGCCTTCGAGCGGATCCTCCGTCAGCCCGACACGGTGCCGGCCCAAGCCCTCCTGCTCGAGGCCCAAGCGGCGGGCCGGCTCGTCCCGCTCGCCACCGCCCTTTTCAGGGCCTTTTTCGAAGAAGGCGGCGACCTCGGGGATCCGGCCCTGCTCGCCGCCCTGGCCGAGCGTGCCGGGCTCGGCCCCGAGGCGCGCGCCGCCGCGACCTCGGCGGACCGCCGGGCGCAGGTCCGGGCCGCGCATCGGCGGGCGGTGGGCCGCGACATCGACGGCGTGCCGGCGCTCCTCGTGCCCGGTGTCGGTGTGCTGGCCGGCGCCCAGCCGGCCGAGGTGTTCGAGGGCTTCTTGGAGCTCGGCCTGTTGGCCGCGGCCTCGGCCGAACGCGCCCCCGCGCCGGGCTCGGCTCAGGGCCGCCAGGGCTCGTAGTCGCCGGTCGCCGGCGCTCGCTTGCCGCCGCGCGCTTCGTGGCCGGGCGGCAGCTCGGCTTCGGGCGTGCCCGTCGGGTTGGGCCGGTGCGGCCGCTCCCAGCGCTTGGCCGGCAAGGGCTTGCGGCTCGGCGGCTCGTCCAGATTGTGGTGCAGCCAGGCGTTCCAGCCGGGCGGCACGACCGAGGGCTCGATCTCGCTACGGTCGGCGTAGACCACCCAGCGCCGCTCGGTCCGCGGGTCGGCGGCACCGACCTCGCGATAATAGCGGTTGCCCCACTCGTCCTCGCCCACGAGCTCGCCGCGCCGGCGAGTGAGGAGATAGGTGCCCAGCCGGTTGTCCTTGAGCCACTCGAGCACTCGACTCTCCCTCGCCGCCACGCGCCCGCCGGCAGATAGGCCGGCCCGCCCCGCCCTGTCCACCGGCCGCCCGGTCGCGCCCGCCGAGCATCCGCGAGGCGGGGCCGTCGCTGAGTTTTCCTGATGGACGACTGAGGGGATCTCTCCATCCCGCGGGTTCGCGGACCGCCGTCCCCAGCTTGTGGACAAGCGCGCCGATCCTCAGGCTGTGGGCAAGTAAACGTCGTGGGGCTGAGATCAACTGATTCCTTCTTGACATGGAGATGGGCGCGAGGCCCGGCCCGCTCGGAGCCCCGGGCAGCTCGACGGCGGCGCCGCGCGGTGGGTGAAGGGGCGTGCGCGGCGCTCGCGAGGGGCGGCCCGGGAGGCTCGGCGAGGCCGGGCCCATGGGGAAGAGGCATCAAGATGTGGGTTGCAGGCGCCATCATCTGGCTATATGTTGTGCCCCGGCGTCGAGGGCGCCGAGCGCGGGCCGGCCGCGGTCGGCGGTTGCTTCGGCGGGCGGCCTGGTCTAAACTAATCGTTGAGATCAGGCGCCTTGAGCCGACCCGGAGTCGGAGGCGTCTGGGATCGCCGTCCCAGCTTCGCCCGCGGCGGACGGGGTTGACGAACGGAACCGGAACATTTACGGAAACCCGGTTGGAGGAGGATCGAGGTGGCGCTGAGAATCGAGCGTCGGTTCACGCGGGCGGGGACGTCACCCTACGAGTCGATCGCCTTCCGCACGGCCTCGAGCGAGATCCGCAACCCGGACGGCTCGGTCGTGTTCCGCGCCGAGGGGATCGAGGTACCGGCCGCCTGGTCGCAGGTGGCGGTCGACGTCTTGGCGCAGAAATATTTCCGCAAAGCCGGTGTGCCCCGCGCGACCCGGCCGGTCCGCGAAGAGGGCGTGCCCGACTGGCTGGCGCGGCGGGTAGCGGACGAGGAGGCGCTCGAGGCGCTGCCCGCCCACCAGCGCAGCGGCGGTGAGACCAGCGCCAAGCAGGTCTTCGACCGGCTCGCCGGGACCTGGACCTGGTGGGGGTGGAAGGGCGGCTATTTCGCGAGCGAGGAGGACGCTCGGGCGTTCATGGACGAGCTGCGCTACATGCTCGCCGCCCAGATCGCCGCGCCCAACTCGCCGCAATGGTTCAACACCGGCCTCTTCTGGGCCTACGGGATCGACGGGCCCTCGCAGGGCCACTGGTACGTCGACGAGCGCACGGGCGAAGTCCGGCCCTCGACCACCGCCTACGAGCGGCCGCAGCCGCACGCCTGCTTCATCCAGGGGATCAAGGACGATCTCGTCAACGAAGGCGGGATCATGGACCTCTGGGTGCGCGAGGCGCGCCTCTTCAAATACGGCTCGGGGACCGGCACCAACTTCTCGGCGCTGCGGGCCGAGGGCGAGAAGCTCTCGGGCGGTGGTCGCTCCTCCGGTCTCATGAGCTTCCTCAAGATCGGCGACCGGGCGGCCGGGGCGATCAAGTCGGGTGGTACCACCCGGCGTGCGGCCAAGATGGTCATCGTCGACATCGACCATCCGGACATCGAAGAGTTCATCGAGTGGAAGGTGGTCGAGGAGCAGAAGGTCGCGGCCCTGGTCGCCGGCTCGAAGCTCTTGAAGAAGCATCTCGAGGCGATCTTGGCGGCCTGCCACGATCCGGCCGTCGTCGGGCCCGACCGGTTCGACCCGGCCACCAACCCGGCGCTCGCCAAGGCGGTCCGCGAGGCACGCCGGGCGTTCCTGCCCGAGGGCTCGATCCAGCAGGCGATCGGCTGGGCTGCCCAGGGCTTCCGCGAGATCGAGGTCCGCACCTTCGACACCGATTGGGACGGCGAGGCCTACCTCACCGTCTCCGGGCAGAACTCGAACAACTCGGTGCGGGTCACCGACGCCTTCCTCGAAGCCGTGCTCGAGGATCGCGACTGGCACTTGACCCGGCGGACCGACGGCAAGGTGGCCAAGACCGTCAAAGCGCGCGAGCTCTGGCAGAAGATCGCGCGCGCGGCCTGGGCGAGCGCCGATCCGGGCATCCAGTACGACACCACGATCAACGACTGGCACACATGCCCGGCCTCGGGGCGGATCAACGCCTCGAACCCCTGCTCGGAGTACATGTTCCTCGACGACACGGCCTGCAACCTGGCCTCGTTGAACCTGATGGCGTTCCGTCGCGAGGACGGCTCCTTCGCGGTCGACGAGTTCGTCCACGCCGTGCGGCTTTGGACCATCGTGCTCGAGATCTCGGTCACGATGGCCCAGTTCCCCTCGCGCGAGATCGCCGAGCGGTCCTGGCGGTTCCGCACCCTCGGGCTCGGCTACGCCAATCTGGGCGGGCTCTTGATGTCCTTGGCCCTGCCCTACGACAGCCGCGAGGGCCGGGCGACCTGTGCCGCGATCACCGCCCTCATGACCGGCACGGCCTATCGGGTCTCGGCCGAGATGGCCGAGGCGCTCGGACCGTTCCCCGGCTGTCCCGAGAACCGCGAGCATCTGCTGCGCGTCTTGCGCAACCATCGCCGAGCCGCGCACGGCGCCCGCGAGGGCTACGAAGGGCTGCACACCCTACCGGTCCCGCTCGACGGCGAAGCCTGTCGCGACCGGGCGCTCGTCGAGGCCGCCCGGCGGGCTTGGGACGAGGCGGTGGCGGCGGCCGAGCGGCACGGTGTCAGGAACGCCCAGGTCTCGGTGATCGCGCCCACCGGCACGATCGGGCTCGTCATGGATTGCGACACGACCGGCATCGAGCCCGATTTCGCGCTCGTCAAGTTCAAGAAGCTCGCGGGCGGCGGCTACTTCAAGATCATCAACCGGATGGTGCCGAAGGCGCTCGAGGTCTTGGGCTACACGCCGAAGCAGATCGAGGACATCACGGCCTATGCGGTGGGCCGCGGCACGCTCGACGGTGCCCCGGGCATCGACCATGCGAAGCTGCGCGCGCGCGGCTTCGACGACGAGGCGCTGCGCCGGCTCGAGGCCGTGCTGCCGACCGCGTTCGACATCCGTTACGCCTTCAACCGCTTCACCTTGGGTGAGGCCTTCTGCAAGGAGAAGCTCGGCCTCTCGGACGCGCAGCTCGCCGACCCCAAGCTCAACCTCTTGGAGGCGATCGGCTTCACCAAGGAGGAGATCGAGGCGGCGAACGCCTGGTGCTGCGGGACCATGACGGTCGAGGGCGCGCCGCACCTCGAGGAGGCCCATCTGCCGATCTTCGACTGCGCCAACCCCTGTGGACGGATCGGCAAGCGGTTCCTTTCGACCGACGCGCACATCTCGATGATGGCGGCGGCCCAGCCCTTCATCAGTGGTGCGATTTCGAAGACCATCAACATGCCGGCCAAGGCCACGGTCGAGGATTGCGCCCGGGCCTATCTCGAGGGCTGGCGGCTCGGCCTCAAGGCGCTCGCGCTCTACCGCGACGGCTCGAAGCTCTCCCAGCCCTTGGCCGCGGTGCTCGCCGACGAGCCGGTCGCGGAGGAAGAGCCGGCCCAGCCGCGGCCGCCCGTGCAGAAGGTCATCGAGGTGGCCGAGCGGGTGGTCGAGCGTTGGATCACCGAGCGGCGCAAGCTGCCGAACCGGCGCAAGGGCTACACCCAGAAGGCGGTCGTCGGCGGCCACAAGGTCTATCTGCGGACCGGCGAATACGAAGACGGCACGCTCGGTGAGATCTTTATCGACATGCACAAGGAAGGGGCCGCCTTCCGCTCGCTCATGAACAGCTTCGCGATCGCCATCTCGATCGGGCTGCAGTACGGTGTGCCGCTCGAGGAGTTCGTCGAGGCCTTCGCCTTCACCCGCTTCGAGCCGTCGGGCCCGGTGCAGGGCAACGACAGCATCAAGATGGCGACCTCGGTCCTCGACTACATCTTCCGCGAGCTCGCGATCTCCTATCTCGGGCGGACCGATCTCGCCAACATCGAGGAGAGCGAGACGCGGCACGATTCGATCGGCCAGGGGGCCAAAGAGGGCGATCTCGGCTTCGAGAAGGTCGCTCGCTTCGCTTCCGCGGGCTTCGTGCGCGGCAATCTCCGGCTGTTGGCCGGGGGTGCCGGCGGGCTCGCCGAGGCCGCCCCCCCGGCCCGCAAATTCGGCCCCTCGGGTGCCGCCGGCCCGGCCGTCGAGGTCGCCCGTGGCCAAACCGTCAGGCGCGCCGAGCAGGCGCAGATCGCCCGGCTCAAGGGCTACGAGGGCGATCCGTGCGGCTCGTGCGGCAACTTCACGCTGGTGCGGAACGGCACCTGCCTGAAATGCGACACCTGCGGCGCAACGACCGGTTGTAGCTGAAGGTGGCGCATCGTCCCGAAGGGCAAGCGGGACGTCTTTCCTTGTATTCTCCTCCAAGACTGGGCCCGGGGGTCACCCCGGGCCCCTTTTCTTCCCGCCCGCGAACCCCCTAGGCTCGCGGCACGCCGAAGGATCGCGGGGGAGAGAGGCATGGCGGCCACGGTCCACGTCTTGAACGGCCCGAACCTGAACCTGTTGGGCAAGCGCCAGCCCGAGATCTACGGGCGCGACACGCTCGCCGACATCGAGGCCGCCTGCCGGACCTTGGCCGCGGAGCTCGGCCTCGAGCTCGTCTTCCGCCAATCGAACCACGAGGGCGTGCTCGTCGATTGGATCCAAGAAGCGCGCGAGAAGGCCCAAGGGCTGATCATCAACCCCGCCGGCTTCACCACCACCTCGATCGCGATCCTGGATGCGCTGCTCGCCTGCCCGATCCCCATCCTGGAGGTGCATCTCTCCAACATCCACAAGCGCGAGTCGTTCCGCCAGCACTCCTACGTCTCGCTCGCCGCCACGGGCGTGATCGCCGGCTGCGGCGCGCACGGCTACCTCCTGGCGCTGCGCCATCTGGCGCGGCTCGTCCAGCCGCGGAGCTGAGGCGGTGAGCGGTCCGACCTCGGCGCCCGCCGAGCGGCCGGTCACGGGACGGGGACCCTCCTTCCTGTTGGGCTTGATCGGGGCGGGGATCCAGGCCTCGCGCACCCCCGGCATGCACGAGCTCGAGGGCGATGCGCTCGGGCTGCGCGTGCTCTACCGGCTGATCGACCTCGAGCGGCTCGGCCTCGGCCCCGAGGCCCTGCCCGAGCTGCTGCTCGCCGCCGAGCGTACGGGTTTCGCCGGGCTCAACGTCACCCATCCCTGCAAGCAGGCGGTCCTCGCCCATCTCGACGAAATCGCCCCCGAGGCGGCGGTCCTCGGTGCCGTCAATACAGTGGTCCTGCGCGACGGCCGGCGGATCGGCCACAACACCGACGCCTGGGGCTTCGCGGAGGCGCTGCGCCAGGGTCTGCCGGGAGCTCCTCTCGAGCGGGTGGTGCAGCTCGGCGCGGGCGGTGCCGGGGCGGCGGTCGCGCAGGCACTCCTGGGCCTGGGGGTGGGCGAGCTCCTCCTGCACGACACCGCGCGGGAGCGCGCCGAAGCCCTCGCCGCCCGCCTCGCCGCCCACGGGGGAGGCGGGCGGATCGCGCCGGCCGGGGACCTCGCCGGCGCGGTCGCCGGCGCGCGCGGGCTCGTCAACACCACGCCCGTGGGCATGGCGGCCTATCCGGGCCTGCCCTTGGCCGAGGAGCTCCTGCGGCCCGAGCTCTGGGTCGCCGACATCGTCTACTTCCCGCTCGAGACCGAGCTGTTGCGCACCGCCCGGGCACTCGGCTGCCGGACCCTCGACGGCGGCGGGATGGCCGTCTTCCAGGCGGTGCGTGCCTTCGAGCTCTTCACCGGCCGCAAGCCGGACCCCGAGCGCATGCGCCGGCATTTCGAGCGGCTCGGCGCCGGCTGAAACCCTGCCCTGCGCCGGAGAGCGGTGGGTCGTCCCGCGCACCGTCCTTGCCCCCGCCCGAGCGCGCCGCCAGGATGCCGGCCGCACGGCGGGAGGCGGGCATGGCGGAAATCCGGACGATCGCATCGGGGTTGCTCTTTCCCGAAGGCCCGGTGGCGCTGCCCGACGGCTCGTTCTTGGTGGTCGAGATCGCCCGCCGCACGGTGAGCCGCATCGCCCCCGACGGGACCGTCACGGTCGTAGCGGAGACCGGCGGGGGGCCGAACGGCCTCGCGATCGGTCCCGACGGTGCCGCCTATGTCTGCAACAACGGGGGCTTCGAGTTCACCCACGAGCCGGGCCACGGTCTCAGACCCGCCTGGCAGGCGCACGATTATCTCTGCGGCCGGATCGAGCGGGTCGATCTCGCGACCGGCAAGGTCGAGGTCGTGACGCGCGGCCTGCCCGAGCGGCGGCTCAAGGGCCCGAACGACCTCGTGGTCGACCGCAGCGGGGCGATCTGGTTCACCGATCTCGGCAAGCGCCGGCCGCACGATCTCGATTGGGGCGGGGTCTATTGGCTCTCGCCCGACCGCAAGGAGATCAAGGAAGTCGCCTACCCCGTGCTCACCGCCAACGGCATCGGCCTTTCGCCCGACGAGTCCGTGCTCTACGTGGCCGAGACCGAGGGGGCGCGCCTTTGGGCGTTCGACATCGTGGGGCCGGGCGAGGTCAAGAAGCACCCCTACCCCTCGCCGCACGGCGGCCGGCTCGTCCACCAATCGGGCGGCCGCGACTACAAGCGCTTCGACAGCCTCGCGGTCGAGGGCTCGGGCAACATCTGCGTGGCCACGCTCATGACCGGCGGGATCAGCGTGATCGCGCCCACGGGCGAGCTCGTCGAGTTCGTGCCGATGCCCGACCGGATGACCACCAACCTCTGCTTCGGCGGCCCGGATTTGCGGAAGGCCTACGTTACCCTCTCGCTCTCGGGCCGGCTCGTCGAGGTGCCGTGGCCGCGGCCGGGCCTGCCGCTCGCGTTCCTGAACCGGCGGCCCTGAGCCGTGGCGGCGCGGGCCGAGCCCTGGTCGTTCGAGGGCCGCGTCTTGGTGGTGACCGGTGCCGCCCAGGGTATCGGCGAAGCCACCGCGCGGCTGATGGCCGCGCGCGGGGCAGCGGGCTTGGCGCTGCTCGACCGCAACCGCGACGAGATCGAGG
>JAILZQ010000254.1 GCA_023512415.1 Geminicoccaceae bacterium | reverse complement strand
CACCACGACCACCCCCTGGACGGAAGGGGAGCAGCGTTTCTCGGGGATCGACCCGCGCGCCCTCCTCGCAGCGGTGGAGGCGCGCGGCGAGGAGCTCGAGGCCACCGCCCTCGACGGCTATCGGGTCGTCGTGCCGATCGCCGATCTCGAGCGCTTTCCCATGCTGCTCGCCACCCGCCGGGACGGCCGGCCGATGCCGGTCCGCGAGCGTGGGCCGCTCTGGCTCGTCTACCCTTGGAGCACGCATCCCGAGACGACCGAACAGCCCTATCGCGGTCGGGCGATCTGGCAGCTCCGGACGATCGTCGTCAGCTGAGCCCCGCCCGCCTCCGGCGCCGCCCGCCATGGACCGCCGACGTTTCGGCGTGGTGCTGCTCGCCGGCCTCTGCTTCTTGGCGGCGCTCGTGAGCGGCGTGGGGCGGTTGCGCGAGCAACGGGCCTTGGACCTCGAGGCGAGTCTGCAAGGCGGTTGGTTCGCGAGCCGCACCGAGGCGCATCTGCTGCGGTTCGCCGCGATCCTCGAACGGTTCGCGGCCCGCGGTGAACCCGACCGCGAGAGTTTCCACGAGCAGGTCGACGTGCTGCTGCTGGCAATACGGCGGCTCGTGCGGGAGCCCGACGGCGCGCGGCTGATGGCCGACCCGGCCCTAGCCGGTCTCGGCTACGAGGTGGAGCGGCGGCTTCTCGAACTCGAACCCGCCTTGGCGAAGCTCGAGCCGGGCGACGAGGCAGCCTATGCGAGCGTCCGCGAACGGCTCGACGAGGTCGGCCGCCCGCTCGCCGAGCTGGTCGCCCGGGCCTACGACGGGTTCCTTTGGGCCGCCGCCGCTTCGGGCCGGCTCGCCACCACGCTCCGTCGTGACCTTTTCGTGAGCCTCGGGCTCACCGGCCTGAGCGCCGTGCTGCTCGTGGGGCTCGTGGTGAGCACGGTCCGCGAGGCCCGCTCCGCCCGCCGACGGGCGGATCGGGCTGCGAGCGTCGCCCGCGAGGCGGAAGACAGCCTGCGGACCCTGGTCGACGCCCTGCCGGTCGCGGTGACGGCGTTCGACGAACGCGGCCGGGTCCTGCTCGTCAACCGCCACGCCGCCGAGCTCGCCGGGATCGCCGAGCCGGCCGCGCTCGGCCGGGATCCGGCGGCGATCGGCCTGCCCGCCGCGCTTTCCCCGGCCGAACCGCCCGACGAGCGCGGCTTCCGCGAGGTCGAACTCGACCGCCCCGACGGCCGCCGCCGGCATCTCCTCGCGACCGCCCGCCGGGTACTGCGAGAGGACGGCTCGCTCGCTCGAACCGTCCACATCGCCCTCGACGTCACCGTCCGGCGCGACGCCGAGGAACAGCTCCGCCACTTGGCCGAACACGACCCCCTCACCGGGCTCGCCAACCGCAGCCGCTTCCTTCGGGCTCTGGAGGCCGTGCTGGTCCGGCCGGGCGCCCGCGTGGCCCTCCATCTCCTCGACCTCGACGGGTTCAAGGAGGTCAACGACAGTCTCGGCCATCCGGCCGGCGACCGGCTCCTCGTAGCGGTGGCCGGACGGCTCACCGGCGCCGCCGACGCCGGTACGTTGGTCGCCCGTCTCGGTGGCGACGAGTTCGCGCTGCTCCAGCCCGACCCGCCCCACGCGGACGCCGCCCGCCGGCTCGCGCGCCGCCTCGTCGAGAGCCTCGAGCAGCCGGTGGTCACGGTGGACGGCCGCATCCGCGTGGGCGCCAGCGTCGGCATCGCGCTCGCTCCCGAGCACGGGCGGACCGTCGACGAGCTGCTCCGCCACGCCGACATCGCGCTCTACCGGGCCAAGGCGAAGACCCGCGCCAGCATCGTTCTGTTCTCGGGCGAGCTCGCCGCGGCTCAGGCTCTCCGCCACCGCCTCGCGACCGCCCTCGAGACCGCGCTCCAGCAGGGGGCTCTCGCCCTCCACTTCCAGCCGATCCGGCGGCTCGGCGACGGCCATGTGGTCGCCTGCGAGGCCCTGCTGCGCTGGCCCGAGGGTCGGGCACCGCGCGGGGTCTCGACCGGCGAGCTCGTGGCCGTCGCCGAAGAAACCGGCCTCGTGGGCCCGCTCACCGAATGGGTGCTACGCACCGCCTGTCGCCAGGCCCGTCAGTGGCAGGAGCTCGGCCGACCGTGCCCGGTCGCGGTCAATCTTTCGATGACGCCGACGGTCCTGGACCGAATCGAAACCGTGGTCGAAACGGCGCTCGACCGGGCCGGCCTTCGCCCCGAGCTTTTGGAGCTCGAAGTCACCGAAAGTGTCTTGATCCGCAATTTCGATCAGGCGACCGCGCGGCTCGAGCGGCTGCGACGCCGCGGCATCAAGATCGCCCTGGACGATTTCGGGACCGGATATTCCGCCCTCGCCTATCTGCAGCGTTTCCCGCTCGACAAGCTCAAGATCGACCGCCGGTTCACGGGCGAGCTCGGCACCGGGCCCACGAGCCTCGCCATCGTCGACGCGATCGTCCGGCTCGGCCACGCGCTCGGCCTCGCGATCGTGGCCGAAGGCGTCGAGCGCGAGGAGCAGTTGCGGCTGCTGCGCGAGGTCGGCTGCGACCAGGCCCAGGGCTTTCTCTTGGGCCGGCCCGACACGGCCGAGCGCGTCTTCGCGCTCCTCGAAGGGGCCCCGCCGTCCGGAGCCGGTCGAGCCCCTGCCCGAGGCGCCGCCGGACGGGTACCCGCGTCGGCCTGATCGGCTCCTCGCACCCCGTCGCGACGGGCCCGGGCGGCTGCCCGTGCGGACCCGTTCCCCGCGCCGACCGGAACCGCCGCTCTCGGCGACGCGCACCACTAGCCGGCTCGCGGGCCGGTCGGCACCGACGCCTCGCCCGCGAGACGATGGGCCACCAAAAGGAACAGCGCCGCCGTCTCGCTGCGCAGAACGTGGCGACCGAGCCCGACCGGCACGACGTCCGGCCGCCCGGCGAGCTGCTCCCGGTCCGCGGGCGCGAAGCCGCCCTCCGGACCGACGAGGAGGATCGCCTCGGGCAGCCGGCGAAGGACCGTGAGCGGTGGCTCGCCGCCGGCCTCGTCCGCCACGACGAGCGGCGTGCCGGGCGGCAGCGCCGCGAGCCACGTGGCCAGCTCCACGGGTGCGGCGATCGGCGGCACGGTGAGCCGGCCGCATTGCT
>JAILZQ010000042.1 GCA_023512415.1 Geminicoccaceae bacterium | reverse complement strand
GTCTCCATCAAAGGCTCGAGCTTGCCGTCGAAGAAATGGTTAGCTCCGGGGATGATCTTCTGTTCGATCACGATGCCTTTTTGCGTCTTGAGTTTTTCGACAAGGGCGGTCACGTCCTTGGCCGGCACCACCGCGTCCTTGTCGCCGTGCACGATCAGGCCCGAGGACGGGCAGGGAGCAAGGAAGGAAAAATCGTAAAGGTTGGCCGGGGGGGCGACGGAGATGAATCCCTCGATCTCCGGCCGCCGCATCAGGAGCTGCATCCCGATCCAGGCCCCAAAGGAGAAGCCGGCGATCCAGCAGCTACGCGCCTCGGGGTTGATGGACTGGACCCAGTCCAGGGCCGCAGCCGCGTCCGAAAGCTCTCCGACTCCGTGATCGAAACTGCCCTGGCTGCGACCTACCCCTCGGAAATTGAACCGCAGCACCGCAAAATTGCGATGTGCGAAGGCATAATAGAGATGGTAGACGATCTGATGGTTCATCGTCCCGCCGAACTGCGGGTGCGGGTGCAGCACGATTGCGATCGGGGCATTGCGCTGGCGCGCTGGATGATATCGCCCCTCGATCCGACCGGCGGGACCGGTGAAGATGACCTCCGGCATGGTTCGACCTCAATAGGGCCGCGCGCAAGCCCGTGTGGGCACGACCCAGGCAATGGCGCGCTTGACGGGAATGGCGCGCGCAGCTTACGGTTAGAACCATTCTAAATTGGGCTTGCCCTTGGTACAGGACAACAGCATCTTGTCCGATGCCTCAGGGCAGGAGGCGCTTTCTAACATAAGCGCAGGGGCAACAAGCAAGTATTCTGTTGCTGGCGAGGCCGGATGGCAGAGCGAACCTACCTTGACTGGAATGCGACCGCCCCACTGCGGCCCGAGGCGCGCGCGGCGATCGCGGAGGTCGCCCGTGCCGCCCGCGCCGCGCCTTGGCCCGACCCGGCGCTCGCCTGGACCGACGTCCAGGACCTCGGTGCGGAGCTTCGTCCGGAGGGCTCCGCCCGTGGCTGAGATGACCTATCTCGAGGCCGGGGCACTGGCGCTCGCCGAGGCGATGCGCGCCGACCCGCGCGTGTGGGCCTTGGGCGAGGACCTGGGCCGCGGCGGGGTGTTCGGCCAGTACAAGGGCCTGCAGGCCGAGTTCGGCCCCGAGCGGATCGTCGACACACCGATCAGCGAGGCCGCGATCATGGCCGTGGCCACGGGGGCCGCGATGCTCGGGACGCGGCCCGTGGTCGAGATGCGCTTCGCCGACTTCGCGCTCTGCGCCATCGACGAGCTCGTGAACCAGGCCGCCAAGGCGCGCTACATGTTCGGCGGCCAGACCCGCGTGCCGCTCGTCGTGCGCGAGCCCATGGGCCGCTGGCGGAGCTCGGCCGCGCAACACAGCCAGAGCCTCGAGGCCTGGTACGTGCACGTGCCGGGTCTCGTCGTCCTGGCCCCGGCCACCCCGGCCGACAACCGGGCGCTGCTGCGCGCGGCGATCGCCTGCGACGACCCGGTCGTCTACCTCGAGCACAAGAATCTCTGGCCGTTTCCGGGCGAGGTGCCCGACGAGCCGGAGCCCGCGCCGATCGGCAAGGCGCGGCGGGTGCGCGAAGGCTCGGACCTGACGCTCGTCGCCTGGTCGGCCACCGTCCACGAGGCAGCGCGCGCCGCCGAGCTCCTGGCCCGCGAGGGGATCTCGGTCGAGCTCTTCGACCTCCGCTCGCTCTGGCCCTGGGACCGGGAAGCCGTGCTCGGCTCGGCCGCGCGTACGGGGCGCCTTCTCGTGGCCCACGAGGCGGTGCAGGTGGGCGGATTCGGCGCCGAGGTCGCGGCGACCGTGGCCGAAGAACTCGGCGTGCCGGTGGCCCGGATCGGCGCGCCGCGCCTGCCGGTGCCCTACAGCCCGCCGCTCGAGGCCGAGCTCGAGGTCGACGCGGCGCGGATCGCCGCCGCCGCCCGTCGGCTGCTCGAGCGGCCGCGTCGGGCCTGAGCGGCGGCCGCGCCACCGTCGCGACCGGCACGGCACCGGCCGCTCACCTCGGGGGTGGACGAAGCGGGTGCGGCGGTACCGGGCTGCCGTCGCGCCGGCCTTTCCGGGGTTCCCCTCGACCGCCCGGCGTTCCACTCTCCGCGATCGGGAGCGAGGGGGGATCCAGCCGATGGCGCGTGCGTGGCGGCGGCTCGCCCTGGAGGCCGGGCGCGGCCTCGCCTACGCGCTCGTGCCGCGCCTCGCCGCCGCGCGGGCCTTCACGCGACGCCGCCGGGCCGGCCTCTTCGACCCCGAGATCGAGCTCGTCCCGGCCCTCCTCGACCCCGACCGGCTGGCCGTCGACGTCGGCGCGAACGCCGGCTTTTGGACCCTCGCCATGGCCCGTCGCGCGCACCGGGTGCTGGCGATCGAGCCGATCCCGGAGATCGCCGCCGAGCTCGCCCGTCGGGTGCCGGCGCACGTCGAGGTCCGGGTCTGCGCCCTCTCCGACCGGTCGGGCAGCGCGCTCCTGCGGATCCCCGAAGATGCCGGCCGGGCGACCATCGAAGAGAGCAACCCGCTGCGCGACGGGCCGGCCGCGCGCAGCCTCGCCGTGCCCGTCGCGCGGCTCGACGAGCTGCCGCTCGAGGCCCCGGTCGGGCTCGTCAAGATCGACGTGGAGGGCCACGAGGCGGCGGTCTGCCGGGGGGCCGCGCGGGTCCTCGCCACCGATCGCCCCGCGCTCGTGGTCGAGGCCGAGGAGCGGCACCGGCCGGGGGCGGTCGGCGAGCTCCGGGCGTTGCTGGAGGCCGCCGGCTATCGCGGCTTCTTCCTCGGCCCGGGCGGCCTCGAGCCGATCGCGCGCTTCGAGCCGCACCGCCACCAGCCGGTCGACCGGTCGGGCCGCCCGGCGCCGGGCAGCGAGGGCTATCTCAACAATTTCCTGTTCGTGCCGCCCGAGCGGGTCGCCCGGCTCGAGGCGGCGGCCGCCGCCCTGGCTCGGCCTCGGACCCGCGCGGCCGGCGAGGCCTAGGAGCCGCCGGGCGGCCGGGCGATCGGCCGGAAGAGCGGCCGGCCGTCGATCGCGAAGGCGGCGATCGCCGCCTGCCCCTCGGGCCCGCCGAGCCAGTCGGCGAAGGCCCGCGCCTCGGCGATCCGCACGTGCGGATGGCGGATCGGGCTCACCAGGACCAGGCTGTAGACGTTCAGGAGCGCAGGATCGCCCTCGACGAGGATCTCGAGGTCGCGGCGGTTGCGGAACGTCACCCAGCTCGCCCGGTCCGCGAGCGTGTAGGCGGCGAGCCCGGCTGCGGTGTTGAGGGTCGCCCCCATGCCCGAGCCCGTCTCGCGGTACCAGCCGCCGGCGCGCGTGGGGTCGATCCCGGCCCGCCGCCAAAGCGCCCGCTCGAGCGCGTGGGTCCCGCTCTCGTCGCCGCGGCTCAAGAACGGAGCCTTCCGCGCGGCGATCGCGGCGAGCGCCGCGACCGCGTCCCGGCCGCCGCGGATCCCGGCCGGATCGGCCCGCGGTCCGACCAGCACGAAGTCGTTGGCCATCACCTCCCGCCGCTCGAGGCCGAACCCCCGGGCGAGGAACGCCGCCTCGTTGGGCGGATCGTGGAGGAGGAGGAGGTCGGCGTCACCCCGCTCGCCGAGTTTCAGGGCTTGGCCCGTGCCGACCGCCACGACCTTGACCCGGATGCCGCTCGCCGCCTCGAAGCGCGGCAGGAGGTGGGCGAGCAGGCCGGAATTCTCGGCCGAGGTGGTCGAGGCCAAGAGCAGGGTCCCGCGGCTGCCTTCGGCGGCGAATGCCGTGGCACCCCAGGCGAGGATCAACCCGAAAATCGCTGCCACACGCACCGCATCACCCCGGAATTGCTCAGGCGAGCAGCTCGCCTTCGAGGAAGGCGCGCGCCGCGACGCTCGCCGGGTGGGCGAAGAAGGTGCCGGCATCGCCCGCCTCGACCAACCGGCCTCCGTACAAGAACAACACCTCCTCGGCCAGCCGACGCGCCTGGCCCAGATCGTGGGTACTCATGACGATCGTCACGCCGCGGGCGGCGAGGTCGCGGACGATCGCCTCGACCATCCGGGTGGCGGCCGGGTCGAGGCTCGCGGTCGGCTCGTCGAGAAAGAGGAGCTGCGGGCGGAGCGCCCAGGCGCGGGCGAGGGCCAGGCGCTGCTGCTCGCCGCCCGAAAGCGAGCGGGCGGCGCGCCGCTCGAAGCCTTCGAGGCCCGCGAGGGCGACGGCTTCGGCGATCCGCGCCCGCCGTTCCCGGCGCGGCACGTCGCGGGCGGCGAGCGCCACGGCGAGGTCGCCGCATACCGACCGGCGCAGCAGCACGGGCTTCTGGAAGACGAAAGCTTGGCCGAGCCGGCGGCGGTCGGGGTCGGGCTCGGCCCAGCGCAAGACGCCGCGGTCGGGTGGGACGAGGCCGTGCAGGACCCGCAAGAGGAGGCTCTTGCCGGCACCGTTCGGGCCCAGGATCACGGTGCAGCGCTGCGGCCGGAGCGTGAAGGAGAGCCCGTCCAAAAGCCGCCTTCCGCCCGCTTCGACGACCAGCCCCTCCACCTCGAGCGGGAGGAGCGGGCCGGGCTCCGCCCGGGCGGCCGTGAGCCGGCCGATCATCCCTCGATCCGCCGCGCCATGGTCGAGAGGCCCGCGGCGGCGAGGTTGACGGCGAGCACCACGAGGATCAGCACGAAGCCCAAAGCGAGGGCCTGCTCGAGTGCACCCTTGCTCGTCTCGAGGGCGATCGCCGTGGTCATGGTGCGGGTATGGTCGCGGATGTTGCCGCCGACGATCAAGATGGCCCCCACTTCCGCGGCCGCCCGGCCGAAGCCCGCGAGGCAGGCGGTGGCGAGCCGGTAGCGGGCGTCGAAGAGGAGGACCGGCACGGCTGCGAGCGGGCGCAGGCCGAGCGAGGTGAGGTGCTCGTGATAGTCCTCGAGCAGGTCGGCGACCGCGCGGCGGGCGAGGGCCGCGACGATCGGGGTCACCAGGATCGTCTGGGCGATCACCATCGCGGTCGGGGTGAAGAGCAGCCCGAGCTCGCCCAGGGGTCCTGCGCGCGAGAGGAGGAGATAGACGAGCAGGCCCACCACCACCGGCGGCAGGCCCAACCCCGCATCCACCAGGAGGACGAGCGCGCCGCGGCCGGGGAACCGGGCGACCGCCAAGAGCGCGCCGAGCGGCAGGCCGATCGCGGCGGCGAGCCCGGTGGCCGTCAGGCTCACCTCGAGCGAGAGGGCGACGATCGCGAACAGCTCGGGATCGGCGCTCCGGAGGAGCCGGAGCGCCGTCGCCGCCGCCTCGCCGATCTCACCCAAAAAAGCCCGTCCGAGCCAGGTGGGGGTTCAAGGACACGTCGGCTGCGCCCCCTCGAGCCGGGCGATCCGCTCCTCGAGGCGCTTCAATTGCCGCTGCATCCCGCCCCAGGCGATGTGTTCGCTCGAATAGCGCAGCACCATGCCGGTGAGAACGGTCATCTCGTCGCCGATCTGTGTCCGGTCGGCACGCAGATCCGCGACCTCCGTTTTCACCTCGGCGAGCTCGCGGCGCATTTGCTGCAGCTCCTCGAGGACCCGCTGCAGTTGGGTGGCGATGAACTCCAAGCTGACCGTCATGCCCGCTCGCCCGAACGAACTCCCGTGTGTGATCTTAGCACCGCGCCGTGCCGCCGGCCATCGTACCGCCTCCGTCAGGAGGCTCGGGACATCGGCCAGGGCGGCAGCGGGGCGCGGATCCGCTCGAAGGCGCGGGCCATCTGCAAGACTCCGAGATCGTCGAAACGCTTGCCGACGATCTGCACGCCGATCGGCAGGCCGTCGGGATCCACCCCACAGGGCACCGAGCAGGCCGGCTGCTCGGATTGGTTGAAGGGTGCGGTGAAGACGATGTGCTCGAACGGCCGGTCGAGGTCGTTGCCCGGGCAAGCGTCCTCGGCGGCGATCGGTGGGATCGGCAAGGTCGGGGTCAAGAGGTAGTCGACGCGGTTCAGCACCGCCTGGCAGCGGGCGCGCATCTCGAAGATCTTGGCGAGCGCGCGGGCACCTTCGATCGCGCTCGAGCGGACCGCCGCCATGGCCCATTCGCGTACGAAGGGGAGCACGAGGGCGAGCCGCTCGGGCGGCAAGTCCAAGAGCTGGGCGGCGAGCCGGGCGCGGAAGAAGAGATCGAGCGCCCGGTAGAGCTCGGGCTCGAGGAAGGGCTCGACCGGCTCGACCACCGCTCCGGCGGCCTCGAAGCGGCGGGCGGCGTCCTCGATCGCGGCACGGATCGGCGGGCCGACCGGGAGGCCCGCGCCGATGTCGAGGCAGAGACCGAGGCGGAGCCCCTTCGGGTCGCGGTCGAGGTTGCGGACATAATGGCGCGGGCCGTCGTAGGGCAAAGCCATGAAGTCGCGCGGGTCGGGCTTCTCGAGCTCGTCCATGAGCAAAGCCGCGTCTTCGACCGTGCGGGTCATGGGTCCCGTGACGCGGCCGAGGAAGGGCGGGTCGATCGGCACCCGGCCGAGGCTCGGCTTCAAGGCGAAAATCCCGCACCAGGCGGCCGGCAGCCGGACCGAGCCGCCGATGTCGGTGCCGAGCGCCAAGGGCCCGTAGCCGGCGGCGACCGCGGCTCCCGCGCCGGAGCTCGAGCCCGAAGTGTTGCGGGTCGGGTTCCAGGGGTTGCGCGTCACCCCGTGCAGGCTCGAGACACCCGAGGCGAGCATGCCGTAATCCGGCATCGTGGTCTTCGCGAGGAGCACGCAGCCGGCCTCGCGCAACCGCGCCGCGGGCGGCGCGTCGGTCCCGGCGATCGGCCCGCCCGCGAGCGCCGCGGTGCCGATCGGGGTGGGCGCGCCGGCGGTGGACACGTTGTCTTTGATCGTGACGGGCACCCCGTCGATCGGCGAGAGCGGTTCCCCGCGCAGCCAGCGGGCTTCGCTCTCGCGTGCCCGTTCGAGCGCCCGCTCGGCGAACAGGAGATAGATCGCGTTCAAGGTCCGATCGCAGGCCTCGATGCGGTCGAGCGCGGCGCGCGTCGCCTCGACCGGCGAGAGCGCCTTCGTGCGGTAGGCGGCCGAGAGCTCGGCTGCCGAAAGATCGTGGATCGCGGTCATCGCCCTCTCCCCTCGGGCGAGCCCGTCGCACCGGCGCGCGCCGCGTGCAAGCCCTTCCGCGCGGGCCCTACCCCGCTCCGGCGACGAGGTCGGGCCCGCCCTCTCCTCAGAGCACGAGGGACAAGACGGCCGGCAAGGTCACGATCGCGAGCACCGTCGTGACCGTGGTGACGGCGGCGGTGAGCTCGGCGTCGCCCCCCAGCGCCCGGGCCAGGAGATAGGCGGTGCTCGAGGTCGGCACGGCCGAGCAGAGGGCCACCACGCCCAAGGCGATCCCGTCGAGGCCCACGAGCCGGGCGAGGCCGATCGCCAAGAGCGGCTCGACCACGAGTCGGCCGAGGGCGGCCGCGGCCAACACGCCCAGGGCACCGTGGCCGCGCAGGGGCTCGAGCGCCGCACCCATGGCGAGGAGCCCGAGGGCGAGCGTGGCGCGGCCGAGCACGAGCAGCGCATCCAGGAGGAAGCGCGGCAAGGGCGGGCCCGCGAGGTTCCAGGCGAGCCCGGCCAAGCAGGCGAGTAGCAAGGGGTTGGTCGCGAGGCCGCGCAGCACGGCGAGCCGCGCCCGGGGCCCGCCACCGTGGCGCGTCAGGACCCACACGCTCACGAGGTTGGCCACGGGTGTGAGCGAGCCCACCGCCACCGCGGCGGGTCCGAGGGCCGCCGGGCCGAACAGGAGCGGGGCGAGGGCGAGGGCCGTGTAGCTGTTCCAGCGCACCACGCCTTGGACCAGGGCACCGAGCCGCGGCCCGTCGAGGGCGAGCGGCCGGCGGAGCGCGAAGGCGAGGGCGGCCATGGCGAGCTGGGCCGTCACCAGGACGAGGGCGATCTTCGCCGCACCGCTGCCGGCGAGGTCGGCGCGGGCGAGCTCGACGAAGAGCAGCGCGGGAAAGAGCACGAAGTAGGTGAGCCGCTCGAGCGGCGCCCAGGACGGCGCCGGGACCGCCCCGCTGCGTCGCAGCACGAGCCCGAGCGCCACCACGAGCGCCACGGTGAGGAGCGCCTCGGCGACCACCGGCATAGCCGCCGCCTAGCCCCTCCCACCGGTCCGCGGCAAGCACTCCTGCCGGTCGGCCGGCGCCGCGCCGGAGACCGGGGTGGCGCGTCCCGGTCGGGTCAGGCGCGCGGCGCGTCGGGTTGGGCTTCGGGGGCCGCGCTTCGGACGGCCGGCAGGGCGAGCATCGCCGCCTCGGCCTCGAGCAGGCGCGGGAAGGGCTCGAGCGCGAGGCCGTAGCGGCGGGCGTTGTAGAGCTGCGGGACGAGCAGGCAATCGGCGAGCGTGGGTGCCGCGCCGAAGCAGAAGGGGCCGGGCTCGGCGCGGATCATCCGCTCGCAGGCCGAAAGCCCGGGCTCGAGCCAGCGACGGTGCCAGCGGTTCTGCGCCGCCTCGTCGAGGCCGAGCTCCCGCGCGAGATGGTGGCGCACGGCGAGGTTCGAGAGCGGGGCGACCTCGCAGGCGATGGCGAGGGCGAAGGCGCGTACCCGCGCCCGGGCCAGGGGCTCGCGCGGCAAGAGCGGCGGGGTCGGGAAGCTCTCCTCGAGCCACTCCAGGATCGCGAGCGACTGGACGAGCGGCACCCCGTCGACCTCGAGGGTGGGGACGAGCGCCTGCGGGTGCTTTTCGCGGTAGGCCGGATCGGCCTGCTCGTCGCGCAGCAGGTTCACGGCCCGGTACGTGTAGTCGAGGCCCTTGAGGGCGAGGCCGATCCGCACGCGGTAGGAGGCCGAGGAGCGCCAATAGCTCCAGAGCACGAGCTTCATTCGCGCAGCTCCTCGGGTGGTTCCACGGGCTTGCCGAGTGCCGCGCGGGCGGCCGCGATCGCCGCCTCGAGCCGTACCGGATCGCCCAGTGCTTCCGCGAGCAACAGCACGAGGGCGGCATCGAGCCGCCGGCTCTCTTCGGGCGAAAGGTCCCGGTGCGCGCGGACGAGCCGGACGAAGAGCGCGTCCGGATCGTGCGGTGCGGGACGGGCCTCGGCGGCGCTCATCGCAGGGTCCCCTCGCCCCGGGCGCGGCCCCACAGCCGCTCGAGCGCGGCTGCGATCCGCCCCGGGTCGGGCTCCCGGAAGCGGGCCGCCACATGCTGGTCGGGGCGCAAGAGGTAGGTCGTGCCGGGTCGCGCGTCCCAGCGTTCGGCGGCGAGCCCCTCGGCCGGGGCCGACAGGCTTCGCACCCCGGGCAGCGTCGGGGACGTCGCCCCGAAGACGAGGAGCACGGGCTCGCCGCCGAGGCGCTGCAGGAGGAAGGAACCGTCTTCGAGTGGCGCGTCGATCGCCGGGGCGCCGGGCGGCGGCCCGCCGGCCCACGCCTCCTCGTCCGGGGTCGAGAGTGGGCTTTCCCGGTAGCTGTGCGGGGTCGAAAGCCGCCCCGCATTGACCATCCGGCGGGCGAAGGCGTGGTCCTTGGCCAAGAGGAGCACGGCGTCGCGGTAGGCGCGGCCGGCCTCGGTGCGCGGGGTAATGAAGTCGGTGGCCCGGGTCGAATGCAGGATGTTCTCGTCGGCGGCCGGGATCCGCTCGGCCTCGTAGCTGTCGAGCAGGCTCTCGGGGGCGCGACCCTGGAGCACGGCCGCGAGCTTCCAGACGAGATTGTCGGCGTCTTGGACCCCGCCGTTGCCGCCGCGCGCGCCGAACGGGCTCACCTGATGGGCGCTGTCGCCGACGAAGAAGATGCGGCCGTGGCGGAAGCGCTCGAGCCGCCGGCAGCGGAAGGTGTAGACGCTGACCCATTCGAGCTCGAAGGGGACCTCGGGGCCGAGCATGGCGCGGATCCGCCCTGCCACCCGGGCCGGGTCCTTCTCGGCCTCGGGGTCGGCCTCGGCGCCGAGCTGGAAGTCGATCCGCCACATCGAATCGGGTTGCTTGTGGAGCAGCACCGATTGGCCCGGGTGGAAGGGCGGGTCGAACCAGAAGCGCCGCTCGGCGGGCATCGCGAACCCCTCGATCAGCACGTCGGCGATCAAGAACCGATCGCGGAAGACCTTGCCGAGGAAGGGCAGGCCGAGGGCCTCGCGGACGGTCGAGCGGGCCCCGTCACAGGCGAGGAGCCAACCGGCATCGAGCCGGTAGTCGCCCTCGGGTGTCACGACGCGGAGCTCGACCCCGTCGGCGCGCGGGGTGACCTCCTCGACGCGGTTCTTCCAGCGCAGATCGACCAGGCCCGAAGCCGTGCAGGCCTCGACCAACCACTCTTCGAGATAGTACTGTTGAAGGTTGACGAAGGCCGGCATCCGATGCCCGGGCTCGGGCAAGAGGTCGAACTCGTAGGCCAGCCGGTCGCCGAAGAAGACCTTGCCGACCTTCCAGGTCACCCCCTTGTCGAGCAGCCGCTGGCCGAGGCCGAGCCGGTCGTAGATCTCGAGCGTCCGCTTCGACCAGCAGATCGCCCGACTGCCGACACTCACCGTGTCGTCGTCGTCGAGGACGACCGAGGCGATGCCGTGGCGCGCGAGGTCGAGGGCGAGCGTGAGGCCGACCACGCCGGCGCCCACCACGACCAGCGGGGCCGTGCCGTGACCGCGCGCGAGCTCGGCCGGACGGCGGAAGGGGTAGACCGGGTTGACGCGGCGCACGGGCGGCTTCCCGCTCAGCGGCCGCCCGAGCCGGGCATGGGTACGACTTCCTCGCCCTCGAGGGCGGCCCAGAGCGCCCGGTCGCGCTCGGCGGTCCACACCCGCGGCCGGTCGATGCCCTGGGCCTCGTCGTAGGCCCGCGCGACGTTGAAGGGCATGCAATGGTCGAAGATGACCCAGGCGCCGAACTCCGGCCGCATCGCCGCCACGGCCGCGGCATAGGCTTCCGCGAGCGGCGCACCCTGCCGGGCCCGCGGTCCCACGACCGCCGAAAGCCGCGTCACGAAGGCCTCGGTCCCTTCGATCGCGAGCCGGCACTCGGCGGCGGTCCCGGCGGCCCGGCCGCGGCCCGGCACGAGGGCTTCGGGCTCGAGCGCGCGCAGCCGAGCGAGCGTGCCGGGCCAATCGGAAAGATGCGCATCGCCGCAATAGGGCGTGGCGCCGAACTCGACGATGTCGCCCGCGAAGAGGACGCGTTCCTTCGGCAGCCAGACGACCGTGTCGCCCTTGGTGTGGGCTCGGCCGAGATGGAGGATGCGGACCTCGCGCGAGCCGAGCCAGAGGGTCGAAGAGCGCTCGAAGGTGAGGGTGGGCCAGGTGAGGCCCGGGATCGTCTCCTTGCCGCGGAACAGGCGTGGGAAGCGACCGATCTCGCTTTCCATGTCCTCTCGGCCGCGCTCGACGATCAGCTCGCGCGTGCCATCGGAAGCGAGGATGTGCTGCGCGCCGTAGGCCGAGGCGCCGAGCACCCGCACCGCGTGGTAGTGGGTGAGGACGAGCCAGCGGATCGGCTTGTCGGTGACGCTGCGGATCTTGGCGATGACGCCTTGGGCCATGGCCGGGGTCGCCTGGGCGTCGACGACCATCACGCAATCCTCGCCCACGATCACGCCCGAATTGGGGTCGCCCTCGGCGGTGTAGGCCCAGAGACCCGGCCCGATCTCCTCGAAGCTCACGGTCTTGTCGGCGAGGTCGGCCGTGCTCGCGAAGGCTTTGCTCATGCCCGGCTCCGGCTGAAGGGGACGACCCGCTGGTCGATCGCGCCGAAGATCGACCGGCCGTCGGGATCGAGCATCTCGATCCGGATCGTCGAGCCCGGCCGCATGAAGGGGGTCGAAGGCGCCCCATCGCGGATCGTCTCGACCATCCGGGCTTCGGCGATGCAGGCGAAGCCGACCCCGCCGCGCTCGACATCGGCGGTGTCGAGCGGCTGGCGGTTCGAGACCGTGCCCGAGCCGATGATCGAGCCGGCCGAAAGCGAGCGGGTGCGGGCGGCATGCGCGATCAGTTGCGGAAAGGAGAACTGCATGTCGCGCCCGGCGTCCGGGCAGCCGAACGGCCGGCCGTCGAGCGTGCAGCGGACCGGACCGTGCAGCTTGGCGCCGTCCCACATCGGCCCGAGCTCGTCCGGGGTCACGGCCACCGGCGAGAAGGCCGAGGCCGGCTTCGACTGGAAGAAGCCGAAGCCCTTGGCGAGCTCGGCCGGGACCAGGTTGCGCAGCGACACGTCGTTGACGAGCACGAGGAGCCGGACGGCTGCTGCTGCCTCCTCGACCGTGGCGGCCATCGGCACGTCGTCGGTGATCACCGCGACCTCGGCCTCGAAATCGAGGCCCATGGCTTCGTCGATCAGCGGGATGGGCTCGCAGGGGCCCAAAAAGCCGTCCGAGCCGCCCTGGTACATCAAGGGATCGGTCAGGAAGGAGGGCGGCATCTCGGCACCGCGGGCGCGGCGGACCAGCTCGACATGGTTGAGATAGGCCGAGCCGTCGGCCCACTGATAGGCGCGCGGCAAGGGGGCCGCGCAGGCCTTCGGATCGAAGGCGAAGGCGCCGGGTGTCCGCCCGGCCTCGAGCGCCGCCGCCTCCTCGCGCAAATGCGGGGCGAGTTCCGCCCAGTTGTCGAGGACCTGCTGCAGCGTCGAGGCCGCGCGCGCCCGAACGGCGCGCGAAAGGTCGGCCGAGACGAGGCAGAGCCGCCCGTCCCGGCTCCCTTCGCGCAAGCTCGCGAGCTTCACCCGCGCCTCACTCGGCGGCGAGCTTGGTGGGCTCGCGCTTCACCTTCCAGCTGTCGGCGTAGCCCACGACCTCGGTCTGGGTGGCGGCGGGGCCGAGCTCGAGGGCGTCGCGGGTATCCAGCATCACCGCGTACTCGTCGGTCGCGGGCTTGGGCTGGACGAAGGCGCGCTCGAGCGCCTTGGGGTGCGGCCCGTGGGTGAAGCCGCAGGGATGGAAGGTCATCATGCCGGCCTTGATGTTGTCGCGCGAGAAGAAGTCGCCCGCGTGGTAGAACAGCACCTCGTCGTAATCGTCGTTGTTGTGGAAGAACGGCACCTTCAACGCACCCGGGTCGGTCTCGAACGGCCGCGGGGTGAAGGTGCAGATCACGAACCGGTTGGCCACCCAGGTGGTGTGCGCCGAGGGCGGCAGATGGTAGCGGTGGCTCGCGAGCGGCCGGATGTCCTTCACGTTCAAGCGCACCGGGGCGAGGTCGCCGTGCCAGCCCACCGCGTCGAGCGGGTTGAAGGGATAGGTGCAGATCGAGATCCGGCCGCTGCGCTTGATGTGGACGCGGGTGCGCTCCTCGCTCTGCTGGCGCTCGAAGGCCTCGTCGATCTTGGGCGTGTCGAGGACCGCCGGATCGAAGATCGCGTGGTGCCCCAAAATGCCCTTTTCGGGCAGCATGTAGGTCGAGCCGGTCGCCTCGATCAGCAAGCAGGTGGTCGGCTTCGTGCTCTCGATCCGCCACATCGTGCTGCGCGGCAGGACGATGTAATCGCCCGTGCGGTATTCGAGATGGCCGTAGTCGCAGAAGAGGTGGCCCTCACCCTCGTGGACGAAGACGAGCTCGTCGCCGTCGGCGTTGCGCGCCAGGTGGTCCATCCTCTCGGGCGCGCGCCAGAAGCGCAGCCGGACATGGGCGTTGAACAGCACCTCCGGCGCATCGAAGGGCGAGGCGTGCGGGCCGCTCACGCCGTTGAGGTCGAAGGCACGCGGCCGCAGCGGGCCCTCCCAGCTCTCCCAGCCGGTCGGCGGGTGGCGGTGGTACATCTGGGTGGCCGGGCCGAAGAAGCCCTCCTTGCCCATCTCGCGCTCGAAGGTGCCCTCCGGCAGATCGGCGTGTGCCTGGCGGCTCGCGCGCCCCTCGAGGCGCGGGAAGCGGATGTAGTGCTTCATCGTGGGTGCTCCCCTCCCGGCAGGGCTTGCCTGCCTCCCTCTGAGCCGGAATGATGTTTCATATGAAACGAAAGTCAACGGTCGCCGACACGCCTCCCCCCGCCGCAGCCGGCGAGGCCGCGCCGTTCCGCCTCGAGGCCTTCCTGCCCTACCGGCTCTCGGTGACCGCCAACCGGATGAGCCGGGCCTTCGCCCGCGCCTATGCCGAGCGGTTCGGCCTGTCGATCCCGGAATGGCGGGTGATGGCGGTCCTCGGCACGGGCGGGCCGCTCACCGCCGCGGCGATCGTCGAGCGCACGGCCATGGACAAGGTCAAGGTGAGCCGGGCGGTGGCGGCGCTCGAGGCGAAAGGTTTCGTGCTGCGCCGGCCGCATCCCGAGGATCGCCGTTCGGCGCTGCTCGAGCTCGCCGAACCGGGGGTGGCAGTGTTCGAGGCGATCGTGCCCTTGGCGCGCGCGCTCGAAGCCGAGCTCACGGCCGTGCTCGGCCCCGAGGACCGGGCCCAGCTCGCGCAGCTCCTCGCCCGCCTCGACGCGCATCTTTCGGGGCTCGGCGACCTCTCGCTGGATGCCGGCGATCCGGGGTGAGCGGCCGGTCGGCGCAGCGCTCGCAGAAGCTCAGGGGCAGCGGGCGAGCCGGCCGTCGAGCTTGCGGCGCTTGAAAATGAGCCCGTAGCCGTCGTTGGCGGCGAGCGGGCAGAGGCGCGCCTGCTGGCGTCGGTTGTTCGTGTATTCGATCACGAAGACCGCCTTGCCGGCGCGGCGGAAGGGCTGGAAGAGCTGGCACTCGTTGTAGCGGTAGCAGGATTCGACGAGGGCCCAGTCGAAGGCTCCCACGAGTTCGGCGGCGAGCAAGCCGGTGTTCTTGAGCCCGATCGAGAGGCCCCGGGCGTGCGCCGCCTCGGCGAGCCAGCGGTTGAAGGCGAGCTGATGGCTCCGGTCGAGCGCGAAGCCCGTGTCGTTCTCGAAGCCGTTCACGTTGTCCGCCTCGACCGTGTCGAAGCCCTTCGTCCGGCAGAGGTCGAGCCGGGCCTCGAGGATCGGGGCCAACAGATCGAGCCGGCGGATGTCGAGCCAGCGCTCGCCCGGCCAGCCGGCATAGGGCTTGCCGAGCACGACCGCGGGGAAGGAACCGGCATCGGGCCGCCACTTCTCCCAGGCGCCGGCATTGACATAGCAGGCGAGGCGAACGCCGCGGGCCTTCAACGCCGTGACCATCGCCGGCTCGGCGTCGAACAGGTCGAGCTCCAAGAGGTCGACCGGCCGGTCGAGATCGAAGGGCTTGGTGAACTGCACGTCGAAGCGCAGGCCCGGGGTCGGGACCCAGCGTTCGGCGAGCGCCGGCCCGGCGAGGAGGAGGGTGGCGAGAAGGAGCGCTCCGATGGGTCCGGGCACGGGGGCGATCCACGAGCGACGGAGGACGGACCGCGACAGGCGGTTTGGGCAAAGCCTGCAACAGGCCTGGATCACGGCTGGCCGTCCGTCAACGGTGCCGCGAGGACGCTCGGCTCTTCTCGCGGAGGGGCGCGCGAGCGACGGGACCACTGCCCGCCGGCTGGGCTTCGGGAAAGCCGGTGCCCGCGGCGGCCGGTCGGACCGCTCCGCCCCGGATGGCGGGTCGCGAGGCGGCTGCCGGAAAGCGTGGCAGCGGCTGCACGCCGGGCGGGCAATCGCTCGCCCGCCAGGCGCCGCCGCGTCACGGCTGCACATTCGGCACCGGCCTTGCTACCAGAGGGGAGGGAGAGCGACGCGTGCGGAGCCGAAGCCCGGTGCGGGCCGGCTCCGCCGGGAGGACGGGTGCAGGGGCTGTTCGCCGACTATGCCGCCGACCCGGGTGTGTTCTGCGAGATGCGGGACGCGGCGCTCGCGAACGGCGCCGATGCGCGGGCTTGCTTCGAGCGGCTCGACCGGCTGAGCCTCGAGGAGCTGCGCGCCCGGGCCCGCGAGGCGGAGAGCCAGCTCTACGACCTCGGGGTCACCTTCACCGTCTACAGCGAGCGGACGGCGATCGACCGGATCTTGCCGTTCGACGTCATCCCGCGGGTGATCCCGGCCGCGGAATGGGCGGTGATCGAGGCCGGCGTCCGGCAGCGCGTGCGGACCTTGAACGCGTTCCTCGCCGACGTCTACGGCCCCGGTCGGGTGTTGGCCGACGGCATCGTGCCGGCCGACCTGGTCCGCTCCAACCCGCATTTCCGCGCGCTCGTGGAAGGCTTCCGGCCGCCGCACGGGAGCTGGGTCAACATCTGCGGCGTCGACCTCGTGCGCGGCCCCGACGGCCGGTTCCTCGTGCTCGAGGACAATGCCCGCACCCCCTCGGGCGTGTCCTACGTGGTCGAGAACCGGCACCTGATGCAGCGCTCCTTCGCCGACATCATGCGTGATCTGCCGATCCGCCCGGTCTCCGATTACGGCCGGCGGCTGCACGAGGCCCTGTGCGAGATGGCCCCCGAGGGCGTGCTCGACCCGCAGGTCGTGCTGCTGTCGCCCGGCGTGTTCAACAGCGCCTATTTCGAGCACGTGTTCCTCGCCCGCGAGATGGGCGTCCCGCTGGTCGAGGGCCGCGATCTCGTCGTCGAGGACGACCGCGTCTACATGCGGACGATCGCCGGCCTCGAGCGGGTCGACGTCGTCTATCGGCGGGTCGACGACGATTTCCTCGATCCCGAGGCCTTCCGTCCCGACAGCCTGTTGGGCGTGCCGGGGATCGTCCGCGCGCTCAAGTCCGGCACGGTGGCGATCGCCAACGCGATCGGCACCGGGGTGGCCGACGACAAGGCGGTCTACGCCTACGTGCCGCGACTCGTGCGCTACTATCTCGACGAGGAGCCGATCCTGCCGAATGTCGAGACGCACATCTGCCGGGAGCCCGAAGCGCTCCGCTACACCCTCGCCCATCTCGACCGGCTCGTCGTCAAGCCGGTCGGCGCATCGGGCGGCTACGGGATCACGATCGGCACCCGGGCGAGCAAGGAGGAGCTCGAAGCCTGCCGCGCCCGGCTCCTCGAGCGGCCCGAGGAGTGGATCGCGCAGCCCGTGGTCGAGCTCTCGGAAGCCCCGACCCTCGTCGAGGAGGGGATCGCCCCGCGCCGGGTCGACCTGCGCCCGTTCGTGATCACCGGCAAGGCGAGCTGGGTCCTGCCCGGCGGCCTCACCCGGGTCGCCCTGCGGCAGGGCTCGCTCGTGGTGAACTCCTCCCAGGGCGGCGGCTCGAAGGACACCTGGGTGCTGGCCGAGCGCCGGTTCGCCGCGGGCCGCCCCGCCGGGCCGGGCGGCCGACCGTGAGCCGCCTGCTCGCCCGCTGGGCGGAGTGCACCTTCTGGCTCGCCCGCTACGTCGAACGGGCCGAGAACCTCGCCCGGATCCTCGAGGTGCAGGAGGTCTTCGCCCGCGATCTCCGGGGCTCCGCCGATTGGAAGGTGGTCCTCGATATCAACGCCGACACCGAACGCTTCCTCGCCGCGCATCCCGAAGGTGCGACCGCCGATGCCGTCCTGCGCTTCTACCTGGTCGATCGCGACAACCCGACCTCGATCCTCTGCGATCTTCGGGCCGCGCGGGAGAACGCGCGGCAGCTGCGGCCGCTGATCTCGACCGAATTGTGGACCCATCTGAACGTCTTCTACAACCGCGTCGCGGCCCTCCTCCCGGCCGAGGTCGGCGAGCACCGGCTCGCGCGGTTGTGCGCGATGATCAAGGAGGGCTGCCAGACGCACGCCGGGATCGCCGCCGGCACGCTCTACCGCGACGAGGCCTGGTCGTTCGCCCAGCTCGGTGCCGCGATCGAGCGGGCCGATCAGACGACCCGGCTGTTGGACGCCAAGCTGCTCGCCTTCGCCGCGCGCGAGGACGAGGAGCCGGGCTCGGCGGCCGACGCCTTCTACTGGATGGCGGTGCTCCGCGCCGCGGCCGGCTACCAGGCCTTCCGCCGGCGTCATGCGCACGGGCTCGAGCCCCGCCAGGTCGCGACCTTCTTACTGTGCGACGCGTCCTTCCCGCGCTCGGTCGCGGCCAATCTCGGCATCGTCTCGGCCGAACTCGAAAGGCTGCGGCGCCGCTACCGCTTGCGCCGCGCCGCCGAGGTCCTGGAGCGGGTCGAGGGCTTGACCACGCTCTTGGAGCCGCGCCCGCTCGAGAAGGTCATGGCGCGCGAGCAGGGCCTGCACGAGCTCGCCGATGCGCTCCAGCGCGGGCTCGCCACGGTCGCCCTCGACCTGGCCGAACGGTTCTTCGGCTGGGCGCCCATGCCGACCGAGGGGCGGCCGACCGCCGGCCCGGCGCAGGGCCAGACCACCGCCGGCCCGGCCTCCGGCTGAGCCGCGACCGTTCGCGGGGCCGGAGGGCCCGGCGAGCCGATCGCATCGTGCCGGCGGGGCACCCGCTCAGGCGCCGGCCGCGGCCGGGCGTCGGCTCCACAGCTTGGAGAGGACCGGCCAGAAGAGCATGAGGAAGCCGAGCGCCATGATCGAAGCGACCAGACCGTTGGAGACGAAGATCGCGAAGCTGCCCTCGGAAAGGAGGAGGGCTTGGCGGAAGGACTGCTCCGTCCGATCGCCGAGCACGAGCGCGAGCACGAGCGGGGCCAAGGGGTAGTCGAGCTTCTTCATCACGTAGCCCAGCACCCCGAAGATCAGCATCAAGACGATGTCGAAGGCGGCGTTGTTGACCGTGTAGGCGCCGATCGCGCAGACCACGAGGATGATCGCGGCGATCACCGGGAAGGGGACGCGGAGGATCGCGGCGAACCAGGGCACGGCCACGAGGACGATCACGAGGCCCACGACGTTGCCCAGATACATGGACGCGATCAGGCCCCAGACGAAATCCTTCTGCTCGACGAACAGCATGGGCCCGGGCTGCAGGCCCCACATGATGAGCCCGCCCAGGAGCACGGCCGCGGTCGGCGAGCCCGGGATGCCGAGGGTGAGCATGGGCAAGAGCGCCGAGGTGCCGGCGGCGTGCGCCGCGGTCTCCGGGGCGATCACCCCCTCGATCCGGCCCTGGCCGAACTCGCGGCCGTGCCGGCTGAGCCGGCGGGCGACGCCGTAGCTCATGAAAGAGGCGGGGGTGGCGCCGGCGGGGGTGATCCCCATCCAGCAGCCGATCAGGGCGGAACGGACGACGATCGCCTTGTGGCGGAGCATTTCGGCCCAGGTGCGCAGGACCGCCCTGAGATCGATCCGCCCCTCGCGGCCGCGGAAGGTGAGGCCCTCCTCGATCGACTGGAGGATCTCGGAGATACCGAACAGGCCGATCACCACGACGAGGAAGTTGAAGCCGCGCATGAGCTCGGTCGAGCCGAAGGTGCCGCGCAGCTCGCCCGTGACCGTGTCGAGCCCGACCCCGGCCAACAGGAAGCCCACCATCATCGAAGCCATGGTCTTGAAGGGCGAGCCCGAGGAGAGGCCGATGAAGCTCGCGAAGGCCAGGAACATCACGGCGAAGAACTCGGCCGGGCCGAAGCGCAGCGCGAAGCCCGCGACCAGCGGCGAGACGAAGGTGATGACCAGGATCGCCACGAAGGCGCCGATGAAGGAGGAGGTGAAGGCGGCGGTGAGCGCCTCGGCCGCGCGGCCGTTCTGGGCCATGGGGTAGCCGTCGAAGGTGGTCGCGACCGACCAGGGTTCGCCCGGGATGTTGAAGAGGATCGAGGTGATCGCCCCGCCGAAGAGCGCCCCCCAATAGATGCAGGACAGCAGGATGATCGCCGAGACGGGCTCGAGGGTGAAGGTCAAGGGGAGGAGGATGGCCACCCCGTTGGCCCCGCCGAGCCCGGGCAGCACGCCGATCAGCACACCGAGCACGATGCCGGCGACCATGAGCGCGAGATTGGTGGGCTCGAGGGCGATCGAGAAGCCGTGGAAAAGGGCCGCCAACTCGCTCATGTCGCGGGACGCTCCTGGAAGGAAAGGCGACGGACGGGGAACGCGGCGCTCAGAAGCCGAGCGCGTGCTCGAGCGGTCCTTTGGGGAGCGGTACGAGGAACCAGATCTCGAAGACGAGGAAGGTCACCGTGACGAGCGCGGCGGCCACCGGCACCGCCTGGCGCAGCGGGAAGCCGCCGATGCCGCGCATGAACCAGAGCACGAGCCCGGCCGATGCGGCGTAGATGCCGACGAAGAAGATGGCGGCGCCGTAGACGGCGGCGGGGGCGAGGACCCGGAAGACCAGGAAGAGGCGGGGCCAGGTGACGAAGAGCCGACCCTCGCCCCGGCGCCGGAGGGCCTGGACCAGCGTCACGCCGCTCGCGGAGATCAACAAGATCCCGATCCAGAACGGGAAATAGCCGGCCTGCGGCCCGTCGAAGCCCCAGCCGTTGCCGAGCCGCAAACCCTCGCTCACGGCGAGGCCACCCACGGCCACGAACAGAAGGGCGAGGACGACCTCGACCGTCGTCTGCCCGATCCCGCTACCACCGCCGGCGAACTGCGGCATCGCCTGGATCCTCCCGATCGACGTTCAGCGCTTGGTGGGACCCGACGGTCCGCTCACTTCGCGAGGAAGCCGGCTTCGGCCATGAGTTGGCGATGCCGCTCCTCTTCGCGCTCCAGCCACGCGCGGAATTCCGCACCTTCGAGGGCGGTCTGGTTGAAGGCGCCTTGGGCCATGAGTTCCTTCCACTCGGGCGTGGCCCGCACCTTGTCGAGCAGGTCGACGTAGAAGCGGACCTGCTCGGCGCTGACGCCGGCCGGCATGAAGATCCCGCGGAGCATCAGATATTCGACGTCGAGGCCCTGGCTCTTGCAGGTCGGGATGTCGGCCCAGGCCATCGTCTCGGTGATCTTCTGCGGATAGGGCATGGGCTTCGAATCGAACACGCAGAGCGGTCGGACCTTGCCCGCTTTCCAGTGGCTCACCGCCTCGATCGGGTTGTTGACCGTGGTGTCGACGTGGCCGCCCACGAGTTGGACCGCGACCTCACCGCCGCCCTTGTAGGGCACGTAGGTGAACTGCGCGCCCGTGGCCCTGCCGATCGCCACCGTGATGATGTGGTCCTCTTGCCGCGAGCCGGTGCCGCCCATCCGCAGTTTCTGGGTCTTGCCGGCGGCGACGAGCTCGGCGACGCTCTTCCAAGGCGATTCGGTGTTGACCCACAGGACGAACTCGTCGAGCGCCAGCATCTTGACCGGGGTCAAGTCGGTCCAGCGGAACGGCACACCGGTAGCCAGCGGTGTCGTGAAGAGACTCGACAGGGTGATCAGCAGCAGATGCGCGTCACCCTTCTTTTCCTTGACCTCGAGGAAGGCCTCGGCTCCGGCGCCACCGCCCTTGTTCTGCACGACCATCGGCTGCTTCATGAGGCCGTGCTTGGCGACGATCGCCTGGATCGTACGGGCCATTTGGTCGGCGCCGCCGCCCGTGCCGGCCGGGACGTAGAACTGGACGGGCTTGCTCGGTTCCCAAGCCTGGGCGGTCGCGGCCACACAACACAGGCCCAACACGGCGACGCATCGCGCCAACACGCGACGGCAAGACAGACCCATGCCTTCCTCCCCGAGTCCGGTGGCTCCGTCTCCCTACCATCATCGTCCGAGATGTCAAAACACTTTTCGTGTTGCAGCCCTAAAGAAAAACTTTCGCCGCTTGCGGCGCGGCTTTCGCCGCGCCAGGCTCGTCCGGCGAGAAGGCGCCACCGTGCGGGAGGCCCCCTCCGTGAATCTCGCCCACTTCTTCCTCAGGATCGCTCGGCGCGACCCCGAAGCCCCGGCAGTGGCGCTCGGCGCCCGCACGCTCCGGACCTACCGCGAGCTCGTCGAGCGCGCCGCCCGGCTCGCCGCGGGACTGCGCGGCCGCCTCGGCTGCCGCGACGGCGACCGGGTCGCGATCGTCATGGAGAACCGGCCGGAATATCTCGAGATCGAGCTCGCGGCCTGGTGGGTCGGGCTCGCGATCGTGCCGATCAACGCCAAGCTGCACCCCAAGGAGCTCGGCTGGATCCTGGGTAATGCCGAGCCGCGGGTCTGCTTCGCCTCGACCAAGCTCGCCCCGGCGGTCGCCGAGGGCGGGGTCCCACCGGGCTGCACCCCGATCGAGGTTCCCTCGGCCGACTACGCCGCACTCTTCGCGGCCGACCCGCACCCGCTTCTGCCGGTCGAGCCCGATCGGCTCGCCTGGCTCTTCTACACGAGCGGGACGACGGGTCGGCCGAAGGGCGCGATGATCACGCATCGCAACCTGCGGGCCATGAGCTACGCCTACCACGTCGACGTCGACGAGGTGGCGCCGCGCTCGGTCCTGCTCCACGCCGCGCCCTTGAGCCACGGCTCGGGCTGCTACGTGAGCCCGCACGCCGCGGTGGGCTCCTGCCACCTGGTCCCGGAGAGCGCCGGGTTCGACGAGGCCGAGGTCGTCGAGCTCTGCCGGGTGTGGGATCGCGTCCACCTGTTCGCGGCCCCGACCATGGTCAACCGGATCGTCCGGCGGGTGCGCGAGCACGGGCCCGAGCCCGTGGGCCTTTCGACGATCGTCTACGGCGGGGCACCCATGTATCTGGCCGACCTCGAGGAGGCGCACCGCGTCTTGGGCTTCAAGCTCGCCCAGCTCTACGGCCAGGGCGAATCGCCCATGTGCATCACCGCGCTTTCCAAGCGCGAGCACGCGGCGGCGGCCCGGGCCGGCCGCCGCGACATCCTGCAGTCGGCCGGCACGCCGCAACTGGTCTGCGAGGTGATCGTCGCCGACGAGGAGGGGCGCGCCTTGCCGCCGGGCGAAGTCGGCGAGGTGCTGGTGCGCGGGGACAGCGTGGTGCCGGGCTATTGGCGCAACCCCGAGGCCACGGCCGCGACGATGGGCACGGGTTGGCTCAAGACCGGCGATCTCGGCAGCTTCGATCCGGCCGGCTATTTGACCCTCAAGGACCGATCGAAGGACCTGATCATCTCGGGCGGGGCCAACATCTACCCGCGCGAGGTCGAGGAAGCACTCCTGACCCACCCCAAAGTGAAGGAGGTCTCGGTCGTCGGCCTGCCCGATCCGGAATGGGGCGAGCAGGTCGTGGCCTGCGTGGTGGCCGAACCCGGCACCCGGGCGGAGGAGCTCGACGCCCACTGCCTCGCGCAGATCGCCCGGTTCAAGCGGCCCAAGCGCTACGTCTTCCTGGAGGCCCTGCCGAAGAGTGCCTACGGCAAGATCTTGAAGCGCGAGCTGCGCGAGCGCTTGCTGCGGGGCGAAGAGGAGGGCGCGCCGGGCCGCGGCTAGGATCCCGCGAGCTCGAGCCAGAAGCTCGTCTCGAAGGCACCCGGCAAGAGGGGGAGGACGGCGAGCGGGCTCGCCGCGATCCGTTGGGCCCGGCGGGTCACCATCCAATGGCTCGCCCAGATCGGGCGGAAGCGGCCGCCCAGCAGGAGCGCCGCCACGAGCGCCTGCTCGTTGTAGCCGCGCCAGGCCCAGGCCTCGGGGTAGGCGTCGGGCAGGAAGATGTCGTGGAGGTGGAGCAGCACGCCCGCTCCGAGCAGCGGGAGGAGCCGACAGACCAGGAAATCGACGTCGCTGCCGGGCACCAGCAGGTGGCTCGAATCGACGAACAGCACGTCGCCCGGGCCGAGCTCCCGGGCGAGGGCGAGCTCGGCCTCGCCCAGAAGGTGCGGCCGGTGCTCGACGCCGGGCGGCAGGGGCGCGCGCGGCTCTGGGTCGACGGCGACGAGCCGGCCGCCCCCCGCTTCGGCCAGGGCGCGGGCCAAAAAGCGCGTGGAGTGGCCCGAGC